>NZ_VOSK01000178.1 GCF_009296175.1 Microvirga tunisiensis | reverse complement strand
ATCTCGCCCGGGCGGAGTTCGCAACGCTGCGGTTGCGCCTGCTCAAGATCGCCGTGCGGGTGCAGGAAACCACCAGCCGCATCCGACTGGCCTTTGCCTCGTGCTGTCCGGAAGCGGATCTCGTCCGGCGTCTTGCGAGCGCTCTGGCACCCCAGCCCCGGGCGGCCTCGCCCTGAGCGCCGGGGCTGCCATCGCCCCGGTCATCCCATCCCGTCCCTGCCAACGCGTTCCCCACGTTCCAGACCTTGCCGCGGTGAAAGAAACGCAGCGGATCGGCACGCCCGCGCTACCAAATAGGCCCCGAAACAAACTCTGGTGAATAGGAACGGCTAGCTGACACGCGGTCCAGTCGGCCAGTTCGGCACGATGACGCCACTGGCGCGCGACGGTCCGAAGCTCCGCCCGGAGCTCTGGCGGCTGACACAAATCCCTGGCAAGGCGCTCGATCTCGGCAGCCTTAGCTTGGTAGGTCTGGGCCGATTTCATGTTCCTCTCCCGAGGTGTTGAAGAAAGCAGCGCCGGACCCGTCGCTTTGAGGACTGCTTCATCACGGCCTCCTCGTGCTGGATGGAGGAACACTGGGAACCGTGATGGTAACCTGCTGGCCGGAGCGGGGATCAAGGATGGTGAGGGTCATGGAGACCTCCTGTGATGGATCCCGATATCGCACGAAACCACTTGTCCTTCTGTGACCTGCACCACACGCGCGGTGCGATCTGGCTTACAGCAGCCGGGGAGGGACATCGGCAAATCGAAGACCTCCTTGTGGTCTTCCCTACCTTAAGTGCCTCGGCATCGAACCGAAGCGCTCATTCTTTGGGGTTCTTTCCATAAAGGCGCTTCTGCGAAATTGCGATCAAAGGCCGATAGCTATCTGGCTAAGGATGGATCCCGGCCTCTCCGCGTAGTGCTAAGGTGAGGATGACCGTCGCGTGTGCGACCTGCGTAAGCGCGGTCGGACCGCCGGAGGTGGGCCGCCCTCGCCTCCGGCGGCTCTCATAACACGAAGCTCGCCGACGCTCGCCTTGCGCGTTTCATACACCGTCTTCTCAGAAATTCGCGGCCTCAATGCAGAGGAAGAAAACTCCGGTTTTCATCGAAATCGGTCAGGGAGATGCTCATCACCCGTCGCCCCGCGTCATCCGTGACCTCAAGATGCCAGCCCTGGCGCTCGTCCGACGTGAGGCTCCCTTTGAGCACCTCATCCACGGTTTGAACGATACGGACCAGATGGACGCAAAAGCCTTCGGCGGTCCACAGACTGATCCCTTCCTCATCAGGGATCAGCCCACGATCAGAGACAAGATGGAAGAAATATTTCGCTGACGCAGGTATGGCCGATCCACCTGCACATGGCTCCTCGCCTAAGACACCTTGGCTCCGGTTGTATTCCCTGTGCTTCGAGAAATTCGCAGCTGACAATGAACCCCCCTTGCCGAAGGCTCTTCCAATCCCTCAACCAGGGCGCTCCTCCACGCCTGGGGGCAGTGGAGCTTGGTCGGGCTGATGCGCAAAGCGCCCGGTGTACGGAGTTATGCAGCAGACGAGGTCAATCACCCGTGGATGCGCGACACTGCGGACCAAAGCCCGAAAGGCCAGATCCAGGCCGTGGAACGCGCCGAGTTTTCCGGAGGCTGGTTAGCATGGATTCTACGCGGCGATCGGCATGACCCTTTCAAAAGCCATTCAGCCAGGAAGCTCTGGACTGTGCAATCAGAGATGCCTTCGGCCTGAAGCACTGAACGGTTCCAGCGGCCGGAGCAGCGTCATATCCGGCACGAGAGCCGCCGTGCCCTGATGAGCCAAAGCAAGCGCAAGCGTGCCCAAGGCGACAATCATGAAAAAGGGTGTCATCGACCCACAACCAGGAACATCCACTCGCAGGTACTCGTTGGCCAGCTTCAAAGAGGATGAAGCGCGATGCTGGCAGGATCCCGTGTTCTCGTGGTCGAGGATGAGGCGCTCATCGCGTTGAGCATCAGCGAGATGCTCACCGAGGCAGAGGGGGTGCCGGTCGGACCGGCTGCCAGCATTCGCGAGGCGCGCCAGCTCATCAGGGACGTCGCGGTGCTTGATGCGGCCGTGCTGGACGTGAACCTCGCCGACGGCTCAGTGACGCCGATTCTGGAGGCCTTGAGCGCACGGGGCATCCCAACCGTGATCTACACCGGCGGTGCTGTCCCGGAGGACGTCCGCCACCGTCACCCCGACTTGATTGCGCTGTCCAAGCCCGTGCTGCCGGCCCGCCTCATCGGCGAGCTCCGGAAGGCGATCGGTCCCTCGCGCCCGCCTCGATCCCGGGGGTGACCCATGGAACCGGTCAGCCAGCGCCTTCCTGCCAGGTCCCGGCACGTGGTCGTTCGTTTCAGTCTCAAGCTTGCGGTGTTCTTGATCATCTGTGGCCTCCAGATGGGGTCAGGAGGCCCGAACCTGTTCTCCGAGGTGACAAGGCTGGCTGCCGTTCTCTGCGTGGTTCTTGCCCTGCACGCCCGCGAGCGCCCGATGGGCACGTCGCTCAACTACTGGGACGAGGCAGTTGTCTTCGGCTTAGTTTCCCGCCTCGGCGGCATTCTTGGATTTGGATGACGGGGCCATGGCGCGCTCCTTCGCGTGGGAATCCGACAGGAATTCTTGGCAGCATACGGTCGAAGACACGTTATGCGACTTCATAGGGGAGGTCCTGCAAAATTATGGGTCTCGCCACTCAACTCCTCCAGGGAGAAGCGAAGCCTGAACAAGGCCTGTCCGGCGGCATCGGTGACCTCCATGTGCCAATCGGAACCCTTCCACGATTTTATGCTCTGACCACGAATGATCTCACCGGCGGTCTGGACGGCTTCCTCACGCGCCGCCTCGAGCCCGGGGAGCTCGGTTCCCTCGGTATCGGGATGGGCGGACCCGTTGAAGGTATGGAAGAAATAGCGAGGCATGGAACACTCTTTTGCCGACAGGCGAGAGCACACGAATCTCTCAATCGTCGGTGCCTGGTTCACTCATGCCAACGACGGTGGATCAACTTCCTGGATCTGGCTTCGTTCGGAGCAGCGTCGAGGCTGGCGAACTCAAAGCCCTCGCCATCGGGAGTGAAGCGCGCTCCCTCGCGCGTCGAAGCGATAGCAGGCCGGGCTCAACAACGCCGTTTCCTTCTGGCCCCCTGCCTTGCTCCAGGCCCACTCACCTGTGATACTCAGGGCATTGTCAGCAACCGAGCCTCAGGCGCTGGCGGCTGAGAGACATGCGCTCCCGCCTGATCATCTGGGAGCCTGTCGTGGATGCCATCCATCCCCATACCGCCGCGCTGATCCGCAAGCTGGAGAGCATTGCCCGGCTCACGGACGAAGAGAGGGCCGCCCTGCTGCGCCTGCCACTGCGGCTGAAAACCGTCCCGGCGGATCAGGACATCGTCAGCGAAGGCGACACCCCCTCCGAGTGCTGCCTGATCGTCGAGGGCTTCGCCTGTCGCTACAATGTCACGGCTCAGGGCAAGCGCCAGATCCAGTCGTTCCACATCAGCGGCGACATCCCCGACCTCCAGAGCCTGCACCTGGAGGTGATGGATCATAACCTGGGCACGTTGATCCCATGCAAGCTGGCCTTCATCCAGCATGATGACATGCGCAGCCTCATGCGCAACCATCCTCGACTTGGCGATCTGTTCTGGCGCGATACCCTGATCGATGCGGCGGTGTTTCGGCAGTGGGTGGTCAATGTCGGCCGGCGTCAATCGCTGGCCCGCATGGCGCATCTGCTCTGCGAGCTGCTGGTGCGGTTGCGAGCGGTCGAACTGGTGGAGGACCATGCCTTTGAGCTGCCGGTGACCCAAGGGGATCTGGCCGATGCGATGGGCCTGTCCAACGTGCACGTGAATCGGGTGTCACAAGAACTCCGGGCGAAGGGCCTGATTGCCCTGCACGGCAAAACCCTGAAGGTGCTGGACTGGGAGGGCCTGAAGAGGACAGGCGAGTTCGATCCGACCTATCTGCACCTGGTGAAGAAAGAGGCGCTCTGAACGGCAGGAGGGGTTTCATCGAAACGGGAGATGATCCCGTCGACACTTGGCCTCGGCATTCCATCAAGGGTCTTGGCGGAAGTTTACCGCTCTCAAGCCGCCCATGTTGCCAAGACACCAATCACCTGAGCCATCCTGTAGGGCTTCGAGAGGATGATCCCACCAGGAACAGGCTGCATCTGCTCGGCATAGCCTGTCACATACAGGACGGGCAAATCGGGAAAGCGCTCCCGGTAGGCCCTAGCCACCGCCCAGCCATTGGCCTCTGGCAGGCGAACGTCGGTCAGCAGGGCATCAACGGCAATCCCAGCTTGCAGGAGCCTCAGAGCTTCCCCGCCAGTGGCCGCTTCCATGACCTCGTAACCGGCGTCCTCCAACTCGGTCACAGCCATGTCCCGGATGAAGGGATCGTCTTCGACTACCAGAATTTTCATGATGCTCCCGCCGTATGGCGTGCATACATGGATCGCCAAGTTACGTCATCAACCTTCGGCTTCATAAAGACAGTTCTACGAATTACGAGTTCTCCAGGAGGGATTGGAACAGGCTCTTCGGAAGCGCAGCCCTGACAGGCACAGTGGCAAGTTGGCGGCCTTGGTTATCCGCGATGACGATGGCCTCCAAGGTCACCTCATGCCCGCCCTTGATGTCTGCCGCCACGACGTCCCGAATGCCCTGCAAGGCTTCCTCTTGGGCCGCTTGGAGGCTGGGCAGGTCCAAACCTTCCGTGTCTTCGACAACCGACTGATCCGCCTGTTTCAGGTGGAGAAAATAGCGGCTCATCGCCGAGCGCCTCCTTTTAGCGACCCGTCAACTGCCGACTGGTTTAGTTGTTGCTGTCTGGAAGCAGACAGTAGCCCCTGTTCCACAAATGGGTTTCCGCGAATTACGCGCACCAGGGATAAGTGCTTAAGGGAGTGGGTCATGCCACTCGATCGTCATCGAAGCTGTCACGGTGACGATCCGCTGGTCTTGCTGGTCCCTCACCTCGATGACGACATAGCTGGTGTCACCCTTTGCCAGCCGGCTCGTTCCAATCTCAGCCGCCGAGCGGGCCGCCCCATGCACCGCGGCGTCCAGGCCGTCGAACGCGGAACCCTCTTCATCGCGCACGAGCTGCTCGCCGTCATGGATGTCGAGATAGTAGCGGGCCACGGCACTGTCCCCTTCAGAGTTGATGCCTCCTCACTCATGGGAGGAGTTTCAGTTCTCAGAATGGGAGCTTTTCCCGGATCCTGGGGATCCTCTAGCGGCTCGGCGGCTGTGGGTACGTGCCGGGCAGCAGGCGCTGATAGATCCGCCGGATCTTGGCGTAGCATTCGCAGGCTGTCTCTTCGAGGCCAGCTCGGTCGATCACCGTAATGCCCCCGCGGCTCTGCTGGACGAGCCCTGCCGTCTGGAGCGTGCGCGTCACCACGCTCACCGAGGAGCGTTGCACCCCCAGCATTTCAGCCAGAAACTCGTGGGTCAGGGGCAAGGTGTCCTGATCAGCCCTGTCGTGCATGCTGAGGATCCAACGGCAGCAGCGAGCCTCCACCACATGAACCGCATTGCACGAGACTGTCTGGAAGGTCTGGGCCAGCAGGGCCTCGCCGTAGCGCATGATCAGGTCTCGGAGGTTGGGGCAGGCGTTCCTGACCTCGTTCAGGCGCTCGAAGGAGATGCGCGAGGCGGTGCCGGACATCTGCACGATGTAGCGCCCAAAGGCTTCCCGCGTCACGAGCGCCCCTAGCAGGCCCAAGACCCCCTCGCGCCCGAACAGCCCCACCTCGACGGTGCCGCCATCCTCCATGACATTCACCAGAGAGACCATCGCATCATGCGGGAAGTAGGCGTGGCTAATAGCGTTGCCCGTCTCGTACAGCACCTGACCCCGCTTGAGGTCGACGAGTTCAAGGTGGGGCTCAAGAAGCGCGAAGTCCTCGGGCACCAGAGCGGCCAGGAGCCGGTTTGTGCGATGATCTGCTTTCGGAGCATGAGCCATGGCGACACCCTCACACCCGTTCAGAGAACGCGAGACCCCTTGGGGCCGGTTCCATACACGGCCTTTCGCAAAATTATAGTGTAGCGAAGGATGAAGGTTTATTCTTCCGGCTCGGGAAGCGGCTGTGCGAGGCCGCCCACAGCACCAATGCCGCTGTGCATCCAAACGACCTTCAGATCGTCGCAAGAACTGGAGAGCCTTGCTCAACCGTTGGAGGATCGAGCGGGATCATGACAGGCTTCGCCGTCTCGCCCAGCATCTCCTGCACCATGGTGATCAGGGCTGAAGGCGCATAGGGCTTGGGCAGAAAACGCTTGCCCTTCGGCAGGTCTCCGATGCCGGGTCGGGCAAGTCCTGATGTGACAATGACCTTGATGCCCGGGAACCGCATGTCCACGATGCGAGCCAAGGCAAAGCCATTCAGCGCCCCTGGCATGTTCACATCGGTGAAGACCAAGCGCACGTCATGTCGGCTCTCGAGCAGGATCAAGGCCTCGTCTGCGTTGACGGCTTCGATGACCCGGTATCCCGCGTCTTCGGTCAGGATGTCCCCTGCAAGCATTCGTAACAATGTTTCATCTTCGACGACGAGGATGACCGGGGGCTTGTTCTCGGTGGTGCTCATGAAATGTGCCCATTTTCTCTCTGCACTCAGTCAAGAGTGCTGGGGCGCTCGGGGCTGCGTGGCGTCAAGCCAAAGCCTACCGGAGGGAATCCAGCGGCTGAAAACTCTGTATACCCTCAAATTCAGAAAGTATACAGCGTCAAGACACCATGAACTGCGTCGTATTCCACTCGGGTTGGAAGGCTTGTAGCAATGAGAGCAGGATAAAACACCAGCCTTCCGGTCTGATTACATCCAGGCTTATCGGAGGTCCCCGAAACATACCTCTGAACGGCAAAATTAGATCGCAGGCTAATCAAGAAGGGCATCATGCCAGATCACGAACACATGGTTAAGCGGCAGAAGGTGCTCGCGGACTTCGGTGAGTTTTCCCTGCGCAGTGAGGATCTCGACCAGATCCTGACGGAAGCCTGCCGCCTCGTCGGCGAGGCGCTTGGGACCGACCTCGCGAAAGTTCTGGAAATCGAGCAGGACGGAAAGTCCGTGTTCATGCGGGCGGGAGTCGGCTGGAAGCCGGGATATGTCGGAACAGTGCACTTGCCGATGAACGAGCGCTCCTCCGAGACCTACTCGATCAAGGTTGCAAAGCCGGTCATCACGAAGGACATCGACAAGGAAGACCGCTTCGAGTTGCCAGCCTTCCTGAAGGAACACGGGGCGGTTGCCATCGTCAACGTGCCGATCTTCCTGCCCGGCGGAAAGCCGTACGGACTGCTCCAGGTGGACAGCCGCGAACCCCGGGAGTTCGGGGAGGAGGACATCGCGTTCCTGCGGACCTACGCCGCCATCCTGGGGCCGGTGATTGATCGACTGCACAAGAGCCACAGCCTGAAGGAAGCCCTTGAGGCCAACCAGCACCTGCTCAAGGAACTGCAACATCGGGTCAAGAACCATATCGGCATCGTCACCAGCCTTGTGAGAATGCGCGCCAGAGACGTCACCTCGGAGGAGGCGCGCCGGGAATTGGCCACGGTCGGCGAACGGATCGAGGTGCTTCGCCTGGTCAACGAGTTGCTTTATGTCGCCGGCACGACCGATCTTCTCCGGCTGCGCCCGTATGTGATGCAGCTTGTCGAAAACCTGTGCCATGTGGACGAAGGCCAGTTCGGCAAGGTGCGGCTGGAGTTTGCCATCGAGGAGGTGGACCTCGCCCCCGAGATAGCGGTGCCGCTCGGCCTCATCCTGAACGAGTTTGTCACCAACAGCCTGAAATACGCCTTCGATGGCGAGAGCGCGCAGGGAGGTGTCATTTCTGTGAGTGTCGAAGTGTTGGAGGAGAACGGGATCCGGGTTCGCATGTCCGACAATGGCAAGGGGCTGCCCGCTGAACCTCGTCCGGCACGCTCCGGCTCTGGCACTGGAATGAAGCTGATTGGGGCGTTGGCACGCCAGCTTGACGCCAAGCTGGACTGGTCGTCATCGCAAGGCACGGCGCTCTGCCTCGAATTCAGCCGCCGCTGAAATTTGGATCTGTCAATTCCAGAAAGGGCCTTTAAGAAATCGCCCTCACCGCTGAGTGTGATCGGGATCGCTAGCATGGCGGCTACCCTGAAGCACGAACCGGTCGAGCGCAGAGTTTGGTGGCTCCGTCTGGCCGGGGAGGCTTAATCAGCGACTGAGGCTTTAGGAGCACTGTATGCCGGTATATCAACTCCTTACACGAGCAATGTTCTGCGCCGTCAGCATCGTACTGATCGTCATTGCGATCGGCCTCATCGTCTATGCCGGCATGCAGCAGGTCTCAGCCTTCAGGGCGCCGGAGCAGCATATCGGCCGGGCGCTTCTTGACTCTGTCGGGTACATGGTCATCGCCGTTGCGATCTTTGAGGTCGCCAAATACATCCTTGAAGAAGAGGTGATTGACCCCACTCAGATGCGGAACGCCGGCCAAGCGCGGCGCAGCATCACCAAGTTCGTTTCCCCCTCAGCATTGCCGTCTTATTGGAGGCTCTGGTCGCCGTCTTCCAAACAAGTAAGGGGCAAGATATGTCCATGATGCTCTACCCCACTCTTCTGCTGTTTGGCGGGGTTGCCATGGTTGTCGGGCTGGGCGTGTATCAGCGGCTCAGCACCGCCGCTGAAGGTGAGGTGCGGAGTTCGCCACGAGCAGCGGCTGAGGAGCAGGCGGAGCTAGACAAATTCTAGCTTACGTCCACCTGGTCAAGCGCGAGGCCCTCGGACCAGGATCAAGGGGTTCACCGGAACACGCGGGTCATCCCGACGAGGTTTGGCCAGGGCTGCATTGCGACCCATCCATGAATGAACTTCCGCGACGATGGCACTGTATGGTCGTCCATGACTCCGCTCGCAATCAGGCTTGGAGAACCCATATAAAGGTCATCGGCGCCCAAGAATTCTGGCTTTTGCCGACTGAGGGATGCGATGTGCTCCCGCCTTTACGGCAGAGGAGCACCCCGTGCCCCGCTCCTTCTTTAACTCGCGTGACAGCGAGACATGCCCGGAGGATCACAGGAGGATCCACGAGATAGAATGCGATGGGGTCGAGGCGGCCCACGTCGAGGCCCAGAGCACCTTTACGGCCTGGGCTGCGCCAAGAGCGGCCTGCGTGCCACGGAGCCGGTTTTCCGGCATCCCTGCGCGGGGCAGCGGGTGACCTTCTGACTTGTAACCCGCGGGCCTCTCGCGGTTGGAGGACGAACCCATGAAGAAACCAAACGATGCCGCTCAGGCTATCCTTGATGGGATTGCCGCTAGAGCGGCGGCTCACAAGGTGAGACCTGCCGAAGCCCGAGCCGAACTCAAAGAGTGCCGCTTCTGCGGCAAACTCTACCTTGAGCCTTGTGACAACAGCGAAAAATCCCTGGCATGTGGCAACACCAAACTCTGACTGAGTGCGGCCCGGTCCAGTAGGACTCTGCCCTAGTCAACGGGTTGAATAGGGTTCCTTCAGCAGATGATGCGTGAAGACGCTATCGCTTGCCGCCGGATGGTTTGGCAGGTGTGCTGCCTTTGCCTTGGTTCGCGAAGGGTGAGGTCGGGATCGCTTCCTTCGGCTTGTCCTTCTTCGGCTTCTTTGCCTCGCGGTTGCCGCGTTGTTCGCCTCTGGCCATGGCTGGTCTCCGTTGTCGGTCAGTCCGTGGGAAGGATCATCTCAGTCGTCGGTCGACTTGTCGAGCAGATGGTCGAAGTCGGCCAGCACGCGGTCGATCAGCCTGCGGCGGCGCAGATCGCTTGCATCCAGGCTCTGCGCCAGGAGGCCAAGCAGATAGCGTGCCTTCGCACCCGCCTCCGGCCAGTCGGTGGCGGGTGCGGCTGCCAGCAGGTCTTCGAGTTCCGTCTGTCTCGTGCGCAGCGCGTCCTGGTCGGCTTCGACCTCGGACCGCAGACGGCGAAGGTCGGTCGCCTTCTGGGCTGCCATGCCGCGATGGGTGTCGAGATTGGTCGGCTGATCAGCCATGGGGGGTTCCTCTGTGCTTGATCGCCTAAGCTCTTCGGTCAGAAGCCGTGCCAAGGTCTTGGCCAGCCGCTCATGCTGTCCGATAAGCTCAGGCGTTACCAGATGCCACTCGTGCGCTCGCAGTGCCCAGGCGACGTCCGAGAGGCTGCCGAGCGGCTCGTGTGGCCAAGCGGGCTCGCCCGTGGGGGTCAGGATCATAAACTGCCGTGAGGCCTTCTGCCGACGCGAGCGACGTACAGGATTTCATCATCGCGACGAAGCAGCGCGACAGGATCGTAGATCTGGGATCCGTGGAAGAAGGCCTCACCGTCGGTCAAATGACTGATGCCCTGGCCGCGATCTCGCTTTCACGCACGGCGCGCTCGCCGAAGCCGGACGATTTGATGCGATACGAGAACTCACCGGTCTGATCGGCCGGCATGAGGCGGGTTACCTCGTAGATGCCGCTTGCACTTGCACGTTTGTCTGAAATACGCGGATGGGTGATGCGGACCAACTGATGAACCTGATACTTGTGCGACATTCATTCCTCCTGGAGCTTAACTGTTATGGCGTAGGGTAGCGTGGGTAACCGCTGCTGGCTGTTAACCGGTACAAGCGAAAAAGCCGCCCACGAGGGAGCGGCTTCAAGGCTAGGCGACGCAGGTCTGTGTCCTGCGCCCATCATGAGCAGTTACGCCATCTCGATGTTGTTGACGGCGATCTTGCCGGAGCGGCGGTCTTCGGCCGTGTCGAAGGCAACCTTTTGGCCTTCGACGAGGTTGCGCATGCCGGCGCGCTCGAGAGCGGTGGCATGAACGAACACGTCCTTGCTGCCATCGTTCGGTTGGATGAAGCCGAAGCCCTTCATGTCGTTGTAGAATTTTACAGTGCCCGTAATCATAGGGGTAACCTTTCGCGATTATTGCAGATGCACGTGAGCGAAGGCGCGCAGAAGCGCGGCCTTTTCTCGGTTCGTCGATGTAATGGTAAGAAAGTCCGAACGTGCGCCTGGAAAACCAAAAGCGAAACGACCCGATTGTCCGGCCAAAATCCGATAAAACGATATAGTTCTTTTCTAGAGTAATAACAAGGACCGTTTGTCTTTGTCTCTAATGGAGACAGAATTTACCAGATGAGGACGCAATTCAAAGCCGGGACTTTGTTCAGCAGGGCGGAGCGGCTTCAATATTGATCAGGCTCAATCGGTGCACATCATGGACGGCAGTTCCCCGGCTATCGCGGATGCGCCAATGAAGTCACTATGACCGCCCAATGCGGAGCATGCCGTGAGTGCGCTGTTCGAGGAGCTTGATTATCGCCCTACTCCCATGGGAGCGCTCAGCCTTCGGCGCCGACGCGATCTCCGGAGTGGAGGTGACATCTACGAGATCAAGCTCAACGACGAGTTCCTGATGTCGAGCCTGTTCAACGCATCCGAGATCGCCCTCGCACGGCTCGGGCTCGCAGCCCTGACCGGAACGTCCTTCGATGTGGTCGTCGGGGGCCTTGGCCTCGGGTACACCGCGCAGGCCGTGCTGGAGCATGCGCAGGTGGGCTCGCTCCTGGTGGTCGATGCCCTTGCGGAGGTGATCGAGTGGCACCAGCAGGGTCTGCTGCCGCTCGGGGCCGAGCTGACCTCTGATACACGTTGCCGGCTGGTTCTCGGCGACTTCTTTGCCGGGGCTGCCTCAGAGGCGGGTTTCGATGCCGACCATCCAGGGCGCCACTACTACGCGATCCTGGTTGATATCGACCACTCGCCGAAGAACGTCCTGCATCCGAGCCATGCAGCGCTCTACACCCTCGATGGTCTCACGCGCCTTGCAGCGCACCTCCATCCCGGAGGCGCCTTTGCCCTGTGGTCGAATGATCCTCCGGACGATCAGTTTCAACAGGCACTTGGCGAGGTGTTCGCGACCAGCCAGACGCATATCGTTGCCTTCGACAACCTGCAGAAGGATGGCGAGGTGACAAACACAGTGTATGTCGCAACGCGTGGTCGCTAACGACCCTGGCGGGGCTCTCATTCGTCGGGCCAGCGCAGCCACCTTTGAGTCCGCTTGATCGAAGTGGATCACTCGCGGGCGCTCAGGCGTTCCCGTTATCCCACGGAGATACGCATGGCCCAATTTCCTATTGTGAAGACCCTCGCCACCATTGCCGTCACACGGGTTGATGGAGAATACCGCATTCGGATCGAGGATCAGTCTGGCGACACTGCGGTTTATCGCGCCGTCTCAGATCAAGTTGTCGATCTCGCTGACAGGCTCGACGACCTCCTTTCCGATGAAGACGAGGAGCACGTCGCTGGATAAGGCTCTCTGAAAGCATCGGTGGAATAGGGGGCATCAACCGTCTGGGACACTGTTCACACCTCAGCCAACCACCCGCGTACACGCAGAAGCCTCTTCGGAAAGGGCGATTGTTTCAACTTGCTGCGTTGCAGCAACCGACTGGCTTCTCGGGCGTTCTTCACGATCAGCCCACATGGAGAGCATGCATGTCCCGCACTGAGACGAGCGCCGAGACAAGCCCGCGCGACCAAGCTGGGACGACCCTTCACGCGACCCAACCGCAACGGGTTAACACCCATCACCATGGGCGGGCGACTGCAAGGTCGGGCAGGGCGCTCCGTCCTAAAGAGAGCTCTCATTCGAGCCGTTGGCGTTGGCTCACGCCAGTTCTGGCAGGCTCGGCCGCAGCACTGGGAGCTGCTGTTCTGTACAACCGGCAGAAAACCAGGGCCGCCGAACGCAGGACGCCGTCGATAGGCCGGTTCCTCAATGTTGATGGCGTGCGCCTGCACTACATCGAGCGCGGCGCGGGCGAGCCTATCGTGCTGATCCATGGCAACGGCACCATGATCCAGGACTTTACCGTCAGCGGTCTCGTGGACCGTCTGGCGTCCCGGTACAGGGTGATCGTGATTGATCGTCCTGGTTATGGCTACAGCAGCAGACCCCGCCAGCTCTGGACCCCACGAGCCCACGCCAAGCTCTTCCAGCGTGCTTTGAAGCAGCTCGGCGTCGAGCAAGCTGTTGTCCTGGGGCACTCCTGGGGCACCCTGGTTGCGGTCGCCCTTGCCCTGGAGTACCCAGCGCTCGTGCGCAGCCTTGTGCTTGCCTCCGGCTACTACTATCCAACACTTCGAGCCGACACGTTCCTGTTCTCACCGCCGGCTGTTCCCGTAATTGGTGACGCGATGCGCCACACCATCTCTCCTCTGGTTGCCCGCGCCATCCTGCCAGGCCTGATCAAACAAATGTTCGCGCCGGCGGAGGTGCCGGAGCGGTTCGAGCGCCTGTTCCCCAAGGAAATGATGCTCCGCCCGTCGCAACTACGCGCCGCGG
>NZ_VOSK01000177.1 GCF_009296175.1 Microvirga tunisiensis | reverse complement strand
TGATGGGCGAAAACCAGTTGCCGAAAGTAATCGCGGGTGTCAGATTCCAGGACGGCACCGAGATCGCAACGACGCCAACACACAACGTCGCCTGATCGGCCCCATCACCCAAAATCCAGCATAGGTCTAGCCGACCTTCGGAACATCATCCCCAGGTGGCTCGGATGGTTCAGGCGGCAGCAGGTCCGGCTCCGCGGTGGGCTCAGGCTCCGTCTCGGGAACAGGCGCTGGCCAGTCAGGCTGCGGAGGCACAGGGATGTCGGGCTGCGGCATATCAGGGTAGGGAATATCAGACATGAGCACACCGTCAGAACCATTTCAGGAAGCCGCTGCGGCTCACCAAGTTCCCCCCCCCTGTAACTTTCGCTTTCAGGGTTCAGATAGGAGAGGTTGGACCCCCATGCAGCTCTTCGCCTGCCTCTCTTCACGTGGACATCCCCCGATGCATCAGCTCCGCCGTGGCTGCGGCGAGCGAGCCAGCTGAAAGCGGACAGTGGCTGGAATCCCAGGCGGAATCGCGGACTTAACCGGCGTTAACAAGACCAAGAATGGGTCGTCCTGTAAGCGGAGACGATCAAGCCTCTCGGCTGCCTTGCTTCGCAAGGCATTCAAAACGAGCCGACGATCTTCAGCTTGGTCTTATCCTGCACTCGGGCAGGAGAGTGACCACTTGATCCAGCAGGGGGTTTTCCAAATACCGTCAGTCGGGCATTCATCTGCGCCGCTGCGGCTCGCCCCTGTGGATCAGCTTATGCTCTTGCAAGCTCATGGTGTCGTGTAATCCGTTCTGCCCCTTGCTCACTCCTGATCACGTACAGGAGCATGCCATCCTCTGTGACCGGAAGAACGCGCACCACCTCACACAGACGTCCAGTCCCTTTGACGCGGACAAGCTGGCCAACCACGAAGGCAGATTGCATCACGCTCTCCCCTCCGAACTGGGTCGCGGACATGGCTCCAGCACGAAGACGCCTGGATTGTTAGTAGGTGATTTGATGCATGGGTCAGAGGTGATGAAACGGCCCGCGTCTCTGCCGACCTGGACGGTCGAGTTCCCGGATCCGGAACTCCAGTTCATGGAGGTCTGTGGCTGATGCGAGATGCGCCGCATCGCGCTCTTCATCTGTGGGCTCAAGCTGATGGCGGATCCAACTCAGATGACGCCCGAAGCCCAAAGGCAGAGATGGTCGGCTAATGGAGGCGAGTTTGCAAAGCGTGTACAAGACCATGTCATGGCTCCTCTGATGCGTCTGGAGCCCTCTGACGCTTCCCCTGCAGGCTGCTTGTTTGTGTACGCTCTTTCTTGTGCTCGCGCTGTTGTCCTGACGTCTTGAGCGCTAGCAGACCGGCGTGAAGGTTCCATTATGAGGAGGCTCAGGTGGCGCGTAAACCGCGCCGTTTAACGACCACGATCTCGGGTTGCCGTCCTCGGGCAAGCCCTGGTCGACTCTGCCTGGTCCGAGCCTGCACCATCAGCACGCGACCTCGGACTTCATCTTCCGGCAGGCCGATCAATTCTGCAGCGATGGCAATCTGGTTCTCGACCCGGTCTGTCAGGCCGTGCGCCGCCGCAATCGCCTCATCGAGACCAGGAGGATCATAGCGGGTGCGCCGCAGGCTCCACGCGGCAGGAACGGTTTTCTTGTGACCCATTGTCCCCTCTCCCCTGTGTCTGACAAGCCAACGAGGGAGAACGCGATTTGTGCGATGCACAATTGTCGCAGCCAGTATCAAATGGAATTGCGAGTGTAGGGTGGCAGAGGTGCACCAAGGGTTGCTCGGACGCCCCCCTCTCCCGGCAAAATCGGGAGATCCCTGCAGAATCCAAGAGAGCGTTGCTCACGACTTGTGCGGAAGTATGCGCAAATTGACATGAGAGGCCAAGGAAATGTGGTGGGATCCTTCGCATACACATTGTTTACCATGGCCACGGCAAGATGCGTGTATCGGGCGCGTGGCGTATCAGCCCGAACAGAGGCTCTGGTGCCGTTGGTCAATGGCTCTGGGGTGGTTGGAGGGCTTCCTCTCCGCTGATGCCCTGGCTGAGGGCTTTTAAGACAGCACCTTTGGCCAGGGCGCTTGGACGCGCACCCGGCACGCCAGTTGAAAATCAAGACAGAACAGGGGCTGGCCAACAGGAGAGAGTGCCATGGCGCGGTACTATTTCGATGTCCAGAGCGGAAAGCCGCCCGTGCGCGATGATGAGGGCGCTGAGTTCGACAGCCTCGACGCGGCCGTGCACGCGGCGGCCCGCTCGGCGGCTGAGATCGGGACCAGCCGGCTGGCGAAGCGCGATACCAGCGATGTTGTCATCGAGGTGCGGGATGAGCAGAACCAGCGGGTCTGTACTGTGACCGCATCGATGCGGATCGAGCGACACGGCCCATCCCATCAGGGGCCGCATTCCTGGAGCGCGTAAGTCTCGAGCGGCCCTCATGGAATGCTCTGATGAGGACGTCCATCAAGGAGCTTATCGAACTGGCGCCCGCGGGAGAAGTACGGCAATGGCGGGACGCTTTTGAACCTCGTTTGATTGCTCAATGAGCTTCAATCTGCTTTCCACGATCTGAGATCAAGAGCATTCGGATTCATCGAACATCAGCAGAACAACCTCATCCGCACCAAACCGGTCGTCTGGCAATCATCTGCGGCTGTCAGTGGGCCGCTGATCTCTTCCTGCTGGCGCTCGAAGGAGCCGGGATCCATCCCGAGTTGGTTGATGAGTTGCTCCGACATCATCAGGAAATGATCGCGTTCGGCTTGATTGATCCCCAATTGGATCTGAGGGCCTATGCGACGGGTCGAGTGTCCGCTGCGATCCAGCAGGCTAGAATTCTGGGGAACCTCCCCCGAACAAGGTCTCGGATCAAGCTCCGACTCGATGAGGATGGTGCAATCGACGTTCTTCCGATTGATCAGGGCTGAAACGACGAGCTGCTCGCTCCGATAAGAATGACTCCTGTCAGCAACGGTGCTGAGTGGCAAGGTATCGGCGTGGAATTGCGAGAAGCCTCTTCTGTCTATGCGGCAACAGGCTTGTCCCGTTTGATTGGTGCGAGCTCAGCTTTCATGCACTCCATCACGCTGATAGAATGAGCGCCCGTATTCTCACGGATGACAAAGCACCCAGCAGCAAGCCGAAAGAGCTTGTACGTCACGCGAGGACCTCGACAAAGAGAAGCGCCCCGCGTGAGCAGAGGTGCCGAGTTCCAGAGGGAGAAGACAGCCCCCAGCCCTCCACACTTGGACACATTGAGAATGCCTGAAGTGGTGCGCGGTGGCTGTACCCGGGAAGATACACGGGGGCACATCCCGCGATTGACCAATGCTGACAGTGCCTCGCTCGGAAGCTATATGAGCGAAATGAGATGGATGAGACGGTCGATTATGGGCGCTGTTGGTCAGCTCTCCCATGCACCTTCCTCAGAACGGACCTGACGTATTCCTGGACGAGAGGTGCCGCCAGGCCAAGTTCACGTGCCATCGTGTCGATCCCGGCTCCCTCGCCCAAGTGCCGCAACACGTTGGCTTCCATGCTGGAAAACCGGCAGACCTCCGGATCGGGCAATCTGATGGGGGTTTCTGTCATTCTCGGCCGTCCAGGAGCGCCGACAGTTCCCTGGCATAGGTCTCCCGCCGCTGCAGGTGTCTGGCCTTGAGCATTGCCAGAGTCCGATCTTTCACATTGGTATCGGGCAGAGTTCTGCGAAGGTTCTCGCGCTCCCGCTCGTACTCGTCATCAATCTCCCGCAGAATGGAACGCAAGGATCGCACCAGGGGATGGTCCTCAACAGATGCGGCGGAACCTGCGCTGCTCTGGCTGAGGATCAAACGGCTCTCGGGCTGATCGCTCACCTCCTGCCTCCATGAATGCTGTCCTGCAGATCGGATGGTGGCAGGAATATAGGCGGCTTGTCTGTCGGCAAGACGACACATCAGGCCAGATCATGTCGGCTTGATCGATGTTTCGGCACAAAGCCAAGCGGATGAGCACGATCTGCTTCAGAAAGCAGCGCTGAATCAGGATGTCACCAGCAACCTGCATTCATGACGGCTCCTGTCCATAGGGTGGACGCGGAATGCTCTTGTGGGCGGCGCGTAAGGCAGCCGACCAGCGCTCGCTCAAGTCATGGAAATAGGGCTCGCCTGGCTCGATGCGGTGGAGCACTTCGAAGGCGAACGCATCGCGCCGGGCGATCGCCAGATCAATGGGGAGCCCAACCCCGATGTTCGAGCGCATGGTCGAGTCCATCGAGATCAGGCTGATCTTCAAGGCCTCATACAGGTCCGTGTTGTAGCGAACGGCCCGATCCAGAATAGGCTTGCCGTACTTGTGCTCGCCGATCTGGAGGTAGGGAGCATCGGGTCCGCAGCGGATGAAATTGCCGGCTGAGTAGACGAGGTAGAGCTCCATCGGCCCGCCGGCGATCTGCCCACCGAACAGGAAGGTCACATCGAACCTCAGGTTCGCCTGCTCCAGGGCCGCCTGCTCCAGCGCTCGTACCTGGCGGATGGCCCGACCGATCAACAAGGCTGCCTGAAACAGCGTCGGGACCGTCTGCAGGGTCTCAGGTTCGCCGGTCTCGTCATTGCGCAGCCCCTCCGCCAGAAGTCCGAGGACGGACTGCGACAGGGCCAGATTGCCGGCACTGGCCAGGACCAGGACGCGCTCTCCTGGAACAGCCAGCGTTGTGAGCTTGCGGTAGGTGGAGATGTCGTCAAGGCCCGCATTGGTGCGGGTATCGGCGATCAGCACCAGGCCCTGCTCAACTAGAACACCGACGCAGTACGTCATCGACGGCCCTCATCTGTACCACCAGTGATCAGAGAATGCCGAGCCTGATCCTGTCATGCAACAAGCGTCTGCGCAGTGGGATCAGGCTCTCTCAGAGCTTGTTGAGCGCAAGAAAAACTGCAAGCTAAACTGTACAAGGTTCTTGTGCTCTCGATGTAAGCTCAAGCATTGATGCTGTCGTGAGGGGATCTAAAATGCTTATGCGAGCTGCAAGTTCCAGATGAAAATTTAGGCTTGCTTGTCGGTTGCTTCGGCGCGAAGGTCCGCGGGCGACGCGTCTGCTGCGTTGCAGAGGCGTCACCGATAGGAGAAACGCCATGACGAACCGTCAGCAAGACCAAGGCAACCAAGGCCAGGATCGGAATCAACAAAGCCAGAACAACCAAGGCCGCAACCCACAGGGTTCGGACCAGAAGAACCAAGGCCAATCCCGGGATCAGCAGAACCAGAGCGGCCAGGATCGGAAGCAGCAGGATCAACAGAACCAGGGTCGGAACCCGCAGGGTTCGGACCAGGATCGGGATCAAAACCAGCGCTGATCGCTGGCGGTTAACACAGCACGGCTCTGCCACGCGGGCAATGCATCCCGTTCAGCCTCAACGATCCGACCGGCTCAAGGAGGAACCCGAGCCGGTCGCGATCCCGGCGGAGTTGTGCTCTGCGATAGCGGGGTGACAGCGAGCCGTGCCTGTCCCAAGGTTCGTCAGGTCCATCCGTACCGCCGTGCACCGGGGGGCGACACCGTCTCAGCCCCGCCGAGACAAACACGGCGTGAGCCACAATGAGCGGGAGAACCTCAACCAGACGAAGTTCGCTCCAAGATAAGGCGAGCAGCGGCTGGTCGGGCATGAGAAGCAGCAGCTTGCATAATCGCCGCGCAGGTTCGGTGACAGCTAATCCGGCTTGGTCGAGCGCAGTTTGCCATCCCGGCCTGTAGGATCTCTGGGGACAAGCCCCTTCGCTCCTCCTCCGGGCAAGCGGCGGGTCCTTCCGGGCGTCTAGGCATAGTTCTTGCCTAGCCGAAGGAACTCTCCTGTTCTGAGGCTAGCATGCTGAACTTTCTCCGCCCATGGCTCGAAACCCTGAACGAGGCCGAGCGCGATCTCAGGCGTCAAGGCTACGTTGTCATCTATGGTGGAATGACCTCCGTCATCGTACCGATCGGCGCAAGCGAGCGAACGCCACGGCCACCTGGCAAGCCCCTGTGGCTGTGGGGAGCGGCTCCAGCGGCGTTTGGGCTCTGATCAGACCCCCCTGACCTTTTTTGCTATGCGAGCAATCCGCTGCATCGACGGCAACGCGGACCACTCCATCTGAACACCTCAGCATGCCCTTTGGACACCTTCGTCCTACTTCTATTCTTGCCCAGAAAGCCTTTCATGACGCCTTGGCACCGTTACGCCCGGGTGACGCCTTCGGATCCGCACAGGGATCATCGTGATGTACGAGAGACCCATCATCCCGGCACAGCTGCGCGCCGGACGAGCGCTTCTCGGATTATCTCAGACTGAACTCGCCGGACGCGCATGTCTGCCCCTGCCGACCATCAAGCGAGCTGAGGCAGACGGTAAACTTGGAGCCTCGGTGGCCGCTGTGGCTGCCATCCGGGTTGCTCTGGAGGATCAGGGCGTGATCTTTCTCGAGGCTGCAGGAGGTGAAGGTCCCGGCGTTCGCCTGCGCAGCTTTGGGCCACCTGACGAGGGCCTGAGGCCCAACCAGTTGACGAGCGACAACGATCTCTGACCCAGCGGCTGCCCCACCAGCCGCCGCCAACTGCGCCAGCTCTGTTAGAAGACAGGGAGGTATGTCAATTTGAGCCTCGTCATGCTTGGGAGCTCCTGATGGCCTATCGGGTCCGGTGGCAACTCGTCGGACGGTCCGGGCAGCCGCTGGACGGCGGCTGCGTGGGGGAAGGCTTTTGCGCTTATAACGAAGCAGTGGCGGCAGTGGTTGAGTTCCTGCGGCCTTACCCGGAGGTGAGCCGTTGCCCGGCCGAGAGCTACTGGCTGGCGCGCCGCTCGCATGAGGCTGATCTTGCCGTCTGGATCTGGATTGAGCGCCACGAGAGCGAACGGACCACAGGAGCCGTGAGCCCCTGGCTGCCTCTGGGTTGGGGAGTGGCTCAGGCTTCGATGGCCATGCCCGATTAGCTGGTGTCGGGCTTGTGCTGCCGAACACACGGCGTCGAGGTCGGGTTGGGCCGCTAGGCTCCTTAACCTGGGTCGAACCTTCATCAGGTTCTCTGTTGAGCATTTGTAGGAACTGAACAACGGCAGGAGGGCTCGCAACACATGAAGCTATACCGTCTCAACGTCACTGCGGATGGGGAGCCCACTACGATTTTTGTCCTTGCCGAGGACGTGGACAGCCTTCTTCATGCGTTGGAGTCGCAGGATCACGGTGAAGCCGACGAGGGGAGTCTGTTACCTTACGTCGACGGAGAGAAAAAGCCGCGGGTGATCAGAAGTCTCGAAGAAGTACCAGAGGACTACCTGGACTTCGTCTGCCTGGGTGACAATCCGGAAGAATACACCGTGGCCGAATTCTTCGACACGCAGGAGTAAACCCCGAGTGTGCAGGTCGCCTGGAGAAACCGGCGCCAGAGGCGAACCAGGTATCCCGCATCAGGCCTTTCTGAAGCAGCATCCGCTGCAATATGGCCTGAGGGCGCCGGTGACGCCACCGCCCGGGTGCGTGTCCGAGCCGCACATGTAGAGTCCCGCCAGCGGTGCCCGGGAGTCGGCGTGGCCCAGCATCGGTCGGGCGCTGAAGAGTTGATCGAGCGTTAGAGCGCCATGGAAGATGTCGCCGCCGATCAGCCCGAACCTGCGCTCGAGATTAAGTTGACTCATGATTACTAAAGCAAGAGCGACGGCGTGGAGAGCACCAAGACGCAACTGACGGATGCAGTGTTCAAGTACTGCATAAGAACCTTAGGTGAGAGACGTATGGCTGCCTTCTCCGGCCAGCCTCTTGCCGAGCGCAACGATCATCGGTTTCAGGTGAAAGCTATCCTTTGGCATCGCTCCTACAGGCCAGCCAGCCTCCTCGACGGCTTGTGCGGTGACGGGGCCGATTGCGGCAATGACAATCCGGTGCATAGCCTCACCAAGTGCGGACGCCCTGTTAAATTTCCGCGCGACCTCCTGCAGCCGCCGCACCTGCGCCGTGCTGGTAAACGCGATCAGATCGATGGCTCCCGCCACAAGTTCATCGATCAGATGAACAACCTGCTCATCCTCTTCATCCGAGGCATAGCGGTAGCACAGGATCGGATCCGCCTCGGCGCCGGCTTCGCTTAAGAACCCCGTCAACAGATCCTCGCCTCCCGGATAGAGCAGCACACCAACGCGTTTACCTTCGATGTGAAGGGTGGACATGGTCTTCATCAAACCCGCCGTCGTCGGTTCCTCCGCCATCACATCCGGCACGAGGCCGATGCCGCGCAAGACCTTGGCGGGCTTCGGACCACGCGCGACCTTGAAGGCATTGCTGAGCGCCGAGACCGCCTCCGCTTCGATGCCTTTCCGGCGCGCGAAGGAGAGAAGCCGGGACAATCCCTCTCCCGTATAGAGAACCACGACGTCGTGCCGGCTCTGAATGAGGCGATCGAGCCAAGCATCGACCAGGGTGGAATCCTCCACATCGTGGATCGACACCAGCGGGCAGCGAACCGCGATAGCGCCATGCCGTTCGAGCATGCGCGTGAACAGATCGAGTTCCCGGCTCTCGGGCACGGCGATGCGGCGTCCCTCCAGCATGATCAGGCCGTCGCGTCGAGCATGGGAGGATGTTCAAGCCTTTGGTCATCGGCTCTCGAGGCACGCTTGAACACGCGACCAACGCCGATGATGACCGGCTTTGACGGGTCGCGCCATTCGCTGGCCCAGCCGAGATCCGCAATCGGACCGGCCCAGCGCTCGTCGCCCCGCGACACGTTCGACACCAGCACGGCAGGCAGATTCGGCGAACAACCGGCTGCCATGAGGCGTTCGGCGATGGCACCCGCCGTGCCACCTGCCATGTAGAAAATCGTCGTGGTGTTCGGATCGGCCAGTCCCTGCCAGTCGAGACCGCTCGGAAGCTAACCGGTCTTCGCGCATCCTGTCGCGAAGCGGACCGACTGCGCCATGTCGCGATGGGTGAGCGACACGCCGAGAGCGGATGCCATGGCGATGCCGGCGGTAATGCCCGGCACCACATCGACGGGAACGCCCGCGTTCTCCAGGTGCTCGATCTCCTCTCCGGCGCGGCCAAAGATCATCGGGTCGCCGGATTTCAGCCGCACGACCTGCTTGCCCTGAAGGGCCAGACGGGTCATCAGGTCGTTGATATCCCCTTGAGCACAGGAGGCCCGCCCTCCCCGCTTGCCGACCATGAGGCGCTTCGCCTCGCGGCGGGCGAGCTCCAGCACGTCCTCGGACACGAGATCGTCGAAGAGAATGACATCCGCGGATTGGAGGGCGCGCATGGCTTTGAGCGTCAGCAGTTCCGCGTCGCCGGGCCCGGCGCCGACGAGCGTCACGCGGCCGACCCTCTGGACCGGCTCGGTTGCAATCTGCTCCAGCACGGCCTCCACCGTGCCGCCGAAGCTTTCCGGCGGTCTGCCCTGGAACGCGAGATCGCTGAAACGCTCCCAGAAGGCACGTCGCGCCATGCCGGGCTGCAGATGCTGCTGGACGCGGTCGCGCAGGTGCTTGGCGAAGGCGGCCCAGGAAGCGACGGACGGGTGCAGCAGCGTCTCGATCTTGCGCCGGATCGCCTGGCCGAGGATCGGAGCCGCGCCATCCGTGGAAATGCCGATCACGACAGGAGAACGGTTGACCACCGATCCGAACTGGAAATCGCAGAAGCCGGGCTTGTCGACCACATTGACCGGCACGCCGGCCCAGCGGGCGGCAGCGGCAAAAGCCTCCGCCTCGTCTTCGAGATCGGCTACCGCGAGCGCTGCATCCGTCAGGATATCGGCGGACCAGTTGCGCCGATGCAGAACGAGCATGCCGTCGGCGGCGCCGCGGGCGAGCAACGCCTCCATCTCGGCAGATACGTCCGAGGCGTAGATGTCGACACGGGCTCCTGCGGCCGCGAGCAGCTCCGCCTTCCAGGCCGCGCCGGGCGATCCGCCGACGAGAACCGCGCGCCGGTCCTTCAGGTCGAAGAAGACCGGCAGCTTCGCGAGCCGGCCCAGCCGGCCCGGCTCAGCCTCAGTCGGCTTTCTTAAGGGCTGCAGCATCGATCAACCTCCTGATTTCAACGCGGCAGGAGCCGCAATTCGTGCCGGCGGGATTGTACGACCTAACGCAAGCACAAGAGTGTCGCCTGAAGTGACCATGACCTGCTTGCGCAGGATCCTAGCCGTTCATGCGACGTCGTTGTCGGGTAATGCCAGATGAAAGGCAAAACTGTCCGATCGTCGTTGACCAGACGGTTCATCGGGGCCTTTTGACTTCGTTGTCGAGACCCGCATTGTTACTGGAGGGTAGTCGTTGCCTACTTTTTGCTCAAGGCAATGTTTTGTGCATGAAGATCAGCTTCTGAGCACCACCATGCTCGAGAACTGGTCACCTGCCTCGACCTCAAGATTGCGAACTGGCCAGATAATTCTCACCAGATTGAGAGGCTACACACAGTGCACAACAAACAAGCGTAGTGTTGATGCTATGCACCCTCTCTCGATGATTCATTCAACCTGACTGACGAATGAAGGTTCTGCCAACGCCACTAAGTTGCTGGTTCGCACTCTCGATTATGGTTGCTCTATGATCGGTTTATGAAGAAAGTGCCGAGCGACACAGCAAGACGACGATCGTCAACGCTAGAACTGCCGAGACACATTTCCAGAAGAGGATGGGGTTTCGCTCAGCAAGCGGTGGGCGGGCATTCTTCAGAAGGCCGGGATTGGGATGGCGGAGATCAAAGGTGAATTCTGAGAGTTCCTCATACCGCTTCAGCGGATTGGGATGCACGGCCTTGCGCAATGCGAGGTCCACCCAATCCGGTACCCGCGGGTTGAACTCGGATGCCGGAATATAGCGCAACCGAGCCTGCTGCCTTGGGCTGCGAGTCTTTGCCACTTCAGCACCATAGGGAAGCCGGCCTGTGAGTATCTGGTAGACGATGATGCCGAGTGAGAAGAGGTCAGAGCGTGGAGTGCCTCTCTCCCCCACGAAATACTCCGGAGCCGTATACTGCGCGGTGCCTAGGATATCTTCGCCCACCAATTCCGGAGCGGTCTCGACAACACCGGCAACACGGACTGATCCGAAGTCGATCAGCTTCACCGTGCCGGCTCGGTCGATCATGATGTTCTGTGGCCGCAGGTCCTGATGCAGCATCTCGAGGCGATGGAATGCGCGCAGGCCCTTGGCGATCTGCTCGACTATGTTGCGGACGGTCTCCAAGTCGGGATTCGGGTGGTCAATCATCCACTGGGCAAGCGTCTGGCCGTCGACATGCTCGGCCACGGTATAAAGATAGCTGCGCGTATCGAACTGGGGATGAGCCTTGAGGACATGAGGGCTACTCAGCCGTCGAGCTATCCACTCTTCCATCATAAACCGCTTTCGATAAGCGGCATCGCTGCGAAGGTCGATCGATGGCACCTTCACAACGACCGGGGTGTTGGTCCGCGTGTCGAGAGCAAGATAGACGTGGCTGCGGCTGCTGGAGTGAAGTTCGCGTATGATCCTATAGCCGTCCAGCAGACCGCCAGGCTCCGGAAGCGGTGGCGGGGCAAGCGACATGGCGTCCGCCGTGAACTCCCCGATATCGGCCCCTGGCACGGCATCGATCCGCACGATCTGCACGGTCAGGTTATCCCGGCTGCCCGCCCGCAGTGCTTCTGCCACAATCTGCCGGGCCGCATGATCGAGGTTCTCCGCGTGAGTCTCGAGGGCAGAAGCAACCGTGTTGCCGTCAACATGCTCGTGCACGCCATCACTCGACAGGATAAAGACGTCGCCCACTTGCAGTGACACCGTCTGATAGTCGATCTCTACATGGGAGTTCGCGCCAAGGGCACGCGCCAGATAGCTCTGTTGGGATGAGACGACGATGCGGTGGTCCTCGGTCAGTGCCTCAAGAGCCCGACCAGCCACTCGGCTCACGCGGCAGTCTCCCACATGGAAGATGTGGGCAAGGCGGGCTTTCAACACCATCGCCGTGAAGGTGCAGACATAGCCTCTGTCCACGTCGCTCGCGTCGAGTGTGCGCCGCGTTTGTGCATAGAGCCAGGAATTGGCGGCGCTGATCACACGCTGCGCCGCAGTTTTCACGGACCAGGTGTCGGACGTGCAGTAGTAGTCTGTCAGAAAGGTCTTGATTGCCGACTCCGCCGCAATGCGGCTGACCGAGCTCGTGCTGATCCCGTCGGCGATCGCGATGGCGATACCCTTGAGGGTAAGAGCCGAGCCTTCGGGGATCAGGGCGCCATGGAAGTCCTGATTGGCCTCCTTGTGTCCCCGTTCGGAGTGCTGCCCGATCGTGATCGTCAGTGCGCTCGTCATCGATTCACCAACAGCGGGAGCCTCGCTTGTAGCGAGGCTCTGGTTGCGCTCCGATCACTCAGCGGGGAAGGCAGCTGCACGCAGGCCGAGATCGGCTTTGCGCCTGGCGCCGGTGCGCACATGGGTCGAGTAGAGCGTGAGCCCGACGAAGGCGAGACCGCCGACAAGGTTGCCAATGACAGTCGGGATCTCGTTCCAGATCAGATAGTCCATGACCGAGAAGTGGCCACCGAGCATCAGGCCTGACGGGAAGAGGAACATGTTCACGATCGAATGCTCGAAGCCCATGAAGAAGAACAACATGATTGGCATCCACATGGCGATCACCTTGCCCGACACCGAGGTCGAGATCATCGCACCGACGACGCCGGAGGCCACCATCCAGTTACACAACACCCCTCGGATGAAGAGGGTGAGCATGCCTGCCGCGCCATGGGCTGCGTATCCCACAGTCCGACCCTCGCCAATAGTGCCGATCTTCTGACCAACGGCATCCGGGGCTTGGGAGAAGCCGAAGGTGAAGATGATCGCCATCATGACCGCGACCGTGAAAGCGCCGGCAAAGTTCCCGGCGAACACCAGGCCCCAGTTGCGCAGGATACCATTCACGGTCACACCGGGGCGTCTGTCAATGAGAGCAAGGGGAGTGAGCATGAAGACACCCGTGAGCAAGTCGAAGCCCATCAGGTAGAGCATACAGAAACCCACCGGGAACAGGATTGCACCGGCGAGCGGCTGGCCCGTCTGGACGGTGACGGTGACCGCGAAGGCGGCTGCAAGCGCCAGGATGGCGCCGGCCATATAGGCACGGATGACCGTGTCGCGGGTCGACATGAAGATCTTGGATTCGCCGGCATCGACCATTTTGGTGACGAACTCGGCAGGTGCGAGATAAGCCATAGACGTTCCTTTCTGCGTGTGGAGCAGCCCAACTTCAGTGAAGGGCCGGGACGGTAGTTTTACTGATCAGGCGGCACGCGCCATGAGAGCCGAGGCTGCGAGCAGGATGCGTGAGCCCTCGATCCGCAGCGGGATTTTATGGGTGCAGCCATGGTCGGCCCCCTGCGCCTCACCGGTTTTCAGGCTGATCACCCAGTTGTGCAGCGGACAGGTCACGGAATGGCCGTGCACGATCCCCTGG
>NZ_VOSK01000176.1 GCF_009296175.1 Microvirga tunisiensis | reverse complement strand
CGACGACGCCGACCCGTATCGACAATCTCAACTCGATCCATAGCCGCACTGTCCTTTTTGACGTCAATAAGGACAGTCAGTGCCAAATCCGACAATTCCTACAAGGCGGCCCACCTCGGATGCGTACTTTTGTGCGCACCTCAGTGCATTCCATACTGCGCCTTCTCGGAATTTTGGCCGGCTTGCGCGCGGGAGTGGCGGTTCAATCTGAATGGACCTCAACGGAGATCGTCACGGTCAGCACCCGCCGGCGTTGCTCGTTCCTGAGTTCAATCGTGACCGCGCCGATACCGCCCTCCGGCAGCCGATATCGGCAGACCTCCGCGGCGGCCTGGATTGCCTCGTGCTCGGCGATCTCAAGGCTGTCGCACTCAAGACCCGCCTCGTCGAGGGCGAGTTCCTCCCCCTCCCGCAGGTCAAAATAAAAGCGGGGCACCGCAGCTCCCTCCCAAACTATTTCACAAGCAACTCCGGGCAGAGCGGTTCGTTCGTCAAAATGGGCGTTATGCGAGATCCATGGTCCCTCTTGCGCGAGGCGAATAAGGTATAGCCGACAGCACAGAGGGCGCGACCATGGAGGAGTGGTCCAGATGGGCGTGTGAGCAGCTTGGCTTTTCAGCCTGTCGTGAACTCTCGCCGGTGGAAATCTACCAAGGTGGCGGGTTCCTGGTGATCACCTTCTCCTTGGGGCTCCTGATTGCCTGCGCTGTGTTAAGGCGGCCCAGCCACTAGCTGTCTAAAGATCCCTATACCCCCGTCGCCGTTTCGCCCGGGCGACCGCCTCCAGCGCCAGCCCGGCCTCCTCCTCGCTGGCGTGGATCTCCACCAGCTCCTGCCCTTGGGTGCCGATCCTCCCCCAGTTGCGCACCAAGCGCACGGTCCCGAATAGATCCCGTTCAATCATGAGGGAATAGAACCTCGTGACGCCCTGCTCCGGGTCGATCCAGTGCAGGATGAGATGGTGTTTGATCGGGGACCGGAGTTCGTCAGGCAACGGGCGAGTAACCCAAGGTGGCTGCTTTTAGGGACCGCAGGAGGGTGTTAGCCTCTTCAACACAAGGCACTACATCCCGGCTAGGACCTCGCCACCTATGACCTCTCGAATGTTCTTGATGACGCACGTCTTAACCGCAGCGATTGGAACGGCTGCTTTTTGGTGGCTTGTGATGCCAGCTCATCCCTGGGAGGCCATAGCTGACGGCATTAGTGCCTCAGCCGTTGCAGGGTATGCTGAAATCATGGCCATACGATTGGGTCTGTAAAACTCTCACTTGGGTGGCAAGAGTGCTTGCCTTGCTTTGCATTTTGGGCATGGGTAAGCAATCGCGGTGGGTGACGTCATTGGTTAGTTGCCCCTGTCTTCTTTTGCAGCTTCAGCATTTGGTTCTGTCGGTCCCATGGACCGCCTCGGCTCTGCCGAATACCTTTCTTTGGTTCTCGCAGGCATAGCCGTGTCTCGAGCCTACGGGGAGACATTCAGAGTTCTTTCACGGCCGCTCGCTCAGCTTGGTCAAAGACGCCGTAATCCGAGCACGTTGAAGCCGACATACCCGCGCTGACGCATAGCTCAAGCGATGTCCTCCAGCGCTTAAGCCTGTCTCGTAAACCATCTTCTCAGAAGCTCATTGACAGTTTTCACCCCGTGTAATCGATTACACGGGGGGACAATGAACGATCACGACCGCGAACAGCAACACAAGCTCCGGAAACTGGAAGCCATTAATGCCGAATTGGCCCGGCACAAGAGGGGGGCCAGATTCGTTCTGCTCCTGGTTGTCGTCCTGAGCGCCATAATCCTCGCCATGCTGGCCCGGCATTTGCTAAGCGAGAAATAAGCGCCGGAAACCCCCTCAGGGGCACTCCATGAGGACTTATCGGAATTACGGCCTCTGCACAAACCAGTTGCGGATTGCAGCAATGGTGGCGAGCAATAATGCCCCAGCCACCACAAAGACAGCCGTTTCGACGAGAACATGGGTTGACAGGTCACCTTGAGGGACATGCTGCCGTGAACGAAGTAGGCGAAGGCTCCTGATGTAGGACAGTGTAAAGCCAGCCATCGTTTGCCTGCCTGGAGGTGCGGCGGCTCCGTTGAAACTCAGGGCCAGGTGTGGAGTGGTCGGAACGGTGCTGTTTCGGCCTCTCCTCCTGCTCAATCCGGCCAGAGGGCATGGAATAAATTTCGTCTTCAACCCTTAGCCCTTCTTGAAGGCCTCGCAATCCTTAGCCTTCGCCTAACTTCAGGCCCCTTCACATAATCTCTCGTGAGGGGCTTTTTCTTGGGCCAACACCAAGCATTGGCCAGTATTCGTGGCTGTGCTGAGGCCTATGCGGGCGGCGGTTTTACTGCATCGGAGGCACGCCGTACCATAAGCCGCCGGAAAGACTTTCCGAACACTTCCAATCGCGTTCCATACTGACAATTATCGGAATTACGGCGGCACCTCAGGCACTTACGAGAGGCCCTTCTCGATCACTACATCGGCGCGGCCGAGGAGGGTGGGCGGGACGTCGAGGCTGAGGCCGAGGGCCGTGAAAGAGGGAATCCCGGGAGCGGCGTCACTCGATCGAGGCGGAGGGTCTCCAGGAGGTCATTCGATGATTTCATCGGCACGACCCAGTATGGAGGCCGGGAATTCGAAGTTCAGCGCTTTCGCCGCCTTGAGATTGACGATCAGATTGAACTTGGTCGGTTGCTGGGTCGGCAGATCGGTCGGCTTGGCGCCCTTCAGAATTCGGCCGGTGTAATCACCAGCCAAACGGTAACCTTCCCGGATGTCGGTTCCATAGCTCATCAGACCACCAGCGAGAATGAATTCTCGATGCTCATAAATCGCCGGGATGGCGAGGCGTGTCACATGGGCAATGATCTGGTCCCGTCGGCTGTTGAAGAACGGATCATGTCCGAGAAGCAAGCCTTTCAGTTGTAGTGGAGCGAATGCGGCAAAGCCCGCGTCGATCTCGCTTTCATTGCTTGCCCAAACGACATGGATTTGTTTCGCCATGGAGCGAGCAGCCGCCTCGACATCCTTTACATCTGCCGCAGCGGCGGGATTTTTGGGGTTCGCCAGCATGCCGATCAGGCGGGGCTCGGGCAGGACTTCGTGCAAGATTTCCAGCTTCTTGACTTCGAGTTTGGATGTGAAACCGGCAGTGCCGGTCATGTTCCCGCCAGGATGACTCAGGCTCTGGACGAGGCCAAATCCGACCGGATCGTCGCTGCCAGTGAAAACGATCGGAATTGTCGACGTAGCAGCCTTGGCCGCCAAACTTGGCCGGTCGCCGCCGCTGGCCACGATAACCGATACCTTGCGGCGGACGAGATCGGCGGCAAGTGCCGGCAACTGGTCATATTGACCTCTTGCCCATCGGTACTCGATGGCGACGTTCCTGCCTTCGACGAACCCCGCTTCACGAAGGCTTTCATGATAAGCAGCAAGAAGATGGGCGAATGTGTCAGGCCCGGCTAGACTGATAAACCCAATCACCGGGATCTCTGACTGCTGCGCGGCAACACTTTTGGGCCACACGACCGCCATGCTGGACAAGATCATGAATTCACGCCGCCGCATTGATCGTCTCCGTGACCTGATGCATGAGCTGGCTAACGCTGCGATTAACACGATAGCACAAACTTGCTAATTCTACTTCCATTGAGCAGACGGCCTCGTGCATGGCATCTTCATCACGCTTGCAATTTGCATTCCATAAAGGAGAGCATGAGGTATTGTGGGGCAGCTCTGCTGCTTGGGCATCTGTCTTCACTCATGAGCCAGTAGCCGTGTCGCGGTGGCACGCCCTGAAATCCTATCAGCAGTGACTGCCCCTCGGATCCTTATGCTCTCCAATAGGGCAGGAGGCAGGTAGTTGCCCGCTGGGCGTTCACGACAGCAGGGGAGGGCAGGTCAGGAGCGAAGAGCGGACCTTCTCACGGCCAAGCTGAAGGGCTGTTCGTGACCGAGAGTGTGTCAAAACGCTGACGAGCCACATCTTGTTGGAATTTTATGTCTTGTCGGCTCGGATAGGCCGGGAATTTTCCGGTGCAGAGGCAGGAAATTGTACAAATGCTTCGTCAAGACTGGGCTTGTTTGAGTTTTGACCCAGCCTCGACCCATTGCGGAAGTTGAACCCTAGCCCAAGTCAGCCCGCCGTGCATTACTTTGGGTGATCACGGGTCGTATGGGAGGCATTTCGATGACCACCGAGCGAGTCAAACGGCGGCGGACAACGGTCTTGCGCCTGACGTGGGAGGGATGCCCCTATGGGAGCCACGAGGTAGCTACCTTGGATGCCCTCACCGGGTGGCGGGAAATCCCAGGCGGACTGAACGCGCCCATGGAGGCCGCATGGCTGCATTGTGCACATTGAGGATGAAGCGGCTGGTCAATCTGTGGAACGCCGCTGCCGTCATTCTTTTGGTCTCAATGGGCGGGTCTGCCGCTCAGCCTAAGTCTGGCGAACCTGCTGCTCAGCCGAAAACGATCCTGTTCATCGATTCGTTTGGCCCGAATTTCCAGCAGGGGATCTTATGGAGCAGGGAGATCCAGAATGAACTGAACCGACAGTCGCCTTGGTCACTAGACATTCAAGAACATGCCCTCGTCACGGCTCGGAATGGTGACGAGGCTGCTGAAGCCAAATTCGTTGAATATCTCAGGGTGCTCTATGCTCAACGACCGCCCGATTTGATTGTCACAATGGGCGGACCTGCGGCACGCTTCATCCAGCGACATAGGGCAGACCTGTATCCAACAACCCCGATGCTGCTCGCGGCAGTCGAAGTACGGCTGGTTGATCCATCCATGTTGTCCGAGCAAGATGCTGTGACTGCGGTACGGTTCGATCAGGTTGCTCCTGTCGATAACATTTTGCGGCTGTTGCCGAAGACAAAGGTCATTGCTTTCATACTCGGAAACTCCCCCGGTGAGCGATTTTGGACTGGCGAGCAGCAACGGATATTGGGTCCGCTTCTAGCGAATAAGGTTGAATTGATCTTTTGCAACGAGCGACCCTTCGAGGAGATCTTGAAGGAAGTTGCAAGGCTCCCGCCCAACAGTGCAATCTTTTTTCAGCAGATGGCGGTGGACGGCGCAGGTGCCGTCTATGGCGACAAGGAGCCATTGAAGCGCATCTCTGAGGTCGCCAACGCTCCTATTTTTACATTCGACGAGTCTTACTTTACCGGCGAGGTCGTTGGCGGCCCGATGTTCTCACCGGCCGAAGGTGCCAGACCGACTGCTGCCGTTGCCGTTCGAATATTGGAAGGAGAGAAGGCGAGCGGCATCAAGGTTCCTCCAATTGGGTTCTCGATGCCGAAATACGATTGGCGACAACTTCAGCGCTGGAATACCAGCGAGAGCCGCCTGCCACCGGGAAGCGAAATCCTGTTTCGGGAGCCAACGGCGTGGGAGCGCTATACCTGGCAGATCACGCTTGCACTCGCAGTTCTTCTCGTCCAAGCCGGGCTGATCTCGGTCCTGTTGCTCGAGCATCGGCGGCGTCGGTTGGCAGAAGTGCAGTCGCGGCAGCGTATGACCGAACTGGCCCACGTCAACCGCTTCTCGACCGCTGGCGAACTGTCCGCCTCAATCGCTCACGAGATCAATCAACCGCTTGGATCTATTCTGGCGAATGCTGAGGCGGCACAGGCGATCCTTAAATCTCCGAAGCCTGACGTCGTGGAGGTGAGCGAGATCTTGGACGATATTCTCAGCGACGATCAACGCGCCGCCGAAGTCATCCGAAGGTTGCGCAGCCTCCTAAAAAAGGCACCATTCGAACTAAAAAATTTAGACCTCAACGATCTTGCGCGGGAAACGGTCGGATTTCTTTCGGGGGTGGCTGTCGGACGAAAGGTCGAGCTTATCAGTGAGATCACATCGGAGCCGCTTCCGATCCTCGGTGACCGCGTTCAACTTCAACAGGTCATTCTGAACCTTGTCATGAACGGGATCGATGCGATGAGGGATACACCTGCCGAAAACCGCATCATCAGCATTCAGAGTTCGCGTGCCGGGAACTTTGCCGAACTCTCCGTGTCGGATCACGGGCCGGGAATTCCCGAAGACAACCTGAACGAGATCTTCGAGCCGTTCTTCACCAGCAAGGCCGAAGGCATGGGCATGGGCATGGGGCTGTCCATCGCGCGCACCATTATCGAGGCGCACGATGGGCAGATTTGGGCAGAAAACCGGGATTACGGCGGCGCCTCGTTCCGGATCAGGCTTCCTCTTATCCGATAGGTGGTGATCCATCGTGCGAGCCGTACGAAGCAGACCCGACTTCCGCCTCTGGCAGAGTGCCTTGAAATGGTCGGCGTTCAGACTGGCTGAGGCAGCGGCGAGGACGCAGGCTCGCACCGGGTGGCTCAGTGTTCCCGGTCTTTCTCGATGATTGTTTCGATCGCTTCAATCAGGCGGTCAGAAGGGAATGGCTTGTACAGAAATGCGGCGCAACCCGCTTCCAAAGCCGCCTTGTGCGTGGCCTCGCTCTCCACCGCCGTGATGAAGATGACCGGGAGCGAATGGCCTGAACGCGTCAAGTGACGCCGGAGCTCAATGCCAGACATGTGCTGCAAATGAACATCCAGCACAAGGCAGGTGGCATCGCCTAAATGCGCGCCCTCAAGAAAGCCTTCAACACTGCTGAAGACCTCGGTCTCGAATCCATGGAGCTGCAACACCCGCTGCAACGCACGGAGGATACCTGGGTCATCGTCGACAACGACGACCAAATGGCGTGTGCCCATGATTGACGATCGCATAGCCGGGCCAGTCAAAGCACTAGTGGCCTCAGAGGAGGGCAAATTCAAGATTTTCAACCGCTGTTGTTTGTCGCTCCCATTGTGCAGGATCCAGTGGCTATTGCTATTGTCCCTGAGGACAGGATCGGTTGACCAGGATCGAGGTGGCCTTAGGGCTTGGTGCTATCGACTGATCTCAGCTGGCTGCTCGGCCAGAATGCCAAGGCGCTCCGCGATCAGCACGAGCTCGGCGGCAGACGCAATTTGCAACTTGTCCATGATGTTGCTGCGATGGGCCTTGATCGTCCGCTCTGTCGCCCCGAGCTCGCGCCCGATCTCCTTGTTCATCCTTCCCCGAGCGACGCGTTCGAAAACCTGTCGCTCACGAGGCGTCAAGGCTGTCGACAAGCTTTTGCAGCGAATGGAGTTGTTCGTTCTTCTCCCGCCCTGCGCGGCTGCGGGCGATCGCCCGCTCGAGGGCAGCGATCAACTCGTCTTTCGTGACTGGCTTGGTCAGCAGATCGTCCGCACCCGCCTTCATGACCTTGACGGTGGTAGGGACGTCCGCATGCCCTGTCAGGAAGACGATGGGCAGGTGCGAGCCTAAGGCGGACAGCCGGTCCTGCAAGTCCGGCCCGCTCAGGCCGGGGATCCTGATATCGAGAAGAATGCAGCTCGGACCGGCCCCATCTGGTAGTCGCTGCAGCAGCTGTTCCGCCGAGTCGTAGGTCTCAACAGCATAGCCGGAGGCGCGCAAAAGACGCTGGATTGCGGTGCGGAACGATGCATCGTCATCAACGATGTGGACAACGGCTGACACGTGCGTCACTCCCATTCCGACCTGCTGTGCGGAAGGAACCCTATTGTCCCTGAGGACAGTGTCCTCGAGGTCAATGTGCCTCAGGACAATAGCGCAATCAATCCTGAGCATTGTAGCGTCGCACCATCAGGCATCCCTGCTGGCTTTGGGGAGCCCACCCTGGACGATGCAATCGCGGTGGACAAAGGCAACCAATGCCCATCTTCGACCACTCCGCATGGCAACCCGGCTGCGCCGAGGCCGCCCTCCTGCGAAGCGTTCTTGGCCCGGCGAACCCGAGCGTCTCGTCCTTCCAACGCCTATCGGGAGAGCTTCGCGGGCGGCAACGGCGCGCGAGTGTCAAGCGCGCCATGGTCGTTTTCGCTTTGCTCGGGCTGTTCTGCGGCTCGGCAGTCGTGATGAGCGAGAGGCCCCAGCCTCCACCTGGTGCTGCCCCGGTCTCGCCTCCTGCCGCAGCCCAAGCGCCTGTTCGAGCACACGCCAAGGCCTGGCCCGCTCTGCCGGCCTTGAGCCTCAGCGAAATGACCTATTGCCTGTGGACGGAGGACACCAGCGAAGACCCCGCTGTCCGCCGTCTGGTTGCCGAAGCCGATACCGATGCAGGAGCACTCCATGCTAGAAGTTACTGACAATCCATCGGGCCTGGGGAGCGGCCGACTGCCCTCTCAAGCGACGCCAGCCCTGCCCACGGCAGCACCGGAGCGCGCGCTGCCGGCTGGGTACGTCCAACTCGGCGTGGCCAAGGAGATTGCCCCGACCCTGCGCGCGTTCGGCCTCGATCCCGATCCGATCATCAAGGCGGCGGGGCTCGACCCGCGTCTGTTCGAGGACGGCACCAACCTGATCCCGCACCGGGCTCTGGGCCGGCTGTGCGCGTTGAGCGTGGCCCATACCCAGTGCCGGCATTTCGGTCTCTTGGTCGGCTGTCGGGCGACGATCCTGTCCCTGGGTCTGGTCGGCCGCCTGATGCTGCACTCGGAGACCTTCGGGGATGCCTTGCGCGGGCTGGTGGCCCATCTCAGTGTGCAGGATCGGGTCATCGTCCCGTCGCTCGACGTGGCCGGCGACACGGCCGTTTTCAGCCACGCCGTCTATCAGCCCGGGATGGAGAGTGCGGATCAGATCACCGACGGGGCCATCGCCTGTGCGGTCAACGCTATCCGGGCCCTGCTCGGGGCGGACTGGGCGCCGGCGGAGGTGCTGCTGCCCCGCGGCCAGCCGGTGAATATGGAGCCCTATCGGCGCCATTTCCGGGCGCCGGTCAGGTTCGATCAGGAGATGGCCGCACTGGTGTTCCCGAGCCGCTGCTTGGAGCTTCGCATCCCCGGCGCCGATCCCCTGCTGCGGGCCATGCTGGAGGAGCGGATCAAGCAACTCAAGGGCGCTCAGGGCTCCGCATTCCCGGACGACATCCGCCGGTTGCTGCGCGTGCGGCTGACGAGCGACCGTTGTTCGGCCGATGCCATCGCAGATCTGCTGACAATCCACCGTCGCACCCTGAGCCGCCGCCTGAAAGACGGTGGCGCAGGGTACAGGGACCTCTCGAACGAGATCCGGTTCGAACTTGCGCGTCAACTGCTGGGGGACACCGAGGTGCCACTCGGCCAGATTGCGGCGGCCCTCGACTATTCGGAGGCGAGCGCCTTTACGCGGGCGTTCCGGCGCTGGTCCGGCGAGACCCCGACGGCCTGGCGGGCGAGGCATCACCGCGACGGGCAGCGGAACTCACACGAGCCGCTAAGCGGGTCATCCCAACAACCCAACGACGAAGGGAGATCAGTCGATGACGAGGCGTCCGATTACGGTCAACCGAGCCAGCGTAGCCATCGTATTGCGGTACAACCTGTTCCGGCACAAGTGGCACCCGGATCTGTGTTGTTCGGTGGCTGAGCATCATCCGGTCCCGAACTTTGTCACTGGCGAGCAGTGGGACTTTGATGGCACCTGGGCAGGCCCGATGCCTCCCTCGGCTTGACTCCGGTTGCAGCCGAGCCTGGTGTGCCGCAACGGCTTTCACCTGTTCCAGATCATTAGCCCTTATGAGGGTCTGACGCTGTCCGAATATCCCGCGATGTGCGGACTGCGGCCAGTTGTGGCGAGGCGAGGAATGCGAATTGCGGCGCATGACCGACGTCGCGGGCGCCTGCTGGTCTCGTTCGTCTCCGCTGCGATGCAGTCGGCGCGGCGCGTGAGGATGGGAGATCCGCGTCGAATTTCGTGTAACGCGCAGTACGGAACGGGCGCTCACGCAGCAGATCAGGCCCAATTGAAAAGGTCATTAGCCTATGACAGCAAGGCGGGTGAACGCTTTTCCGCCAAAACCCGTCCCGTCGGTCTGTGGGGGCAATCCCAGCGCCGAACCCGCCCGCCTGCAAGGCGGCCCATCAAGAGCGCCAGCGGGTGGGTGGGCTGCCGTTTCTCTGACTGGTTCCTATCGCCAATGCCGCTAATCTAACTCGAACCAGGCGTGACCTCTAAGCTGTCACCTCTGGCCCAGACAGAGGGCCCATGGAGGCACGCAGAATAAAATTAAGGGAGGCGGGCAGGCACCTCATTGCCCAACGACCAGACGCCGGCGGACTGGGCGGGATGCCGATCTATCAATGTGTGGTTAAGCCGGTTACAACACCAATGGCTGAAGGTCCGGCAGTCGGTACGGAGGGAACACTATGGGACTGATCAACAAGATACTCGGCCAAGCAAGCGACCTCACGTCGGATCAGGCGCGGCAGGAACTCGATGGTGTTCTCCTGCCGGACGAACCTGTCGAGGTTGCGTTCAAGGTCGTTCGAGACCTGTTCGTCTTCACCGATCGGCGCCTCATCCTTGTCGATAAACAGAGCCTCACTGGCCGCAAGGTCGAATACCTCATCATTCCCTACCGAGCCATCACCACTTACTCGATCGAGAATGCCGGGACCTTCGACATGGACTCGGACCTTAAGATTTGGATCTCAGGCCGGGCCGAGCCAATCCAAAAGGTGCTCAAAAGCGGTGCAAACATCCGTGGCATCCAAGCGGCAATCGCGTCGGCTTTATAACGGCGCCAATTGGATTGCCCGATTCCGTTGTCTCTTCCGCGCTGCATCCTCTGGTTGACCGAGGCGATCTGGTCGTGCCTGAACCACGTATCTGGCTTGGGGTATCTCATCCTGACCGTCACCGGCGGGGTGGCCCAAAGTGTCAGGACTTTGTCTGCTTTGATCAAGCACGAACGTTGGGTCGGCGTAGATTAGCCAAAGCCTGATCATGAAGAATGCCATGAGATTGAAGGCTGGTGTGGCATGGTCTGAGCTTGCCGCACTGAAGGGAATCTCGCCGCGTCTTGCCGATGAGAATCCATGGGGACGCGTCGGGTCGGCATTGTATCCATGGAGCTGATCATCGGCTCTGCGAGGAGCGGCTCATCTTGGGATGGAAGCCATTCGTCAGGTTCGGTAAAGCGTCAATCAACGTTCGTGCTGCGATCGAAGATCCTTACAAGGTTTCTGCTGGACCACCGAGATTGGAGTTATGGATATGAGCGAACTCATCACTTCGGACTTGATCTCTCGTCGGCGTGCTCTTTCTCTCGTGGGGTGGGCGGCTGTACTGGGCCTCGCGGCGCCCGCCGCGGTCCTGACGGCGTCACACGCTGGGGCCCAGACGCCAGTGCCAGTGACACCACCACCCGCCACTGGCACCCCTGGCATGCAGCGCCGCAAGGCGCGCCGGACCGGACGCGACGAGCGACGCGATGAGCGGCGGACCGGACGCACGGAGCGACGCGAGGAGCGCCGTGACTGAGCGAGACGGCCTATCTTAAAGAGCATTCGATTCGACTCTCTGCGAAACAAGTCGGCGTGAACCGAAGTGCCCGACCTGGTCCAGAGACGAACTGAACCGTGAGGCGACCGGACAGAAGGAGGCACCCCCTAAAGGGGGGTGGGGCCCATTCTGTTCGTCTGCCCGCAGTCCACCACGCGGACAGGTCCGGACGTTTGTCCGATGTCCGTTGTGCATCTCTGTGACGTGGTGCACGGATCAGCTCGTGAACGCACTGAGCCCGCCCCATGTCTTGCCTCAAGCCGTACGGACGGACTTCGGGCGTCCAAGCTCAAGCATGCGGTTGAGGGCATGAACGGCGATGGCCATCTCGGTTCGGCGGCGTTGTTCCGTCCGCGAACGCAAGGCGTTCCCAATCACTCGTTTAAGCCGGCTGCTGGATGCCTCCACCAGGGCTCGTCGAGTGTACCCGAACCTCGTCTGCCAGCCCATGCATCCATGCTCTGCAATGCTTTGGAGATGCCGTTCGCGCCCGGTTGGAGCGCTCTCTGCCATGCCGCTCAGCACCGCCGTTGATCGTGGTGGAGCGATCACGTCAGCATCAGGATGGCGCTCGGCGACGGTGTCATAGATGCGAGCCTGACCGTAGGCGGTTCCGTTGCAAACCCTGACGTAGGTCAAGCGAAGGCCGGACGAGGGCTCAGGTTAGGCCGCAACGCTGAAGAGAGCCGCAATGAAATCACTCTGAGCCTTCATGTCGCTCGCTGGTGCGATCGCCACCTGGCCCTGGCGGATCATCACCATGACCTTGTAGCCCGCAATCGTCTGGGTGGCAGTCCGGAAGCTCTTGGGAGAGCAAAAGTTTTCGTGGGGTAGCCCTAATTGACGGCCAGGTAAACGTGTTGAGATGGCGGGCTCCTGAAACTGATCCATAATTTGGTGCCCCACAAATCTGTATGCTCTGTCTTATGGGAGATTTACGAAAGGAAAGCGGCTTTCCTCCATTGGCCTTTGAGCCCAACCCAAAGCTAAATCTGCCTTGGACCGACTGTTGCCGGGCATGCGGCAGAGCCGAGGCGGGGGAGACAAGGGCAAAGTAGTTTCTGAAGGGGCAACGATGAACCGAGAACAACAAGCCGCGCGGATCCAGAAGATCGTCAACACCATCGCCGAGCGAGCGGTCACCGTGCCGCCTGAGATCCGTCCGGCCTACATCCGAAAGGAAGTTGCCAAGGTGCGGGAGGCCTTCCGCCAGACCTATGGGGCTGATGCACGACTGGCCGCGTACGCCATGGAGTTCGTCGATGCAATGGCTGGGTGGATCGAGGCTCGTATTCACGCATTGGAGACAGTGGCAGTCGGCAAGACCGAGGCGGATGTGGGCCGTCCGGAGTTAGAGTCTTGAACCGGGAACGCACCATCATGGACAACTGGTATCCGGTCAGGCTGGCCCCGCGTGACGGAACCCCTGTGATCCTCTGGATAGAAGACCAAGAGGCGCCGCCGAGCTATCCGGTGACGGTCGGCGCCTGGGAGCACGACGACATCACAGGGCGGAGCCACTGGCGCGTCTTCGGGGCTCGTTACGGCACGCACACCTACTTCGATCGTCAGATCGTCGGCTGGCGGCCGCTGCCGCGCGGTTTGCCGAGCCGAGGCGGATGGGGGAAGGGCAGATGAAAACAAGAAACAGGCCAACCCGGCTGGATCCGCGCACCCTGCCGGCTCTTGCCCATCGGATGAAGCTGCTGCGCCTCACGACGGGACTGTCCGCGACCGACTTCGCGCGCGAGAACGGCATGGGGCGTGCTATGTGGCACAATATCGAAACCGGGTTCTCCCGTATCGGGATCGATGCGGCCATGACGCTGTGCGACACGTACCACATCACACTCGATTGGATTTATCGCGGTCACGACGCCATGCTTCCCCATGGTCTCGCCAAGTGCCGGCAAGAGGTGGACCAAACAACAGAGCCTGATGCCTGACGCCCTCCGGTCTCGATCAATCACTCTCTGGTGCTGCACCGGATCGACCTGGAGCAGGGTATTCGCCGCTTCTACTCTCTCATAATTGAGCGGGATCTCTTCGGCACCGTGCGCCTGATGCGCAACTAGCCGTTCTTATGCATGGGAAGGTTGATGAAGGCTGGCGAGTGTAGCTTAAGCACTTGAAGCAGCGTAGGATTTGGTTGTTGAGACTAATCCCTGCCACCAATTGCCCTGTGCCACACTCGCCATGCCGGACGATACACCTGCCACCTTCCCGTTTCCAGCCGTTGGCCGCAAGAAGATCACCGCTGCTTTCGACGGTGGGCGCCTG
>NZ_VOSK01000175.1 GCF_009296175.1 Microvirga tunisiensis | reverse complement strand
CTTCTTCCTGAAAATCAAGCACTTCAGACGCATCGCCACGCGCTACGAACAGACCCCACGGGCGTTTATGTCAATCCTTTGCCTCGTCAGCGCGTTCATCTGGACCAAATGAATGTCAACGCGCTCTAGGACCTGCTCCACTGTCAATTTAGTTCTGCCCATCCTCGTGCCGCGCTTAAATAGAACAAAAAGCGAACATCTACTTGGATAAGTGGAGCTGTCGAGAGAGGTTCCTCCCCTGCAACCAAACCTGTGAAGAGGGTGGATAAGGGGCTTTCGAAGCGCGCCTTGTTGGTGGACTTTTAATCGCTGAGTGCCGCATACGGAGACGGCCCGCGAATGTGAGATCCATCGGTCGATGAAAGCCTTGAGGCACTACCTTAGCCCGCTCGGCGTAGCACTGCTGACGCTTGTTGCCGCTCCTTTTACTGCAATCCCAGCGCATTCTGATGACACATGGACACCCCTCGGCAAGGGATGGGAGCGGTACACGAACGAGCGGTTTGGCACCATGGCGGATGTTCCGCGTCACCTGTTCGGGCTCGTCGAGCCTCCACCTGCCAATGGGGATGGCCGAGAGTTCAAGGCTGAAGATGGAGCAGGACTATGATCTATGGAAGCTTTGGGCCCTCCGTCGTCACGGACACCTTCCAAGAATACAAAGCGTGGTTGCTCAAACAGAACGACTTGGACCGCCTGACCTACAAGGCTGAAGGGAAGAACTGGCTCGTGCTCTCTGGGACCAAAGGCACCATATCGTCTACATGAAGATTATGGAGGGCTGTGGAGCAGCCCACGAGGTCCGCATTGAATATGCTGCTCAGAACAAGAAACTCTACGATCCGGTCGTCGCCCGGCTCTCACAGTCTCTCGCCTGTAATTCACCGCAGCCTTGAGGAAACGCCCCTCAAAGGCAGCGATGTAGGCGGTCGCGACCTTGACCCTTGATTTCTGAATCGAAATCTCTTGGCTAAAGCCACTTTATCAGCCGTGCCGCTACAGTTTCGACCTCAATGGCCTCTGCCACGCCTTCCACGGTGCCGGGGTAAACCTGCGGCATAGCTATCTGCTGGTTTGTCCTGCGCTGACGCATGTAGTCAATTGAGTGCAGTCTGCGTGTAAGGGCCCAGGCGTACGAAATACCTAGTCCTATCACTCCCGTAAGATGCTCCGTTTCATCGCCGTACCGGCACATGTTCGCGCCGGGCGAGTTCAATATCCTCCGCATCGAAGTAGCGGTCCAGCCATTCAAAGGCGTCCTGGATCAGGGCTCTGCGCACCGACGGGTCTGGATTCCGCCTCGCGAGCACCATGGCTCTCAGGTAGCGGGACCAGAAGTAAATGCAGTTATTCATCGCACAAGCTTCCGTGAACAAATCCGAATGACTGCTCCTTTCTATCTTGGGGTCTCTCGGCTTTCTGTAGCCGAGATCACACTCGTAGTTGGCCCGTGCGGCACCGGCTAGGCTTTAAGGACCAAAATCCGACGCGCTACAGCCGCTTCATCAGCCGCGCCGCTGCCACGACAAGTGCCCATTGAGTATCTCATCAGCCACATCATAGCGGCTTCCAACGCTTGTAAGCTGCCAACGCACTCCCTTCGGAGTGGGCGACAGACCATGAAATGCGGTATTAACTTTCGCCTTTGTGCTTAAGCCCTCGGATCGCAGCAGCAAGTTCCCGCGATAAGAGACTTCTCGTCACCAGATAATCCGGGCCAAGAAGGATGCTGTAGCGCGTCCGGCTCCCTAGGTGCACCGCCTCGCACAGCTCCGCAGCTCTCTCCAACGCATCATTCTCGGCGTCACGAATGACGGAGGCAATCCTGGCAAAACCCTTGTCTGTCAGCTGCCAGGAAGGCCCAGCCCCATCGCCCTCAACCAAGTCAATATACATATGGATCACCTCACGCAGGCTCTCAGCGCGCTCTTGCGGCTTCATGAATGCCATCGTCCGAACTCCCAAGAATTTCTGTCTCCGCGCCTATGCCTTCGCAACGTTCATGCGATATCTGCAGGCGGCCACAGTCACAATCTGCTCTGTCCTACAAGGACATCTTCGGCTCCGGACGAATCACGAAAGGGTGCGCCGCAGCCGAAGACCCTGACAGGTGGCTTTCCTGCTCGAATCGTATCTTGTGGAACTCTCTTACGAGGCGAAACCGTCTAGTGTTTCGCCGTAGATTTCGCCTCCACAATTTCCGTGACATCCCACTTCTTGGGTTCGGCGCTTCGGCTCCCCTGGTCCTTTCTGGGCTTCTTCGCCTCTCGGTTCCCGTGCCGTTCGCGATGTGCCATGGGATAGCTCTCCTAGCTTCAGGATCACACTTGCAGTTGTCCCGCCGCAGACAGAGAATACCACGGCAGGAGCCCGTCGAGAGAACCGCCATAAGTGTAATTTTTGGCTGGCCTAAGCAAAAACTAAACGTGGGGTCGACAGCCCCAACCTGCGAGGCTCCCGATGGCATGCGAGGATTTGGTCGCACAGTGCTTTATGCACGAGCGGGCGCCGCTCGCGGTTCCTGAGCTGAACCGTGAGCGGACCCTTAGGTATCTGGAGTGCTGCTATCAGCAAGGGTTGTCGTGGGAGGATGCCAAGCAGCAGATCCAGGCGCTTCTGCAGCAAAGAGGCGTTCCCCATCAGGGCATTGTGCGGCAGCTGCAGCTTGCCAAGCCGCTTCTTCAGCCTTGGCTGGATTGACGCTAAACGAGCCTAAAGGCCGCTTCATCAGACGGGCCGCTGCCATGACGAGTTGTGTGCCAAGCATCATCTCAGCGGCATCATACCGAGCGACTGACCGCTCGTAAGTCGCCCACCGCATGCCCTTCGGCTTTGGTGGCAGATCCCATTCATCCGGACCCTCGTCCCCGGGTAGAGCCGCTTTCACCTTCGCCTTGGTGCGCTTGATTCCTGAATCGAAATCTCTTGGCTGAATCTGCCTCCTGCTCGGTGTTTTCCTCGCATGACCAAAATGCCTTTTGTCAGTGAGTTCCCTTTCGTCCTTCTGAGCATTAGGTAGCGGACAGGACGTCTCAACGACCTTTCAGACCTAATAGAGCGCCCAAAGCCCATCGATGGGCAGTAGAATCGCGGGCAAGTCTGGAGCAAGAGACTTAGGAGCGGAATTCGCGGCTGGTAAGCGAGGAGAGCGCTTCAGTTTAACGACAGTGTCTCTGCCTGCCGCTTCACTTGGCTTCGAGCTTGTGGAGGGTGGCCTGCCCGATTTCTCTACGGACTTTAGTTGGAGATTGCGGCGACGAGTCTGTGCCGTTGCTTCATCGGACAACTTGCGCTCTCTCTCGACTTGGGGAGGGAGAGACACCTGCCGAGCCTTACGTTGCGAAATATCGCCGTCTGTACCGGCTCCGCTGTTCGGCTTAGAGCCACTCTGGAATGTATGGGTTGAAGGCTTGAGCAGGACAGGAGTGGTTTGGAAAAGCAATGCGGCGGGTACGAATTCTGTGTGGGCTCCTATATCCGCGATTTGTCTCTTCAAAGCGTGCAGGTCACGGGGTGCAGCAGCGGTATTCTCTTTCTCCTGACGGAGCGCTTCCTGAATTGTAGCAGCGCTTTCGGCTTGGGCTTTCAGAGCCAAAATTTCTCGCTCGGAAGCGCCTAATTGGCGAATGACCGAAGCGCTGCGCCCTCTCTCTTGTTTTAACTCGTCCTGCATCTTGGCCTTGCTCTCACGGAGAACAGAGAGTTGCTCCTGCACGGCCGTCAATTGCTGAGATGTGGCATTTGCTCGCTCTTTCTCTTGGGCGGCTGAGCTGGCCGCTGCGGCGGAGCTAACTGCGCTTGTTTGGAGCGTGACGAGTTCTCTTCTCAGAGCCTCAAGTTCGCGGGCCGCAGATTTTACTGAATCTTTTTCCCGCTCGAGAGCTGGTCGCAATTCGGCTGCCTCTGCGGCACTCCCCTTGAGAAGCACAAGTTGCCCTTGGGCCTCTGTTAACTTTGCCGTCAGTTCCAACAATGCAGCTTCACCCTTTTCCACCTCTCGGGCATGCTCGTCTCTCGTCTCAGCGGCTCTTATGGCGTTCTGCGTCATTGCTGCGAGCTGCCCTCGCACGACGCTCAAGTCTTGGATGACTGAATCAGTCCGTCCCTTTTCCTGCTCCAGTTCATGCTCAAGCGCTACTATCCTGGCCTCCTTTCCGCTAAAGGTTGCGAGTTGCTCTTGTACAGCGTGTAGCTCTTGTAGCGCTTCTTCGGCACGGACCCTCTCTTTTTCCGCAGCATCGCCCGGTTCGCTTACCTTGTCCCCATTTACTCCCGCATCACCGACCGGGACCCTCTGGGTCAAGCGTGTGTCTTGCCGCTCACGTGCTACAGCCTGAAGCAGCGTCTGCAGCTCTGGATCTTGAATACTATCACCGATGATTATGGCGAATGTCGCTGCATTTATAGCAACATCGAGCCTCTGCCGTGCTCCGGCCAAGTCATTCTGCCGCAGCAATTCTCCAACATCGGCCGCAAGCTCGGTTCTTTCAGGGCTCGATAAAAGGTTCTGGAAAAGCGAGATCCATTCCCTTTGCGAGGCTTCCACATGAAGGGGTATTGCAATGTCCCGTTCCGCCGAATTGGGTGTTCGTTGTGTATCGTCTGGTGCATGGCCCTCTCCAATCTGAGGCAGTCGGGGAGTGGCTCCGCCAATCTCGTCACCTGCGAGTCCGTGCGAAGAATACGCAAACACACCTACAGCAACGACGGTGGGTATAAGGCTCCACCATCCGTGTCGCGCCCTCGGTACTTGGTCGCTGTAGTCTGAGGCACTTGAAGGCCAACTGCTCTGGGGCACCATGGGAGCTCTCCAAAAAGGTTGTTGCTAGGTGCAAGGCCGGCGGAGTACTAAAGTGACCTGAAAAGTCCACGACGAAAAAACGACTGAATCCATATAGCAGGTTCAGACAATACCGACCAATTTGGTACGCCCGTAATCCTAAGTCTTTCTATCAAAGGATGCTCAGAAAGTGGGCGTATGCATCAGACCTCCGGACTACAGTTGCTCATCAAAGATAATTCTGTCGTAGGTCGAGCCTCAGAACATTGCGATAATGCGGCCTGCTTGATCCAAGCGGCACGTGATCCGCGCTTGCCGAACCTGTATGTGATTGCCTCGCTGGAACAAGATCCTCACTTCAACGGGAGCTGAAATGCCGCCACCCTTAATACGGACAGTTCGTCCAGCGCTTGCGACGTCAACGTGCGTGGCTCCATAGTGTACGGCGCGTGGAACAAGTGCGTTCCGGCAGGATTGAACGACGCTCAGCGACGTACCAGGTTTGACTCGCAGAGGCTGGAGCAGATATATGCTCCGGAACCATCCGCTATCACCGTGCCCGTTCTCAACCGGCAACAAGGCCCTGGGAACGGCGGCAACTGCTAAGGACGATGTTGCAAGTGCGGTGGGAGCAATGCTGGCGAGGAATCCTGAGGTGCGTGCTTCGAAAGATGTACGCTGTTCCGGATTGGCTCCGTTTATCGAGACTGATGTTCCTGTACCGTCGGAGCTGACTCCAGAAATCGCGCTTCCGTTGGTTGACGGGCCCGCAGAATTTAGGCTGCCGCCAGCAGGCGTTCCGTTGCCTCCTGAGCCGAGTCCCGCTCCGCCACTGGGGCCCCGAGTTCCGCCTCCGCTGCCTGCGCCGCTCAAGCTGCCCCCAACGCTAACGCTATTTGCCCCAATACCTGCGTTAGCGATCGCCCCGGCTGCGCCAACATCGACTCCCAGTGCACCGCCAATGCCACTTGGGCCAACGCTGCCACCTACCGAAGCCCCACTGCTTCCAGTGCTAGTACCTCCGCCCGCACTGACCCCGTTTGATCCGACACCTGCATTAGCCGAGGCTCCCACCGCGCCAGTATTCGCTCCACCCCCAACTCCACTCGGGCCAAAGCTGCCGCTGGCGGAGGCTCCAATGCCTCCGCTGCTGAGGCCTGCTCCGGCGCTGAGCCCGCCAGATCCAACGCCAGCGCTCGCTCCTGCACCCAGACCAACAGCACCTCCGCTCACTCCCACATCGAGTGCTGCTCCCTCCCGGACTTGCGCAACTGTAAAGACCAAAAAGAACAGAGCAGCACGGAAGGACTGCATAGTCGGAACTAGGTGGGTTCGTTCACCTGCGAGACTACCCGCCACTGTCATGCTCCTGCAGATATGATGAAGCTAGGTCGGTATCGTCAGGTTATTGCTCCAGCGAGTGTGAGCAAGGCGGGCATAAGGCGATGAGGAGTACCCACTGTGGGTAGGCTCCTGGCATGCGAAAGCGAGTCTGCTCCTGAGTTGGGGAAGTAAGTTGCTCCGGGGAGAGATAGAGCACCTGCACACCCGCCGCCCGGTTCTGCGGCAGGCAGGATACGATTGCACTTGTCCTGAGCCACTGCCAAGCCGAAGATGCGTTACAGAGTTGTATGTTGACTGCAGCTAAGTTAGCTCTCACTCTGTCGCAGCTGACCTGCCATCAGCGGAGCGCAACCACTGCGCCGGACGCATTGAGCCGGCATGAAATGCGAGACTGGCGGACTTGGCGTGCATTCGCCCGAGCGTAAACAACTCTCACTTCAAGGGGAGCCGTGAATCCTCCGTCCGATGTGCGGCTCGCTTGCCCGACACTGCCTGCATCCACCTGTACAGCTCCATAAGGAAGCGCTGCCGTCACAATGGACGTGCGACAGGCTTGGACAATCTGAATTGGGACCCCTGCTCGCCTGACGAGGGGCTCCACAAAGTCTGCAGTTGCAGAGCCCGATGTTTCAAGACGCGGCACGAGGGAGGGCGGCAGGGCCAATGCGGCACTGCTACCTCTGACCCCGAGCGATGGCAGTATAGTTGATGCGACCGAAACAGATGGCGCTGCTCGTGAACTTGCTGTGCCTGCCGTATCTGGTGCTACGGACGTGGATGCTGGAGCCGACGCTCCCCCAGCTTTTCCGCTGCTGTTGTTGCTGGTCTGACTGCTTGTGCCTCCAGTGCTCCCGGCGCCTTTGGCACCAGCGCTGCCTCCGCTTCCATTGACTTGGCTGGCGCTGCCGCTGCCGCTGTTCCCGGCACTCTGATTATTGCCAACTCCAGCGCTCCCACCGCCTTTGCCGCCACCGCCGGCACTTCCGCCGTTGCCTTGGCTGCCGCTGCCACCGTTCCCAGCATCCTGACCACTGCCACCATCTCCGGTGCTTCCACCGCCTTTGCCGCCGCTACTTCCGTTGCCCTGACCACCGCCTCCAGCATTGCCTCCGCTGGTTCCGTTGCCCTGACCGCCACTGCTACTGTTCCCGCCACCTCGTCCTCCACCTCCTCCGGTGTTTCCGCTGCCCTTATCACTGCCGCTATTCCCATTACTCGGGCCGGAACCGCCATCTTTGCCGCCACTGTTTCCGTTGCCTCCGCTGTTCCCATTCCCTTGACCGCCCCCTCCGTCTTTTCCGCCGCCACCATTGTTATTACCCTGACCACCGCCTCCGTTACCTCCTTCACCTCCGCCCTTGGCGAAGACAGGCTGAGTGGCAAGCATCACAATTGTGATAACTGAAACCAGAGATACCCGAAGCATAGCTCCTCCTGATGACTGCGCCGGACACACGCGGTTGCGCAGTTTTCGGCGGCTTGGTTCTAGGTTGACCTGTTTCTCAGAGGTGCCACTTTCACGCGTTGGTTGCGAGGATAGCTCCATAGAGGGTGCCGGTTGGAACATCCCAAGAGACCCGCAGCTAAATCGATTGCGCTCTAGTAACTGCTGAGGAGCGTACATTTCTTGTGTGCCCCGCACGCAACAGCAATCTATTACTGCCCTGCATTGTGGCTTCGCCGTGCATCATCATTGGCAATTCGGGAGGATGATCCATTTGGGTCCGCTCGAGGGCTGAACGGAAGGGGCACCTTGTCACTCCCTGCTGGAATCCGCATGCCCAATTCGTCTGCCTAAACATACTCCTCCAAACGCGCGGGCATGAAGTAAGGCTCCTTTGGTGACCTATCGGGACTTCTTTGCTAGATCCGCTTCATCGGTCGCGCCGCTGCCAGAACGATCCGAGTATCCAGCAACTCCTCGGTGGCATCGTACCGAGCGACCCACCGCTCATAGGTGGCCCACCGCATACCCCTTGGCTTAGGCGGCAGATCCCATTCACCCGGATCCTCATCTCCAAGGAGAGCCGCTTTCACCTTGGCCTTCGTGCGCCATGCACGTCCAATTGAGTCAAGGAACTGTGAGGCATAGGCAGCTCTACTTCTTCACCCTTTAGAAGACGACCACCACTCTCGGCGGCGTTGTCACGTTAACCTGGGCATGAGATCGAGCGGTGTAGATGGTCCGGCATGAGCAAGCCTGTCAGCTACAAACGCCATCGCTTTCCGCCTGAGATCATCGCCCATGCGGTGTGGTTGTACTTGCGGAGAATTCGCATCTGCCATTTCGCCGACGCGAACGGGCGAGGCAGGGCTTTCGATCTGCCCGAGGGCTGCAGAGGTTCGTCATCGTGTTCTCTGCCGTCCGCAACCTTTTCGTTCCACCCCGCTCCCGCCGCTCTGCCCGCGCTACCCACCTTCACCGCCTCAACGCCATGGCGGAGTGGAAAGTCGCGGCGAATGTCGCCACTTGAAGGTGTCATGCGGCCGAATTTGTCTCAATGCGTCCGAGGCCGGTTAACGTGACAACACCCATGCGCCACTTGGCCGGGGGCATCACCATCATTGCGACGGAGCACGAGGGGCGACGGACCGGCCTGGCCGCTACCGCCGTTTGCTCCGTCTCGGCAGATCCGCCCACGGTCCTGATCTGCATCAACGCCGGGGCGAGTGCGCATGAGCCGATCCGCGAGAGCGGGCGGTTCTCCGTCAATCTGCTGGCGAGTGGCCAGGACGACATCGCTCGGCGGTTCTCGGGCGAGATGGGGATCAAGGGAGAGGAGCGGTTTACCGTCGGAACCTGGGCTCCGCTGGTGACCGGTGCTCCGGTTCTCGAGAGTGCTCTGGCCGGTCTTGACTGTCGGGTGACTGAGATGGTCCGGATGGCTACCCACAGTGTGTTCTTTGGAGCGGTAGTGGGAGTCGCCTCCAGGGCGGCAGCAGCTCCTTTGATCTACGCCCATGGCACCTATGGAACCTTCTCGCCGGAAGATGCAGGCTTATGGTGGTGAGATCAGGCGTCAGTTGATCATGCCGCTCCCTCAGTGACCTGATCTGAAGCCCCATAATCGCTTGCCGCTGACAACATCGTCTTAACCACATCAACGAAAATCCTGCCATTGCGCGGACAAAAGCATTGTCCGCCTCTTTGTGCCCACACTGCTCGACATGAATGAGCCGCACCGGAGATCGGCTGTGTTGCGAATGAGGGGAGGGCCCAATGTTCCGCGAGCTTGTAACCCGAGTGCTGAGTATCCACCGCGTTCTTGTCCTGACGCTCAGTTTGTCGGCCGTCACAGGATGGGTCTCGTTTGCCGTCTCAAGCCAGTCCTCGGCCAAGCTGGAGGGTCAATCAACTCCAGCGTGAGGTGGCGAGCCTGCAGGATGCCCAAGCAAAGCTCCTCTCGGAGCGGGCGAAAACGCGAGCGTCGCTGTCCGAAATTGGGCAGTTGCGCGCAGATCTTGCAGCTGCCCGCACAGATCTCGCCCGACTGTCTCAGCCGATGGATCAAGCCAAGCCGGCGTTGCCTCCCGTTAGACCTGATGCCAAGGACAGTCTCCGCACCAGCGAGATCAGTGACACAGGATCCCAGACGGGATCAATCGCGGCGAAGACAGGCAAATCACCGCCCCTAAAAGCAGCCTCAGGAGACAAGCCGCAGCCACAGGACCGCAATCGTCAGGTAGCGGCCGTCAAAACCCCAACACCGGGCGGACACGGAGCAATCGAGAGGTCTCAACGAGGTATGGCACCGGACATCACACCTGAGCTGGATACCGCAAGCCTGCGCCGGCTGACAAAGTCAGCAGAAGCGCAAGCACAGTGATGATCGTGGCGTTGAAGATGTGATCAGCGGCAGACGCAAGTTTCATAACATCAGCGTGCTGGGGTGGCTTGTGTAGGCACAGGGTTAAATGTCCGCCCTGAGCAACGTTCAAAGGTTGTGCGTCCTTCGAAATCTCTTGCCATCCTATGCCTTGATTACACCATGCTGATTGCTCTCGAACCTGGTCACAGAGGCATCATTGTTTCGAAGGAGCGAACTTGCTTCTGGGGCGTCATTGCCAGATGTGGTTTGCTTCTGGCCCGTGCCTTACAGAGCTGCTGGAGACGGTTGGGCGCGCCGTGAAGGCAACCTCGACGCAGTGACAGATGCTTATACGAGATCGTCTTCTTCGGCGATCCCGGTCGGATTCGCGACAAGGCAAGGCGGTCTTCCACCAGCCAGCCGTTCGCGTCCGCATCGTCAACAACGGTTGAATCCGTCTTCAGCCGCCGGGCTTCTCATTGGTGATCACCCCAAACCCTTAACGTTGGGCAATGGTCAGCTGAGGGGACCACAAGGGCCGGAGCAGCGGCTCGGCCACGATTCCCCCCATCAAGGCAAGAGACAGCATGACAAGTCCAATGCGTCCCCATAGCGCAACACGATCCTTCCGGGTCATCAGGGAACCCTCCGTGCGTCACACATCGAAGAGAACGTAGGAGATGAATCAGGCCAAGGACGATGCCGCCGCTGACGTCGCCAGCACCAAATGGGAGCTGATTGGTTCGGCAGTTGCCGGTTTGGCGCTCGCCATCGGACTGATCGGCGCGATCGTGATCTTCGGAGTGACCCGTCCCCTCGGTGCTATGACTGGGGCAATGGGCCGCTTGGCTGAGGGAGACCTTGCAGTTCCGGTAACTGGCACCGAGCGCAAGGACGAGGTCGGCGCGCTCGCCCGTTCGCTGCAGGTGTTCAAGGACAACGCCATTGAGGCCCGCCGCCTCGCCGCCGCCCAGGAAGCCGAGAACCAAGCCAAAATGCGCCGGGCCGAGGTGCTTGACCAGTTGACCAAGCGCTTCGAGCTTAATGTCTCGACCCTGACACAGGGGCTTTCCTCCGCCGGCACTGAGATGGAAGCCACCGCCCATTCGATGACCGATGTCGCAAACCAGACCACGCAACAATCGATCTCCGTGTCCTCAGCAGCTCAGCAGGCCTCAGCCAACGTGCAGACGGTCGCTGCCGCTACTGAAGAGCTCTCCATCTCTATCCGCGAGATCGCCGCTCAGGTTGCTCAGTCCTCTCAGGTCGCAGAGAAAGCCGTGAAAGGCACTCAGCGCACGGGTGCGACGGTCCAGGAACTGGCAGTCAGCGCTGAGAAGATTGGCAATGTGGTGCAACTGATCAACACCATCGCGGGTCAGACTAACCTTCTGGCTCTCAATGCCACCATTGAAGCAGCCCGCGCCGGCGAGGCAGGGAAGGGCTTTGCCGTCGTTGCAAGTGAGGTAAAGGACCTCGCTACCCAGACCGCCAAAGCAACGGACGAGATCTCGCATCAGATTGCCTCAGTTCAACAGGCTACTCAGCAAACGGTCGCAGCGATCCAGGAGATTGCACAGACGATCAGCGAGATGTCGCAAATCTCCACTGCTATCGCCGCCGCGATGGAGCAACAGGGCGCTGCGACCTCCGAGATTGCGCGCAATGTTCAGGAAGCCGCAAAGGGAACCGAGCAGGTGACTGGCAGCATTGGAGACGTGCAGCACGGCGCCGGCGAAACAGGAGCCGCCGCCAGCCAGGTTCTGGGAGCCGCTCAGGAACTGGCTCGTCACTCCAACGATCTTGGTCAGGAGGTCTCGACCTTCCTCCAAGGCGTCAAAGCCGCCTGATCCAGCTATCCGAGCCGGACATACACGAGAAGGTCGCCCCTGAGGCGACCTTCCTCCCGGTTCGCAAACCATCTTAACTCGGCAAGAATCAGGCCACCGCAGCTATCGGCGGATGAGGTCAGGATGGCGAACCGAATTTCACACGCCAGCGGCCCCAATGAGGGGAGGGAGTCCAATCAGACCCTGGCGAGCCAATCGATCTTCGGCAGGATCCGATCTGCGTACGAACGCGAGATGACGACTGTTGATCCGCAATCCGATCTTCCGCTCAGGAATAAGGGAGGAGATCCAGCGGCCATCCGTGCGAGGCCGAGAACCTATCCCGCTCTTGCAGTCGGTCCCATTGTCGGAGGCCGCCTTGTTTCCCTCCTGAGCGGCACCGGTTCAGGACCTGGGGTCTCGGCCGCAGTCGACAACCGATGGGACTTTCTCATCCCCCTCGCGATCGGGCTTGGCCTACTCTACGGTGTCTGGTGCCTGTTCTGGCCGATCCTCCGCAATGCCATCCTTATGATCGTAGGATGGATTATCATTCTCGGCATCTGCGGATACACCTTCCTCAAATACATCGGCTACTGACCCCTTCTGGCGGAAGAGCTTTCGCACTCGACGCGTTTGAATCGGTACGAGCCGGGCGCGATGCTTCACGCTGCGATCCGCGGGGCTCCACGACGTCCGCTCGTTTGGGTCTGCTTTGCGCCTAATCGTGGAAGTGTCCCGACTAGAAGGACGAGGTTCTGCGCAACCTCCTCGCAAGCAGGCCGCTGCCGAGGGTCAGCCATCAGCGAATGAAACCGCATCCTGTAGATGTGCTCAAGAAGCGAGCAGGCATTCACCAAGTCGTCTGCTACGTCGTAGCAGGGCGAGGTCTCGTCGAGGAACGTCCGGCACCGGCGCACGCTTCCTTGAAGATCCCGGTATGCCGCATCGAGGTCCCGTGGGTTCAAACCACGTCCTACCAACGCGTCAGAGACACTAATGTTGAATCCGTCTGACAACATTCGGGCGACATGAATGAGAGCATCGCCGCAGGTCCGCGCCTTCTCTATGCCCTGCTTGTCCAGTCGAACTCGAATGGAAACCAACGCTGACTTGGCACGAGCTAAATCATCCTCCACGACGTCGCCTTCGCGACGATCGGACCACCAATTGCACATGCAACTTTCCGGGAATCAATCTGGAGGCAGATGAGTCTGGAATTGGATGATTTGCGGCAAGTGGCAAGGGGGGACGACTATGAAAGCAACCTCTGCGACATCATGGGCTAGCTTTTATCAATGGTGCTTGGACAATCAGATTCCGTCCTAATGCCTCGGACGTCGATGTAATCCTTCGATCCAGCTGATGATGTCATCACTCTGGCGCACGCGCTCAGATAACGCGAGTAGGTGGGCCTCAAGCTGATCACTCCTAAACAAGAGGACTAAGTAGGTCGCCATAAGGCTTGCAACGCGGGAAATACCAAGTGCGAGGCGGAGGAGGCTGCTCGCGATGATGCAGGCGAGGTTCCAGGCCCTCTTTTGCCCTAAAAGGGCTGGTCACCGACAGCCGCGGTTGTATTCAGCCCTGTTCGCGCTGATTTCTTGCCGGATCATCCCGCCGTAACCCTGCGCATCGGAGGTGCCCAATTTCCTCTCGTACTCCCTGAGTTGGGCAAGGAGCTGAATGCATTTGGTAGCCGAATAGCGTGAGCCGCCCCACCACTTCCTCGGGCTTCGGACGGGACGAATCCTGTGCAGCGTGCCGTCGCGCGGCTCGCACCATCTCACATTTGCCCCTTATATGGGCCGATACGTCAGTCAAGTGCTGGTCGCAGGTGCTGCCGTGATCTCCGAGGTTGAGCCCGATGGCGCTCATGCGAACCGTTCGTCCGCATCACCTTATATCCGGTTGGGCCTAAGCCC
>NZ_VOSK01000174.1 GCF_009296175.1 Microvirga tunisiensis | reverse complement strand
ATGCGTTTGCCCGGCAAATGCGGCTCCATCCGATCCCACTGGTGATCTTTCAACATCAGACGAACTCCGCTCACCCAAGCCTCCGCGCCCAAAAGGAGCTTGAATCAGATTTGCGAGTCCGTCGAAAGCCTGAATGTCAACGCGCTCTAGGAGAAATGGACCAACATGGCCTTTCCAAGAGCCTGGAGAAGCCGATTTTATTGATGATTTATTAGTAAGGTTAAGGCCGATCCGAAGCGTCAGCACTTCGACATGATGCTTCAAAGTCTGGAGACGCAGCTCTTATGATCGGCGACGTCTGGAGACTTGCCGGCTGACGCACTCCGATACTCGCTCAGCCGTAGGGAGCGTCGAAAGCAATCGTTTGAACTGTCGGAGGAATCCGGAAGAGGGCTTTTAGCCCTCTTCGCCCGTCACGCCTGCGGCATCCTGGGCCTTCAGCACCTCGGGGCGTGGCATCGAGATGGTGTTGTAGCCGGAATCCACGTAGTGGATCTCGCCGGTCACGCCGTTGGAGAGGTCGGAGAGCAGATAGAGAGCCGAGCCGCCGATATCTTCGATGGTCACCGTGCGGCGCAAGGGAGCATGGGCCTTCTGGTACGTGAACATGAGGCGGGCATCCGAAATACCGGCGCCGGCGAGCGTGCGCACCGGGCCTGCCGAGATGGCGTTGCAGCGGATGCCCTGCGGGCCGAGGTCGGACGCGATGTAGCGCATGGAGGCTTCCAAAGCCGCCTTGGCCACGCCCATCACGTTGTAGTTCGGCATGACCCGGGTCGAGCCGCCATAGGTCAGGGTCAGGAGCGATCCGCCGTTCCTCATGCGCTTGGCGGCGCGCTGCGCGATCTCCGTGAAGGAGAAGCAGGAGATCACCATGGTGCGCGAGAAGTTCTCGCGGGTGGTGACGTCCACATACGAGCCCTTGAGCTGCGACTTGTCGGAGAAGCCGATGGCGTGGACCACGAAGTCGAGGCCGTCCCAGGTCCTGTCGAGGGTGTCGAACACCGCGTCGACCGACGCGATGTCCTCCACGTCGCAGGGAATGACGAGGTTGGAGCCGAGCGACTGCGCCAGGGGCGTCACGCGCTTGCCCAGGGCCTCGCCCTGATAGGTGAAGGCGAGCTCCGCCCCGTGCTGGGCCAGGGTCTTGGCGATGCCCCAGGCGATGGAATGGTCGTTGGCGACGCCCATGATGAGGCCGCGCTTTCCTTGCATCAGACCGGTCACTTGGGTCCCCCTGTGCATCGGCTCCATGGTGCGACGCCAATTGTTATGAAAGTGTGCATCGCGAGCCGGAATGTCGGTGTGATTCAGCATGTCCATGCGAGGTCCCCCGTGAATGTGTCGGGGCATCGCATGGAGCTGTCTCAGGTTTATGACGGCGTCTTACCCGTTATAGCGGCTGAAGACGAGTGTGGCATTGGTGCCGCCGAAGCCGAACGAGTTCGACAGGACCGTGTCCATCTTGGCGTCGTCGATCCGCTTGCGGACGATGTTCATGTCGGCGAATTCGGGATCGAGCTCGTCGATATGGGCACTTTCGCAGATGAAGCGGTTGTTCATCATCAGGAGCGCGTAGATCGCCTCCTGCACGCCTGTGGCGCCGAGCGAGTGGCCGGTGAGCGATTTCGTCGCGGAGATCGGCGGGCACTTGTCGCCCGAGCCGAAGACCGTGCGGATCGCCTCGATCTCCTTCTGGTCACCGACCGGAGTCGAGGTGGCATGCGGGTTGATGTAGTCGACCGGGTTGTGCACGTCCTTGAGGGCCATGCGCATGCAGCGGATCGCGCCCTCGCCCGAGGGGGCCACCATGTCGTAGCCGTCCGAGGTCATGCCATAGCCGACGATCTCACCGTAGATGCGGGCGCCTCTGGCCTTGGCGTGCTCCAGCTCCTCCAGCACCAGCACACCTGCGCCGCCGGCGATGACGAAACCATCCCGGTTGGCGTCATAGGCGCGGGAGGCGCGTGACGGGGTGTCGTTGTACTTGGTGGACATGGCGCCCATGGCGTCGAAGAGATTGGACATGCTCCAGTCCAGATCTTCACAGCCGCCGGCGAACATCACGTCCTGCTTGCCGTACTGGATCATCTCGTAGGCGTTGCCGACGCAATGGTTCGAGGTCGCGCAGGCCGAGGATATCGAATAGTTCACGCCCTTGATCTTGAACCAGGTCGCGAGCGTCGCCGAGGCGGTGGAGGACATGGCCTTGGGCACCGCAAACGGACCGATGCGCTTCGGGCCTTTGTCGCGGGTGATGTCGGCCGCTTCCACGATGATTCGGGTGGACGGACCGCCGGAGCCCATGATGATGCCGGTGCGCTCGTTGGAGATCTCGTTCTCCTCGAGGCCCGCGTCCCGAATGGCCTGATCCATGGCGACATGGTTCCAGGCGGTGCCTTTGGCGTGGAAGCGCATTGCGCGCCGGTCGACGATCTCTTCCGGGTTCAGGCTGGGAGCGCCGTGAACCTGGCATCGGAAGCCGTATTTCGTGTAATCCTCGGCCTTGCTGATGCCGGACTTCGCTTCGCGCAGAGAGGCAAGCACCTCCTGCGTGTTGTTGCCGATGGACGACACGATGCCCATTCCGGTGACGACGACGCGCCTCATAGCCTACCTCTTCAAAGGACCTTACTGCCAGCCTTAACGTCTCAACACGTAAGGTCGACCCTGCTCATTCTCAACACTGAGCCATGCGAATGGGATGAAAGCGTGATCCCAAGGTCGAAGGCCCGGCCGCTAGAGCATCGGACCCAAAAGTGGCGGCCCTTTTGGGATCGCCCCGATGCTCATTTTTCACTGGCGCATCGCACGGGGCGGAAAACTGGATCCACTTTTCCGCACGATGCGCTGGGCGGCAAGGCCGGTTCTTTAAAAAAGACCACGCTTTGTCAATAGGATGGAACAGGCACTGACCTTAGGTCAGTGCCAGAAAGCCTAGCCGCCTGCGGCTGCTTCCGACTGGAACAGCCCGACGCGCATGTCCTTGGCCTCGTAAATCCGGCGGCCGTCGGCCTCCAGCCAGCCGTCGGCGATGCCGAGCACCAGCTTCGAGCGGAAGACGCGCTTGAGATCGACGCCGTAGACCACTTTCTTGACCGTGGGCAGCACCTGGTCGGAGAATTTCACCTCGCCGACGCCGAGCGCCCGGCCTCGTCCGGACGAGCCGCCCCAGCCGAGGAAGAAGCCCGTCATCTGCCAGAGCGCGTCCAGGCCGAGGCAGCCCGGCATGACCGGATCGCCCTGGAAGTGGCAGGGAAAGAACCAGAGATCCGGTCGCACGTCGAGTTCCGCCAGCACGTGGCCCTTGCCATAGGCGCCGCCATCCTCACCGATGGAGGTGATGCGGTCGAACATCAGCATGGGCGGAAGCGGCAATTGCGCATTGCCGGGGCCGAACAATTCTCCGCGCCCGCAGGCAAGGAGCTCTTCATAAGTAAAGCTGGACTGGCGGGCCATTCCGGATGCCGATCCTTTCATCGCGTCTTCAAGAAGCGGCCTCGAGAAAGCCTCGGGACCTGGGTGCGGGCTCTGGTAGCACAGGCTTGGCCATCCATCAAAGGACCTGCGCCCGGATTCTTTGGCGGTGTTGAGGAGCATTTCAGCCGCCATAGCAGGGCAGCCTTGCAGTAACCCTCTCGCTTTCCTATGATTGTGATGTTAGAAGCGCCCATCCGATCATTCAGTTCCGCCAATGACCGATCCTTTGTCTGCCTATATCGAGTCCACCACCGCTCCGGCTCACCGGAAAGGGTGCCCCGTGTCCGAATTGCGGGACAAGCTGCGCCGCGTCGGCCTGCGCCCGACCCGGCAGCGCGTGTCCTTGGGCTGGCTTCTGTTCGGCAAGGGCGACCGGCACATCACGGCTGAACTGCTTTTCGACGAGGCGTCCCGCGCCCGCGTCCCGGTCTCGCTGGCGACCGTCTACAACACCCTGCACCAGTTCACGGAAGCGGGCCTGCTGCGCCAGCTCGCGGTGGATGGGGCCAAGGCCTATTTCGACACCAACCCGACCGAGCACCACCACTTCTTCCTGGAGGAAGAGGGCGAGCTCGTCGACATGCCGCTCACGTCTGGCGTCAGCGTCGCGGAATTGCCCGAGCCCCCGGACGGCATGGAAGTGGCGGGTGTCGAAGTCATCGTGCGTCTCCGCCGCAAGAGCGTTTAAGGCCCCGCCCCTCTTAACCTCTGAAGAGAGCGGCCCTCCGGTCTTTAGCAGATGCCGCTCAGCCATAGCCTCGTTGCCCTTCTCGTCACCGCCCTCTGGGGCCTGAGCTTCGTGGTCATCAAACTCGGGGTCGGCACCACGCCGCCCCTGCTGCTGGCTGCGCTCCGCTTTCTCTTTGCAGCCCTTCCTGCGGTCTTCTTTGTTCCGCGGCCCAAGACCGATTGGCGCAGCGTCGTCGGCTACGGTTTCTTCCTCGGCGTCGCCCAGTTCGGGCTGCTGTTTGCAGCGCTTGCCGTCGGCATGCCGGCGAGCCTCGCCTCCGTGGTCACGCAGGCGCAGGTCTTCTTCACGATTCTCTTTGCGGCCCTGCTCATGGGCGAGCGTCCTGGGCCGCATCAGGTGATCGGCGGCTTTGTAGCCGGCCTCGGACTCGTGCTGATCGCCTGGCCGCGCATGACGAGTGGCGGTGCCGTTCCCTTTCTCATGACGGTACTGGCCGCCGCCGCCTGGGGCGTGGCCAACATCATCTCCAAGCGGGCTGGCCGGGTCGACATGCTGGGCTTCATCGTCTGGTCGAGCCTCGTCGCGCCGCTGCCGCTGTTCGGCCTGTCGCTCTGGCTCGACGGTCCTGCCCAGGTGTTCACGGCGCTGACGCAGCTCAACGGCGGCACCATGGCGGCGGTGGCCTATCTTGCCTATCCGACGACGGTCTTTGCCTTCGGCGTTTGGGCGTACTCCTGTCCCGGCACCCGGCGGCCACCGTGACACCCTTCGCCCTGTTCGTCCCGGTCGCCGGCATCCTAGGCTCGTCTCTCATCCTCGGTGAAGCCATGCACCCGATCGAGGCCTTCGGGGGGACGGTGATCGTCCTGGGCTTGGCGCTGAACGTCTTCGGAGGCCGACTTCTTCGACGCTTGCGCGTGCAATAGCGCATCGCACGGAACCGGTTGTCCGTGCCGAACGATGCGCAACGTATGGGTTTGAGCATCGGGTGGATCCTAAAAGGGCGCTCCACGTCTGGGTCCGATGCTCCAGAGCCAATCGACCGAGGGCTCGACGCGAAACGAATTCCGATCGTTATCGCTTCGATGCGGTCAGCGAATGAAGCCGAAGCCGACCAGAGCGTAGGCGATGAGGAAGATCGCCACGAAGATGTTCAGGAAGCGCGGCGCGACGATGGAGGCGATGCCGAGAACCAGGGCCAGGATCGGCAGCAGCTTGAAGCTCAAGTTGAGGGACATAGAGGCAGGCTTTCAGATTCGACGAAACGATGTTTCTTTCTAAAACCCAAAAGCTTGATAAATCGGAAAGGTCCTACTCGACCGTCTCGTTGGGATAGACACCCCACAGCTTCTCCTGCTGGATATAGCCGTCCACGTCGCGCGCCCCGTCCATCACGATCGTGACGCGGCACCATTTGCCGTCACAGCCCTTGATATTGGTGATCACGCCGGGCTGCAGATGAGCCACCACGCCGCCTTTCTCCTCCGCCCGATCCAACAGGCTGATCGGGGGCTGCTGGTTCTTGGCCCAGGGCATCACGAGGGCGGTGCGCCGTCCCGACAGAAGGGAATGGAGAACCCAGCCTTCCGTGCCTTCCGAATCGCGGATGCGCCGCCAGGTCTCGTACTCGGCGATGATCTCCACCGGCAGGCCGGCACGCTGGAACACCCAGGCCGTCCTGTGATCCTTGGACGGGCCCTCGCGGAGGTTCACCCGGTCCGTCTTGAGGCTGACGTAGCGCGGCACCGGCAGGCCCGTGCCAAGACGGCCGCCCGGTGACTGCTGCGCCAGCGCCGATGCGGCGCTCAGGCTGACAAGAGCAAGGGCAAGGACGATCTTGCGCATGGTTCCCCCGGATAGTGGCTTTGTCTTAGGTTGAGGCTCTGGTAGAGAAGCTTGACGGAGACCGCCACGCGGCGGGTCGTCACCTTTGATCGCCGAAGCAGAGTTAAGAGAGCGTGAAACTCTTTAAACTTCGCGGGTTTTTCAGTGCTGGGGACGCTTGAAGTCGATGAAAAAGAGACCTGTCGTCGTTGTCACCCGCCGCCTGCCCGACGTGATCGAGACGCGCCTGCGCGAATTGTTCGACACGCGCCTCAACCTCGAGGACAAGTCTCTCTCCCCGGAGGAACTGGCCGCGGCCGTCAAGACGGCCGATGTGCTCGTGCCGACCATCACGGACGAGATAGACGCCGCGGTGCTGGAGCAGGCCGGTCCCAACCTGAAGCTCATCGCCAATTTCGGCAATGGCGTCGACAACATCGACGTCCCGGCGGCGGTCGCCAAGGGCATCACCGTCACCAACACACCCGGCGTGCTCACCGAGGATACGGCCGACATGACCATGGCGCTGATCCTGGCCGTCGCCCGCCGCCTCCCGGAGGGAGTGCGGGTGATCCCCGACGGGGAATGGACCGGCTGGTCGCCGACCTGGATGCTGGGTCGGCGCATCACGGGAAAACGCCTCGGCATCGTCGGCATGGGCCGCATCGGCCAAGCGCTGGCACGGCGCGCCAAGGCCTTCGGGTTGTCGATCCACTACCACAACCGCCGCCACGTACCGCCGAAGATCGAAGCGGAGCTCGAGGCGACCTACTGGGAATCCCTCGACCAGATGCTGGCCCGCATGGACATCGTGTCCGTGAACTGCCCGCATACACCGGCGACCTATCACCTGCTCTCCGCGCGGCGCCTGAAGCTCATGAAGCCAGACGCGATCCTGGTGAACACGGCCCGTGGCGAGATCATCGACGAGGGCGCGCTCACCAAGCTCATCGAAGCCGGCGCCATCGCGGGGGCCGGTCTCGACGTGTTCGAGGAGGAACCGGCGGTCAATCCGCGCCTCGTGCGGCTCGCCAAGCAGGGCAAGGTGGTGCTGCTGCCCCATATGGGCTCGGCCACCCACGAGGGACGCGTGGCCATGGGGGAAAAGGTCATCGTCAACATCCGGGCCTTCGTCGACGGCCACAAGCCGCCGGATCGCGTTCTGCCCAGCATGCTCTGACGCCATTTCGAGCCAAGAGGACATCTCTGTCGGCGGGCTGCACGCCCTGCCGAACTTTGTCCTTGTCCCGCAATCACGATAACATATGTTAATTCAAGTGATTCGCGTTGCTCGACCTACGTAACCTTCAACCATCCTGTGGTGAGCGCTCTCGGTTCGATGAACGGCCATCCGTCACCCCTGCGACCTGTCGTCCTCCTTGTGGAGGATGAGCCCTTCGTTCGAATGGCGACGGCTGATGCGCTCGAAGATGCCGGTTTCGAAGTGATCGAGACCGCCAATGCCCACGCCGCGCAGGATGTTCTCCTGCGCCGCGCGGACATCCGGGTTCTGTTCACGGACGTACGGATGCCCGGCTCCATGGACGGGCTCGAACTCGCTTCGCTCGTCCGCAGCCGATGGCCACACATCTCCGTCGTCATCACCTCCGGCCATCTCGATCCGGACAACGGCATGCTCCCGCAAGAGGCTGTCTTCATCGCCAAACCCTACGGCGAACAGGCCCCGGCCAAGGCGATCCGCGCCCTCCTGGACTGACGTTCCAGGGCCACAGGACGGCCTTATCCCATTCCTTCGTCAATCGGCCGACCCCTTAGCCTCTTCGCGGACGTGAAGATGTGGGCTGCGGCTCCATGCAACCAAAATCCATCCTGAGCATAAACATATGATAAACATATGTGAGTGCGGCCAAGAAGGGAGTTTGGCCAGAACAGGATCGTGTTGACACCTGAACGGCCCGTATGACCAACCCTCTGATTCTAAAGCTCGAACAGCGTGATCAGCTTTCCGACGATGAGAAGAAGGCGCTGGAAAATGCGATCGCGCGAATTCGGGTCGTCGAGGCCGATGAGGACATCGTGCGCGAGGGCGACCGCCCGACGGAAAGCTCGCTTCTCCTGGATGGCTTCGCCGCCCGCTACAAGATTGTCTCGAACGGACGGCGGCAGATCTCGGCTCTTCATGTTCCCGGCGACTTCCTCGATCTGCACAGCTTCCTCTTGAAGACGATGGACCATGGCGTGCTGGCACTGACCACCTGCCGCATCGCCGCCGTTCCGCACGCGACTCTCGAGAAGATCACCGACGAGTTTCCCCATCTCACGCGGATGCTGTGGCTCAACACGCTGATCGACGGCGCCATCCATCGGGAATGGCTGACGGCGATGGGGCGCCTCTCCGCCACGGCCCATATGGCGCACCTGATCTGTGAGCTTTTCCTTCGCCTGAAGGCAGTCGGCCGGGCCGAAGGCGACACGGTCCAGCTGCCTGTCACCCAAGCCGAGTTGGGCGATACCCTGGGCCTCTCGACCGTTCACGTGAACCGCGTGCTGCAGGAACTGCGCAAGGAAAGACTGATCCGTTTCCAGGGTGACGCATTGACCATTCTCGATTGGGAGCGGCTGACGAAGGTGGGCGAGTTCACTTCGACCTATCTCAGCCTGCAAAACGAAGATCGATAGCCCTGACCGGCGGATAAGCGATGCGCGATATCACTCTTCAGGCGATGCCGGTCATGGCGGACGGTGGCAGGCACGAGGGACGGCTTGTTCTCGCGGATGGGCAGCTGGTGGCCGTCTTCACCTGGGTGACGCCGGAGGAAACCATCGGCGGGCAAGAGCGTGCGGGAGGCTGGTTTCTGGAAGCGGGCTTCGGACCCTGCGGCGATCTGATGAGTGCAAGGCCGCCGGTTCTTGCCGATCTCGACGAGGCCGTGACTTGGGTGCGCGCCCGATTGGGAACGGCTTGACTCAGCCCTGACGCCGATCAGCGCAGGTGCGCGATGATCTCCCCGGCCGCCCTCTCGCCCTCTTCCCAGGCTCCGCCGGCTGTGCCCCATTGGGCGCGCGAGAGCGCCTCGCCGGCAAACCAGATCCGCTCCCCGACCGGCGCCTTCAGGACATCCCGGATGGCATAAAGTCCCGGTGGCACCACGGCCCAGGAAGCACGCGACCAGGGATCGTGCCGCCAGGCGGTGCTGTAAACGGCGGAGAGATTTTGGATCGCCCGATAGCCGAACTGCTCCGCCAGCACCTCGCGCGCATAGCGATAAGGCGCATGGATGTCGCGCCGGTCGAAAGCGGCCGCAGTGGGCTGGTCGAGCTCGAAGAAATGGAACGGCGTGCCGTCGATGCGCGTCAGGAGGCCCGGGGGCTGCCGGTGAGTTCCCGTCAGGCTCGCCAGCCGGTCCGCACCGCGAAACGGTGAATCCGGCCAATGCAGGACCACATGTTCGTAAACGCCTTGCGTGAAGCCGTGAACGGCTTCCCCGATTGTGGTGGGCAGAGCGGGTGCGAAGCGGATGGCACCCTGCTGCAGCACCGCCATCGGAGTGGTCACGATGACGGCACTGGCCTGGAGGGTCCCGGCGGAACTATCGATCCGCACGCCCTGTCCGGACCAGTCGATGGCGCGGACGGCGGTGTTGAGCCGCACCGGCAGGTCATGGCCGAGACGGCGCACATAGGCGCCGAGACCGCCGGCGATGAACAGGTTGTCCGAATACTCCATGCTCGGAAAATCGTGCAGGCTGACTTCGTCGAGGGGCCGGCCCGAGACGAGGCCGTGGATGGCGGCGACCCGCCGCCCTTGCGGTCCCATCGGCGGAAGCGTCCTGGCCGCCGGCTGGTCCTCGTGGGCTTTCGCAGCCTGGGTCATCGCCCGGTCGGCCATGGCGAAGGCGCGGTCGAGTGCTGCGCGCTGGGCTCGGCTGCCAGGCCTGCCGTGGACGAAGAAATGCCCGTTCACCGGCGCTCGGCGCAGAGGCTCGCCGCGCCCATGCCCGAGCTTCACGAGAGGATTGATCGGACCCGCATGAAGCCAATGGGCGCCGAGATCGAGCGGGTGGCCCTTGAAGAGACGCGTGACCGTGCGTCCGCCGATGCGGCCCCGCGCCTCCAGCACCGTCACCGACAGCCCGGAGGCCAGCAGGCGTCGCGCCGCGGCGATCCCGGCGCTTCCCGCGCCGACGATCACCACATCCGGATTCGCGTTCAAGCTCGTCGACGTTTCACCGTCCAATGACACGCTGATCTCCACCCCTCGCTTTGCAGCGGGTTCTTTCATAAGTAAGGTCCGCCTCCCACATCAAGGGACGCCCTGCAAGGAGACGAACGACAGATGCTGATCCAATCGGTTTTCGCGGCAGCCCGCGAGGTTTTCTCGCCCGCTTTGCGGCGCATTGTCTGGAAATCGATTGGACTGACCGTGGCGCTGCTCGTTCTGGTCTGGCTCGGGCTGACCAAGCTGTTCGATATCTTTCTCAACAACCATGATCTGAGCGCCACCTATCCGATCATCGACAGCTTTGCATTCTTCCTCGCGGGCTTCGGCCTCTTCATCGCCCTGATCTATCTGCTGCCGGCGATCTCCGCCATCGTGGCGGGCTACTTCCTCGACGACGTGGCCGAAGTGGTGGAGCGCAAGAATTATCCTGCCGACTCACCCGGCCAGCCCCTGCCTTTCGGAAAGGCCCTCTTCTATGGCCTTCGTTTCGCCGGCCTGTCCCTTCTCGTAAACCTCGTTGCCCTGCTCCTGTTCTTCATCCCCGGCATCAATATCGGGGTGTTCTTCATCGCCAACGCCTATCTGCTGGGCCGGGAATATTTCGAGCTGGCGGCGGGCCGCTTCTGGCCGGCCGAGGACGTGACGCGCCTGCGCGCGGAGCACCGGGGCACGGTGCTGGCCGCCGGTGCCGTGGTGGCGGCTCTGTTGCTTGTGCCGGTGGTGAACCTGATCACGCCGATCTTCGGCGCGGCCCTGATGGTTCATCTGCACAAGAAGCTTACGCAGAATCCGGCGGAGCGGATGCCGCTTCGCCGCGACAACCATGCGTCGATCGAGAAAGCCTGAAGGGTTGGAAGGCGACCCTTCAGTGGCTCGACGACTGGCCGACGGCCGGTCCGGTAGCCCGCTCCGGGTGGAAGTCGGACGCAGGGCCTCCTGAGCGCGGCGCGAGCAGGTCCGGAGTATTGCCCGGGGTAGCATTGCGCTTGAGGTCGAACTGGCCGGTCCTGCGGAAGCGCAGGAGATAGCTCGGCACGATCGCCTCGATGGTGGTGGGCGTGAGACCGAGGCCCTGGAGCGTGCGGCCCTCGCGCAGGGCGTCTTCCGAGACCACGTTGTCCGTCTCGAGCAGGATCGCCTGGTCGCGGGTGGTGACGAGTTCGTTCGGGATGAGCCCCAGCGTCAGCCGGTCGAGCGTTCCCAGGACGCTGCCCTGCACCCGCGCGATCTTGCCCGGCATCGGAATGATGACGCGCTTGCGCTCGGTGACCTTGAGGACGAATTCCATCATCTGGCGCATGGTGCGGATCTCGGGTCCGCCGAGCTCGTAGACCCTGCCGCCCGGCACGACGCCGTCCACCGCCCGCACGATGGCCTCGGCCACATCACCCGCATAGATCGGCTGGAAGCGGGTCTCGGCGCCCGGCAGCGGCAGCACGGGAAGCATGCGGGCGAGCGTCGCGAAGCGGTTGAAGGAGCTGTCGCCCGGCCCGAACATCAGAGAGGGACGCAGGATCACGGCATCCGGCCGCTCCTGGAGCAGGGCGGCCTCGCCCTCGGCCTTGGAGAGCGCATAGGCCGATTCGGAATTCGCATCGGCGCCGATGGCCGAGACATGGATGATGGACACAGCGTTCTTGGCGAGCCGTGCGATCATCGCCGGCGCCTTGGCCTGGAGCGTATCGAAGCGCTGGCGGCCGGTTTCCTGCAGGATGCCGACGAGGTTGACCACGTGGTCCGCCCGCGCCACGGCATGAGCCACCGAATCCTCGTTGCGCAGGTTGGCGTGGATCGGGTTGATCTGTCCCACCTTGCCCAGAGGCAGGAAGTTCGCGAGGTTCGGCTGGCGGGTCGGCACGAGGACGCGGTAGCCGCGCTCAGCCAGACGGCTCACCACGTAGCGGCCGAGGAAGCCCGATCCGCCAAAGACCGTGACGGTTTGCTGCTCAGGCGTGCGAAGGGCACCGATCATGAAACTCTCCTGCCCTGGGAGGGACTTGCATGGAGCTTGGGTGTGAAATTCAAAATGTCTCTAGTCAAACGCTGCTCCCCTGTGAAGAGGTGCATGATAAAGAAAGCACATCGGTCGCATTTTCAGTGATTGACGTGCCGCCAGAAGCACCGTAAACGAAGCCTCGCCGAACAGGTAGGCCCAGGTGGCGGAATTGGTAGACGCACTGCTTTCAGGTAGCAGCGGGTAACACCGTGGAGGTTCGAGTCCTCTCCTGGGCACCATCCCTCTTGATGGTCCAACGCCTTTCTGATCAACGATTTCCCTGATCTTTCAACGCTCTTGCAGGTCTCTGGTCTTACACAGGGGTCTCACACATGGCGTTCACGATGGCTCGTCCGTGGAAGGACAAGAAGACGGGCAAACTTCACCTTCGACAGCGCACGCCCAGCGATATGGGGAGGCTCAGGGGCACCTTCGTGTCTCTGCCGCTCGGCAGTCAGATCAAAACGGTCAAGATCGGCGAGATGGTCCAGATGTCCCTTCACACCAGGGACGCCTCCGAGGCCAAGCGGCTCCACGCGGCTGCGGATGTAGCCCTGAGACGTTTCTGGGAGGCACACCGGACTGGAGCCGAGATCAGCGACAATTTCAGCCCTGAATCGAATATGGGGCGTCTGCCCAAGCGAACCCTAGTAGCCCAAATCGACTCGTCCATGCCCGGTGGGGATCTCCTCACGACGGACGCTTTGCTCGAGAGGTGGCTGGACTACCATGCCGACAAGAAGGCTAAGAATACGCTGAAGCGATATAAGGCCAGCCTGAGGTCTCTCTCAGCCTTCGCAGGAGAGCGTGACGTCCGGTCGCTCACTGGCGATGACCTTCACGCCTGGGCCGAGGATAGGCGTGACAGGGATGGTGTGAGTCCTCGGGCTGTCAACAAGAACGACCTTGTCGCAGCAAGTTCCATGTTCAAATGGGCTATGGACCGCAACGGGGGCAGGGTAATGTCCACCAACCCAGCCACAGGTGTCCGCCTCGATGAGCCAAAGATCGGAATCAAGCGGGAGCGAACGTTCCGCCCTGATGAGATAGGAGCCATCCTTCGAGCGTCGCTGGGTGTAGAGCGTCACCCACGGGATCCGTCCATTTCGAATGCAGCCCGGTGGTGTCCGTGGCTCGCTGCCTACTCAGGGGCCCGAATTGGCGAACTGTGCCATCTCCGGGGAAGTGACATCTGGTTGGAGGAGGGCATCCCTGTCATGCACCTTTGGAAAACTAAGACAGGCATCCCCCGCAAGGTTCCTATACATGCCCACCTCATTGAGCAGGGTTTCTTGCCGTTTGCGAGATCCTGTGGCAGCCGACCACTGTTCTATGACGAGGCGCGGCACCTGTCAAGCGACACCGAGATTTACGAGATAAGGCGACATCCAGTTTTACGACGGCTCAAGCGTGAGCCCGCTGGAGAGCCTCCTCCAGATCCCGCAGGCGATAGCTGCGCCCCTTGATGTTGAGAACATGCGCTCGGTGCAGCAGGCGGTCGAGGATGGCCGTGGCCAGCACCTCGTCGCCGGCCAGCAGCTCGGTCCACTCCCGGATGCTCTTGTTC
>NZ_VOSK01000173.1 GCF_009296175.1 Microvirga tunisiensis | reverse complement strand
TTTGAAAGCCGGAGAGTGGTTCCGGCGGGGTCTCTTGCTCATCGTCTCTCCTGTTCAGCAGCCATTCTGGCTGCTCTCAGGCAGAAACTCCACTTATCCCGCTGTCCAAATTTCCCGAGCCAGCTCTCTCCTGGCCAGCGCATCCAAGCCATCAAGTCTCAAGTGCGATGAACTCAGCAGCAGTTTTACAGGTTCCACACTGGAGCACTCTGTCTGCTAGACGTTCCTCGCCTTTCTCCCTAAGCACTTGGGCAAAGGCTTCAGCGCCTCCTGCCCTGGCAATCAGATTAAGAAACGTCGCGAATAGTTCCTCATCCGTCATCGTCTCTACCAAGCCATCAAGCTCGGCCCTCGCCCTCGGTGTGAGGAGACAATTCAATGATGACCGGTTCGTGGCAAGAGCGCGCCCGCAGAGACCTTATTTGGGGTATTCTGTCACTTCGCAAGCGGTCGCACGGCGGCAGGCAGTGGAATCGGCAGCGAGGCCCTCGGATGTTTAGGTGCAAAGATACGCACAGTTGCTCGATCAACTTGCCTAGAGTGGGTCGTCAAAGAGACCATGTCTCATTCGCACTGCTCTGAGTGAGTAAGACCTTCGCAGACGCGGCGACCAGCCATACTCCTACCGAAGCTTATGGCTCGCGTTGGGCAGCCGCGGCGGTGAGTGTCAGTAGGCGATTGCCGGGGCCTTATACCGATAGCTGTCATCCATGGCCTGGCGCATCATGAAATCGGCAACGTCCGCCCGTGCGATGTGACTGCTCTTAGCAGGAATGCCATCGACGACAACCCTGTATTGCCCAGTCCAGGGACCATTGGTCAGTGGCAAGAGCCGCACGGCGACCCACTCCGGCGCATGATCCTGGATTTCCTCTAGCGCCCGCCGATGATCCGCCAGAGTGGGGCGAATGAAGCATCTAACAAGAAGCAGGAGCGCTGCTCCCCGAAAGTCCTGCGCCTTCTCGCCGAGGACACCAAAGTTCGACAGAAAGACAAGCCGTCGCACCTTTTGCGCCTGCATTCCCTGCACGATGTTGCAGGCTCCTCTTGAATAGAGGGTTGTAGGTCCACGCGATTTATCGCCTATCGTGCAAAACACCACATCCTGCCCTACGAGAGCAAGGGTCACCGCCGCGTCGAGTATATCGCAGGGCACAACGTGAAGCTGCGGATGGTGAATGTCGACTGCAGCGGGATTGCGGACAGCTGCCGTCACCTGATGGCTTTGAGAGAGCGCACGCTCGAGAAGGCAGCGACCCACTCCTCGGCTCCCGCCGATAATGAGAACCTTCATCAATCGCTTTCCTTGCCGGTCCGTTGAAACCCGTTCGTACCTGAAGGTTTGTCGCGTTCTGGTCGAATTGTCTGTGCTGCGGATCACATGACCCAAGGAAGGAATGATACGAGGGGCGCCCTTGTCGTGGCGCCATCTCGTGCAGTGATGCTAAGATCACGAATGTACCATAGAGATTGCAGAAGCCCGCCTCATGGCGGCTTTTATGAGTACTTGCCGAAGCCTAGCGGCATCGATGGCTCATCTCAGGCCTTCTTCTACTTCCCGTTATTGGCATTTGCGACGCGGGGCAGGGCATCCTGCCCGCGGCCGAGCACGACGACCAGACGCGTTACCTCACCCCTCAGGTAAGCCTGAAGAAAGCGGTCATAATCCTTGAAGGACACGCAGCCATTCGAATCCCCGTTCGGGCCAAGCATATAGGTATGAGCCAGCAGGCCCACGCGGCCATGGATCGCCGCGCTGCCACCGACCGGGTTCATGCGCAGGGCGCGTTCACCGTGGAAGAGCTTCTCGCGTTCGGTGAGTTCGTAGGTGCCCGGCGGCGTCGCTCCACGCATCGACACATGCACATGGCGCGGATCGTCAAGCTTGTCCCCAAGCCCAGAATGCGCCTCCAGCCTCTCGCCATTCGGCATGATGACGACTTTAGCGCTGATGTCATAAACCGCGGTCGCCGCCTCCCTTGTCAAACTAGGAGCCGGATTGAAGCGCGCACTCGGCGCGATATTGCCGGTTCCGCTGCCGAGCGACGCATAGCCAAGGTCGGTCGCCGGCGGGGAGGCGGGCTTACTCCCAAAAAGCTTCTCCAAGAACGAGCGGTCGTCCGGCGGCTCGCTCGTCACAGCGGCACTTGTCACGGGCGCAGGGGCAGCCGCGCGCGATTTCCTTGGAGTCTCGGATAGCCAAGGGGCGGGAGCGCGCAATTCGGGAGGGCGCGGCACCGGCAGAGGAACTGGTTCCGGCGCCGGTTCGATCATGTCCACTATCGCCGCGAGATGTGAAGGCGGCCGATCCGGCTCAACAAGGTTCCCCGATGATGCACTCACAGGCAGAGCGGGCCGCGGCTTGAGACCAGTCTCGTCCGGCACGGCAAACTGGCTGAATTTCGGCGCGAGCGGAGCGCTATGCACAAAGTCAAACGTCTCGAGGCTCATCGCCGGAGCAAAACTGACGAGCGGTTGGCTATCTGTTGGCGTGAAGAGACCCATGTCAGTCTCCTGCGTAGGCGTCGGAGAGTTAGCGAGACCTACAGAGGCGACCGGCCGTACGTCGTCAAAGGAAGCAAAATCGGCCAAATACGCGGCAGAACTCAGAAGAGTTGCCACCTTGGCGGCTGTCAGAAAGAGATTGCGCTGGGCACGGTGGACCGAAGGACAAGACATCAACAGCATCAATAATCTCAGGGCAACAACTCAGGCCGCGCATGACCTGCTCGACCCATGTGGCAGGTCGGAGACGAGTCCTTTGATGGATTGCGAACACCATGCGCTTAGGGCACACCCCTTCGGATCAAGACGCGGTATGGTCAAAGTATGGCATTGACGTCGTGCGGAGGCTTTTGTCACGGCAGACTATCCAAAAGATCTGGAACTAGGCCGGATACACGGCCAAGGCGAAACGTCGAGTTTCAGGACACGCAACCCAGCGACTGCCCTCGGTCGCTCCCGCCCTGACACATCAATCCCGCCCAACATCCTCGCTAGCACCTCGCGGACTGACAGATCCATCCCGACTTCCTGATCCAGCCATCGATCACAAGATCAGAGTCTCACGCAAAAGCTTCGCTTCAAAGGAAAAGCGGCGTTTGGTTGATAATGCCGGCGTGTGTTTGGGAGCAGTTCTCGTTCCAACCCCAATAAGGCAGCACTGCTCTCTTCTGAGATGTCGAGAGTTTCAGGTCTCCTTGTACAACCCCTGTGCTGGCAAGGACTAGCCGTGGGAGGAACGAAGACGTTCCAGGCAGGAGGAGGACGGGTGGCTCCAATGAGTCGTTAGCTCTAGCTATTCGGGTCGACATGCTGGAGCATCTCCTTCAAGGCAGCGAGGAGCATCGGGTGAGCCGCTTTCCCCTCGGCTAACGATAGAAAATCGTTGATGCCGAAGCGCTCTATGCTTTGACTAACGTCCATGTCGGAATGGGTGATCTGGTGCTGCCGCACGTATTCCACCCAGAGCCCTGGAGTATCCGTGTCAAGAACCAGATGCCACTATTCCTTGATGTTTGCGGAAGGATAGGCGCTACCGAAGGCTAACTCGCGCTTGAGAACAGGCACTCGTTTTCTCCGCAGGCACTCATGAAGACGAGGAGAGAGCGACCCATGCGGGTTATGGAGGGCGTCGCTCCTGCACCGCGGCGGGATGATGACAGACGCTCACGTTCCGGACATGGTCGAGTTCGCCACTAACAACTACGGCCGGCCAGTCTCTTGGCGGAAGGATGAGTGGAAAGGTACTTGACCGACCTCTCCGGCTGGCCTGGGGGTCTCCCGACCCCTTGAGCACAGATGGCGTTCACAGGAACGACAAGCTATTCTAATCCTACTGTCTTGGGCGTACTGGCTTCTATCTCCAGAACTGTCGGCGCCTCGGCCTCGAGCTCTTGCAGCGCGCGCTCGCGCCAGTACCTGAGCTCGGCAGTATCCTTTCCAACCCGCTCATTTGCGACAACAGTGTCCCAGCCGGGCCCCTGCTCATTGACGAGCTGCCGGGCTCTGGCCGTGATCTCGTCCTCCGTGAAGCGCTCTGTTGCCATCGGGCTCTCCCTATCCATGAGCAGGGAAGGGATCATGAAGGCCGAGTATGTCGGGATAGTGATGGGCAGGATCCGGTCAGCCGCTTTCGTCCAGCCATGCCGAGAACCCCAGCCCCTCTCCAATGCGAGTTGGAGTTGGCTTCATGATCCCCAGTTCCTGACCATGTCAGCGTCAGTAGACGCCATGCGCGACAAGACACCCACGGGTTTTATGGCACGACACGAATGCTCGCCTGTGATGGTGCATCACGATGGCGAAGGAGCCTCAACCGTGCAGAGGAGACCTGTGGCCGCGTACTCGATCCTGACTTTCGCATCCAAATCCTGGGATGCGTCGCAAATTTGGAGCGGGGACGAGAGGATGGCAATGACCCGTCATAGGCTCAGGCAGCGAGCATCTCGAATTGCTCAGCAAGTGATGGCGCGAGATTCCGGGCGTACTTCGCCTGCTGCTTGCGCATCATGTGGATCAATTCGATGCCGCCCAGGATCACTCGGGCAGAGACAACAGACTGGAAGCCGAGCATGGGTCGGACACGCCTTTTGATGGCTCGATGATCCTGCTCAATACAGTTATTGAGATATTGGCTCTGCCGAATCTGGATCGGCTTCAACTGGCGTCTTGACCGATCCTGGAGCTGGCTTTCCGTATCGCAGGGTACGATCGCTTGACGATTCGTCTGACTGCCATTGATCACAATCCGCTCGGGCCGGCCATGGCGCTTGAGTGCCTTGCGCAGGAAGCGCTTGGCGGCTGTCAGATCGCGTGAGCGGCAAAGTGCTCGGCAATCGCCTCCTGCAGAAGTTTACACTGAGCTTTGAGCGCCCTGATGCTCGTCACAAAGGAGTGCTTGATGGCGCCGGAGCAGCCACGGACACACGCCTGCTCATATCGGTTCTGCTCCCGGCGAGGATCGCCCTCCAAGTCATCCAGCCGTGCTAGAAGGGCTTGCAGTTCGACCAGGAGCTCGGCCGGAGGGGTCCACGCTTTCGGTCGGGCCAGGCAGCCGTAGCGTGCCAGGAGCACCGCATCGATCTGGTCAGTCTTGTTCAGGACTGCCATGCCCTTGGCGAAGCTGCGGATTCGGGCAGAGTTGACGAGAGAAACTGTCATACCTTTAGTAGCCAGGAAGCGAGCAGCAAGCTCTTGATAGGCCGCTGTCGGCTCGAGAACAGCGTGAATCTCTAATAACTCGACCTTAGATATCTTCATCACCCAAGCGGCCGCTCGCTCGATACCGTCCAGGGTATTAGGAAATGATTTCTGTCCGATGGGCCGCTAGCGACCGTGAACGATCGCCGCGCAATCCGGTCTCTCCTTTGCGACATCAATGCCGAAGAACACCGTCATAGAGCTTCCTCTCACTGAGAATGCCCCTTGCGCTGATCAACCTTGTGAATACAGGCTTACCCGTCTCGGGATGACCTTTGATACCGTCCGATCTCAGCTGGGGCGCGTGGTGAGGCCGGGCGCACCATCTATATCGCAGACTTCTGTCTTACGTTTTATTCGAGCTATCCCGGCCTCATGCTGTGGGAATGACCCGCAACGCCCATCAAATACAACGTTTCATCAACATGCCATGTGCCCGTGACAGCCCGCTTGCGCCGATTGAACTGTTCCAACAGGAGCGGGGCATAGTGAACTGTCCAGCGGTGGATAGTAGCGTGGTCCACCTGCACGCCTCGCTCGGCCATCATCTCCTCAAGGTCCCGCAGGCTCAGGCTTTAAGCCAAATACCACCGGACACAGAGCAGGATGACTGAGCGATCAAAATGCCTGCCCTTGAACACGCTACCCTCCATCCGTGAGCCCAGGGAGGATTGGCTGAAACTCTGAAACAAATTCTTGCGACAGATCGATCCAGAGGTGAGTCAGCCGCTGATTGGGACGCATAAGATCCTGCTGGTCAGTAAGAACCTGCCACAGCACCCGTTACAGATCTCTTGTCAAAATACCTGTCAACGAAATTCGCCTGTGGGCAAAGTTAAATTGTCAGCACTGAGCAAAAGTCAAAGTGTCAGTCTCCTGCCCTATGGGATCGAGGCACGGAGGCGGCAGATCTGATGGGCGTGGCACCGATGAGCAAAAGAGAACTCAAACTGCTGTTTACAGCTTCAGCCGGTGGCGGACCTGCCTCCCTATCAATCGGCCGTTCCAGAGGTATTCCCCTGGCCCCGATTTTGCTGCCAGACGGGATCCGGTGTGGACCAGAGGCGCTCATCGCGCATGCTTTGCGCTAATGCTCTTGCCTGGATGGCGAGAAAGCGTTCGCCTTTCTCCGGTGTCGCCGGACGTGGGTCGCCCCAAGTGCCAGTCATAGGAGCCCTTTCCGAGAAGGAGTAGAAACGTGAAAAGCCATGAGGTGCTTCAACACGCTTTGGAGCCTGCTGCACGGCCTCGTCGAACTTGTCCATACGCACGATGTCGCCGGCTATCGCCATCATCACCGAAGTTTCACCCTCACAGGCATGCCTCGGTGTTTCCGATTCGGCTGTCGCCGCGATCTCGTCGGACGCCAGCATCCATGGTGTGGTTGCAACGATCGGCATGGAGAAGGTCACTGCCAGCTCTCGTACGGCAACCGACAACGGGTCGATGTTTCCTCCGTGGCCGTTGACGATGAGAAGACGCTTGAACCCGAGGGCCTTCAAGGAGCGCACGATGCTGCGGAGGATGCCGTGGTATGCGTCGTAGTCGAGGCTGATCGTGCCGCCGAATGGAAGGTGGTGCTCGCTCATGCCAAGCCAGAGGCCCGGCAGAACGGCCACCGGGATTTCCTCAGCCACCAGGTGTGCCGCTCGGATCGCAGCTGCGCTGGCGCTGGCCGTATCGGTAATCACGGGCAGATGAGGCCCATGCTGCTCAAGAGAGCCTACTGGGAGCACCGCCAATGCATTTGGACGCGCCGCCAGAGCTCTCAGCTCTGGTGCGGTCATCCGAGCCCATTCTACCTCAATTGTCATAGTTCCTGCCGTTGTTCCTGATGGCGATCCGGGCCGCAGCGGCCCGTCGGGTCTATGCGAGCTGGCACGCACCCTGGGGGACTTTCCCGCAATGCTGCCAGCTCCTGGGAAGCTCGAGCCGAGTTTCCGCGTGCCCTATTGCTTGAGGGACACCCCATAGAAGGGCTGTCCGCCAAAGAAGTGCATCTTGTAGCCGGAGACCTCTTTGCGAACAGGCGTAAAGGCCTGAGCGTTGGCGAAGAGAAGTGATGCCGCGTCATCATGGAAGATCTTCTGAACCTCCAGGTAGAGCTTGGTGCGCTCCTCCTGGTTGCTGACGGAGTTCGCCCGAGCCAATTTGTCCGAGAACTCCTTGTTGCACCAGCGTCCTCGGTTGCCCCCGGTGTTAACCGCGTCACAGCTCCAGCTCAATGACAGGATTTGGCTCGGGTCCGGATAGTCCCACGTGCTGCCGCTCATGGCGACGTTGTGCTCGCCCTGGCGGGTCCGCTTCAGGTACTCGCCCCACTCATACGTCATGATCTCGGCCTGAACACCGACCTTGGCCCAGTCCGCCTGGATCAACTCAGCTGCTCGGCGTCCGTTTGGCATATAAGCCCTGACCACCGGGATGGCCCAGAGGGTCGTCTTGAACCCGTCGGGGAACCCGGCCTCGGCGAGAAGCTTCTTGGCCTTCTCAGGATCATACTCGCGAAGTTTGAGTTCGTCGCTGTGGCCCCACAGGGTAGGAGGAATGAGGGCGGAAGTCGGCGTCCCAGTGCCTTGGTACACGGTTTCGACGAGTGCCGGCAGGTTAACCGCATGGATCAGGGCCTCACGAACACGGCGATCGTCGAACGGCTTTTTCTGGTTGTTGAAGGCCAAGTAGCTCATGTCCGCAATCGTACCCGACTGCACATTCAGGTTGGAATCGGCCTTCATTGAGGCGAGATCGCCAGGATTGGGATAGCGTGCGATATGGCATTCGCCCGCTTTCACCTTGGCGTAGCGGATGCTGGGATCGAGCGTGATCGCAAAGACGAGATCACTCACCTGTGCGGTCCGGTCGGACAGACCCGCGGCCTCGCCCCAGTACTGGGGGAAGCGCTTGAAGCGGACAGTGGCATCCTTCTGATAGGCAACGAAGCTGAACGGACCCGTTCCGATCGGAACCTGATTGACCTGATCTGGGGTACCGGCCTTTTGCATAGCATCTGCGTATTCAGCCGAAAGAATGGACATAGGCTCGACCGAAAGCGCACCGAGCAGCGCAGCCTGAGGCTCCTTGAGCACGAACCTTATGGTGCGGTCATCAACCTTTTCGACGGACTTTAGAAAAGGGGCAACCAGACCTTCATAGTACTCGTAACTGCCCCTCCCTACACCGTGGAAGGGATGATTCTTGTCGATCATTCGCTGGAACGTGAAGACTACATCATCGGCATTGAACGGGCGAGTTGGTGTAAACGCCCGGTTCGAATGCCAGCTCACGCCGTCCCGGAGTTTGAAGGTATAGGTCAGGCCATCATCCGAGACGCTCCAGGACTCTGCAAGGCCGGGAATGATCTTGGAGCCACCACGCTCGACACCCACGAGCCTGTCATAGATTTGGGCCGCAACGTCGAATGACGTGTTGGCGGTGGAGAACTGCGGATTGAGGAAATCTGGGCTAGCTTCAGTACAGACCACCAGGGTCTCAGCGGAGGCGACGCTCATCATGGTGAGGAGTGCGAAGCTGGCGGCTGTTGTGCGACAAAGCATTGTGTTCTCCTGGGTGACAGATCACCTTGAGGATCTTAGCCAGCCGTAGGCAGGCAGCAAGGTCACAGAAGACGTTACGAGCGTCGGGCGCTGAAAGAAAATCCGTCAAACGCCGCCAAGTCTTGTGCGATCCTACGCCCGGCGATCCCAGTGGACCATCTGGGGTCGTTCTGTGACTGGTCCATTTATTATTGCCCACGCGCCACTGGAGGTTATGTGAGATGGCAGTCTTCGGAACCGTCTCCGATAGCAATGACCCCGTCAGAAAGACAGAGGGATTGGCGCTGCTGAAGGACATCTTTGCCAGACGGTCGACCTCGCCCCAGTGTCATGAGGAACTCTTCTTGTGCTGTGACAGGCATCAGTTCGCCCACGGGTTGGCTCCCATTTCGCAGCTGGTTCGACGCTCCGACTGGGCCTGAGTTGGCACAATCAGAGCCTCAGGAGCCACACTAGCGATCTCGCGAATGATCTTGGTCTTGATCGCCTCGGCGAACTGATGGCGCTCTCTCACGGGGACCATGAATGCGCCAAGGCCACCGATGACGCAGTCGCGGTAGTATTCATCGAGATTCTCCGAATCCCAGGAGTTTGTTGGACGGTTGAGCAGCAGGGGAAGGCCGTTGATGACGATGCCTTGGGCCAATGCTTCTTCTCGGGCCTGGATGATAGATCGGCCCAGATTGTTGACGCCATCACCTGAGATATCAATCACTCGCCGGACCGCCTCAGCACTGCTCTCGCTCAGGAGCTTCATGCTGGCGTCGATCGCCCCTGAAATGGAGGTACGCGGACCGCGTCTGATGGGAGCCCGAGCCAATCGGTCGGCGAAGCTGAGAGCGTCCTCGGGGCCTCCGATCTCCGTCCATGGGACCGTCACATACTGGATCGTCGGGCCTGCCCACTCAAGATAAACCACGGCAATGCGCCCCAGCATGCCGCTGCCGATGGCGTTGTGGACGAGAGGTGACCGGAACGCCTCGACAAAGCCCTGCCGTTGAAGCTCCTGCTCCTCTGGATCCATGGAGTTTGAGATGTCGACAGCCAGCACGAGGGCGAGATCGACCTCGCTTTGCGCCTTGGCTGAGCTGAGATGAATGAGCAGGCTGAGGACCACCAGAGCTATAGTCGCAAACCGGTTCAGCCTCACCATTCTGGACTCCTGCGGGCGAAGAGGTTGAACTGGGTCGATGATGTTCACCTGTCAAGATCCGCACGGGATGGGGTGCTGACGACTAGCGGTGCGCCCAGACCTCGTCGACGCATAAGGAGAGCGAGCAAGATCTGTGCAATGAATCCTGAGGGGTGATGAACGGCTCTATCCCCCCGGGAATGGGTATGACAATCAAGAGAAGAGGCTGATCTCGGATGCCCGTGAGCTGATGAACCGGATGACCAAGGAGTGCCGCAGCAACTCCCGACTGCCGGGGTGGTCGAGCTGTTCCTGTCGCGGCCGCGGGTGACGGTGCCGCTCGGGGCCAAGCTGTTGCAGGTCACGCCCAAGGCCGTCGATCTGATGCTGGCGCAGCTCATCGGCCGCACCCGCTACCGCGCCTGGGCATCGTGTAAGGCCATCCATGACAGGCGACCGCTCACACGGCAGCCCTATGGATCGAACAGGCGTCCAGTCAGTTATGCCGGTATCATGCTGAGGCCGGCGAACAGACATGCTCTTACGAGTTGGCCACAGGGCCCCGAACCCTATCAGGACAATCGGAGAGGGACAATTGAAGAGGATCACGTTGCGCTCACCCGGCGGTCTCGATCGGCTCGAGCTGATCGAGATGCTCGATCCTGGACCTCCCGGTCCCGGTGAGATCCGGGTTCGACTCCATGCGAGCTCGCTCAATTTCCACGACTATGGCGTCGTGAGCGGACGAATGCCAACAGCGGATGGGCGCATTCCGATGTCGGACGGGGCCGGCGTGGTCGAGGCGGTGGGCGAGGGTATGACCGAGTTCAAGATTGGCGAGCATGTCGTCTCCTGCTTCTTCCCAGGCTGGCTGGATGGGCCACCGCCTGTTTCCGACTTCTCGACCACGCCAGGCGACGGAGTCGATGGCTATGCCCGTGAGGTAGTGGTGCGGCCGGCGACGTGGTTTACCCGAGCGCCCACGGGCTTCAGCCATGCTGAGGCGGCGACGCTGACGACAGCCGGGCTGACTGCCTGGCGCGCCCTGGTGGTCAATGGCAGACTTAAGGCCGGCGATGTGGTGCTGGTACTCGGGACCGGTGGTGTGTCGATCTTCGCCCTTCAGCTTGCCAAGGCCATGGGCGCGACGATTATCGCGACCTCCTCGTACGACGAGAAACTGGAGCGGGTTCGGGCTCTGGGCGCGGGTTACACGATCAACTATCGCCAGCATGAGGACTGGGGCATGCGTGCGCGGGACTGGACCGGCGGACACGGCGTCGATCACGTGGTGGAGGTTGGCGGGCCGGGTACGCTTGCCCAGTCAATCGCTGCGGTGAGGGTTGGCGGGCACATCGCGCTAATTGGTGTGCTAACCGGCCGGGCGGGTGAGGTTCCGACTGGAGCCCTGATGGCCAAGCAGGCCCGACTTGAAGGGCTGATCGTCGGCAACCGAAGCCAGCAGATGGACTTCGTGCGCGCCCTCGAAGCTATGGATCTCCACCCGGTGATTGACCGCAGCTTTGGATTGGCCGAGATGGCCGATGCCTTCCGGTATGAGGAGTCGGGAGCCCACTTCGGCAAGATCTGCCTCGAATTCTGAGCCGTCCTGACCCAGATCCCGTTCGACCGGCTCAGGAGGCCTCTGCCATGGCGTGCGAAGATCTCGTTGCCCAGTGTTTCATAGACGAGCAAGCCCCGCTCGCTGTCCCCGAGTTGAACCGCGAGCGCACGCTCAAGTACCTGGGATGCTGCTATCAACAGGGACTCTCCTGGAACGATGCCAAGCAGCAGATTCAGGAGTTCCTGCAGCAGCGGGGCGTCCCGCACCAGGGCATCGTGCGGCAGCTGGCCCTTGCCAAGCCCCTCCTCCACCCCTGGCTCGACTAAAAGTACTGCAAGGCAAGTTACTCTGGAAACGGGGAGCCGAGCTCTGTGCGACCAGGGCGGCATGGAGAATGTGCTGAGCTTCCTGAGGTTTTGCCATGACCATGTCGGAGATCACCAACAAGCTGAAATACGATATCTCGGATGCGCTCAAGCGCGCGGCCGGCAAGCTGTCGTTGCGCAAGGAAGGGCAGGGTGGCCCGCCTTCTACGGCGAACAATCACTCCAGGTTGAAGAAGTAAGCCGATTCGGTGGGGCGCTCAAGCGAGCGCCCCACCTTGTGGTCGAGCGGCGCGGATCCCATCCCGGATTCCTTCCCCGCATTGCCTCAACGGGAGTTCAGGATGTCAGTAGTTCCCAGACATGGTCAGTTGCCGCTTCGCTGCTGGCGCCGGAGTTCTCCGGCCAGGCAGTTGGTGCGGGCTTCAGCCTGGGCCGGCTGAACCAGGGATTGGAGCTGCGGCCCTTCGGTGATCTCACGCACGACCTTCGTCCGGATGGCTTCGGCAAACTGGGCCTTCTCTCGCACCGGGATCATGAAGGCCCCTGGTCCTCCAATCACGCAGTCCCGGAAGTAGAGATCAAGGCTGTCGATGTCCCACAAGCCGTCCGGCCGCTTCAGCATGATCGGCAGCCCGTTGATGGTGACGCCCTGCGCCACGGCCTCGTCCCGGGCTGCGGTCACGATGCGGCCCTGGTTGTTGGCCCCGTCCCCGGAGATGTCGATCACCTGCCTCACCGGTGTAACGCCACTCTGGCGAAGCTGCGTGAGGCTGAAGTCAATCGTACCTGAGATAGAGGTGTAGCCGAAGCGTTGGATCGAACTCTCGGCCAACCGGGCCGCAAAGGCACGGCTGTCACTCGGCTGCTCGATCACGGTCCAGGGCACGACCACCTGCTGGTACCCAGCCCCGGCCCACTCGAGGTAGACCACCGCAATGCGCCCCAGCATGCCCTTTTGGATGGCTTGGTGCACGTCCGGCGATCGGAACGCCTCGATGAAGCCCTGCCGCTGGAGTTCCTGCTCGTCCGGCTCCATCGACAGGGAGACGTCGACCGCCAGTACGAGCGCGAGATCAACCTCGGTCTCGGCGTGCGCGCCCCAAGGTCCCAGAACCATCAGCCCGGTCGTCAGCAGCAGGAAGGCAAGGCCGCGCACGATGCCGGTCATCCTAAGCTCCTGTTCAGGGACCACCTGTTACCGATGAAGCTAGGGCGGAACGAGGACCGGACGATCCCCGATCACAGGGCAGGAGGTGAACATAAAGGGATCTGAGGCTTTAATGCGGATCGCCCCAGTCCGGGCGCGCCGAAGTCGCACTTCTTGCGGTTCAGCTCGTGACCTAGCGCCTTGTCACAGCCTTCCTGCGTAATCACCCACCGACGGATGGTCCAAAGCGGGTTATGGCGGACATGCTGATTGTGGCCACATTCAAGTTCAGCGACCCAGTGCTGTTCTTCGTCAAGGTGAAAGCCGACAATCCGTTTCTTCATGTTCCAACAAAGCATCCGACGCCCACAGGTCCAATCGACGCAAGTCGAGAGCGATCCGGAATTGAAGAGCATGACTGAGTGTCGGCTAAAGCCTAGCTGTTCCTGTCACTTGCCCCAATTGAGTCTCATGTCTCCTGCAAGTGATCTCCTGTGAGCGAAACCTTCATCAACGATCTGCGACAAAATGGCAAAGAATAATATCCAGCGTTGCCCTTGGAACAAGAATCGAGTCTTACAATTTCCCACTCCGAAGGAGTAACTCGGCGTGGCTATTTGGCGTCCAGCAACGATCCGCCGCGCCTAAATCCATTCACACGCGTAACAGCTGAAGGATGCAAGCTTCGCATGCGTCCCGGGCGCATGCGCGTCGATCCTAGTTCCTCTGCACTGAGGATTTGACGAGTTGAGGCGGGCGTAGGAGGGGCAGGCGTTCGGGCTCAACCAGGACTTCGATGCTACGGGCCAAGCCCGGCTGGCGTCGGATCAGGCCCATCCGTTCC
>NZ_VOSK01000172.1 GCF_009296175.1 Microvirga tunisiensis | reverse complement strand
AGCCTTGACCGGAGCACGCCCGATCAGGCCTACTTCAACCCGCTTCCGCAACGCGCGGCAGCGTAACCCCGGCAGACGCTCCACTTAGCGAACCGAAAACGCTGTTCAACCAAACCGAGCCACCTCATTCTACGCTGTCCGAGTTGGTATCGACGCCCTTCTAGCACAGGACCGTTAAGGGGAGGCTCCCCAATCAGGTGAGCCTCTCGAGAACGCCGCTGCTCCTCCAAAGCACCAGCATGTCGTTGACATTGTAGGTCGTGCCTCGGGTCTTGTGGACGTCGACAGGCCGGCTGCGCCCGGTGGTGAACATCCAGCGGCCTATATCCCAAGCAACCTCCAGAGGTAGATTTGCCCGGACCTGTGCAAGTCGCGGGTTCTGTTCGGGCGCACCGGCTCCGAGGTCGTATGCCTCACGGGCGATGTTGGAGAGGTCAGATGCCTTGATCATTAGCCCTCCCCAGTGGCGAGCGATCTCGCCGTCTCAAGCGCCTTGTCCACGCCGGCGTGCTCCCGGGCGTCGATTTTGATCTCTTGCCGGGAGACGGGCAGCCGCTTGGCAAGACTGATCGCGTCGGCCAGGCGGAGGTTCTCAATCAGCATAAAGCCGGTGCTGGACGGATGGGACCGCCGCACAGACCACTCCTGGGCATCTGGGTCACCGTCCGTGCCGTTGTCACCAAACGCGACCAGGACATCGGTTCCGTCTGGGATCCTGATCCCCCAGAGGTGAAGCCCTCCACCCGTGTTGCCAAGGCCGAAGCCGGCCGCGACTAAAGGAGTTCTGACCGGCGAGGAAATCCTCCGCTCGAGGCCGCTAGGTCGTTTCTTCATGTGGAACCTCCTGGGAACGCTCAAGCAATCTCGGCCATGCGAGAGTCGAGGAAGTCCGCTTCCGAGCCGCTCCAGATCCAGAGCGGCACATTGATGACGTAACTCACCGCAGAATGGCCCTGGGCCATTCCAGTGCGCCATCGCCAGCGGCGAACGTCAACGCGCTGAGGGGTTCGAGTGAGTTTGCTGATGTCGAGATAAAGGATCGAGACCGGCCCGCCGTTGCTGATGCTCACAACTTCGTCGTCCTGAAACAGGCTCGATGGAAAGCCAATCGTGTAGCCCTTCTGTCGATGGGCGATCGTGCCGCTAAGGGCACCGACGCGTCCAGCCTCGGCGCCGCACCAGGCATTGCGCAGCTTTACCGCATGGCCGGGTCTCGGATCGGTATCGTCCTGAACCAGCGCGTAGGCTGGAGTTGGAGTAGGGCAGGGTGGGAGAAGGCGGGAGGTGTCGTCGTCCCCCAGCACGGAGTAGCCGATCTCTTGGAGGACACCCTTGGCGCCTTCAGCTAGGATCCTGTCCGAGCTGTCCTTGAAGCTTCGTCCCGATAGAGATTGCTGGATTCGGCTGCGGGTGTCCCTGGTGACTTCGTAGCCACCGGACCAGAGAGCTGAAAGGCAGAGGTCCTCGACGTACTGTTGAAGCGACATGTGAAATCTCCTGTCGGGGCTAGACGAGGCGTATAGATCCCAAAACGAAAAGGGCTGCCCCGAGTACGGGACAGCCCTTTCTGGATCGGTCGATTAGCGACGACTAAAACTTGTAGTTCACGCCAGCGCGGAAGATGCTCAAGTCGTTCTTGTGCTTGGCCACGTAAGTGTCGGCCGTGGCGTCATCCGATACGAGAACCGTGTCCGTTTCAGGAAGGTTGAGGTACAGGTATTCGCCCTTCAGCGAGAGATTGCGATTGAACGCGTACTCCAGACCAGCGCCGAGAGTGTAACCCGTTTCGGTCTTCGATTTGCGAACCGAGTAGGTGTCGACTTCCGTCACCGTCCTGCCGCCGGAAGTGGTCACGAACGTGTCAACGGCGGTACCCGAGGTCTTGATCTCGCCGAAGGCCAGACCACCAGTGCCATACACCAGGAGCTGCGGAGCCACGGCGTAGCCGAGGCGGACGCGAGCAGTGCCGAACCACTCGAGCTCCGACTGAAGAGCGAAGTCGTAGTTCTGGCTGAGTGTTCCGCCCGGCAACGTCCGATCGAACGAGTGGGCGCCGCTAAAGCGGTTGCGAATGTCGGCATACTGCAGATCGGCCTCAACACCGGCGACGAAGCCACCCATCTGGAAATTGTAGCCAACCTGGGCGCCGCCGAGGAAGCCGTTGTTCTTGCGGTCGTCGATGGCGGCAGGGAATGGGTCGACCATACCGCTGCCAATCCAGTTTACGCTAATGTCGGAGTCATGAACGTAGGCGCCGCCGAGATTTACACCGGCATAGAAGCCAGCCCAAGGTCCAGAAGACGTGGCAACGAAAACCGGAGCAACGGGAGCAGCAGGACCGCCGAACGGCATATCGGCAGCGTAGGCCGAAGTAGCGGCGAGGCCCAGAGCGAGGGCGGCGAAGATCTTTACGGACTTCATCAAAGGGAGATTCCTTTTTGGAGGGGTTTTCCTCGGTTCAACAACCATGCGTCTATCTCAATTATCCGAGCCAAGGAACAGCATTCAGCGTCTCAAAATGGGATTAAAACGCCATTGGTGGTCCGTTCGACGCTATTTGAATCCATACGGTTAATTTGATGGGGTTTGTGGCGCTTGAACGGTGCAAAAAATACCCCGATAGTGAATCGGGGGCAGTGATCAGATGGAATCTACGCTTCAGTAGCAGATTGTGGTTCGACCGTGTCCGGACCAACCGTTGTCGTTTCCATAGATGATACAACGACTAGGGGGCGCAGGCGGCGAGGTTGAGGGGATGTAATCGCCGTTCATTTCGCTCTTTCTGATGTACTCATGATCTTGGTAATACGTTCCCGCGCGTCCAGCGTCAGAATACCAAGCCTCGTCCGGAAGGTTCTTCGCCCGATCGATGAGACCATCGAGCTCAGCTTCCGTGATATTGCTCTTCCTGAGGGCATAGCCCTCACCGATAAATACGTCGCCCATGATGGTGTAGCCGGGCTCGCTGACTGAGGCGTTCGAGCCACATGTGATGGTCTTCGTTTGGGTATTGCCGCAACCCCACTTACAGTGCACCGACATGTAAACGAAAGATGCCTTGCCGATTACAGTGTTGGAGCCACATAGGAACCGGTTATTGGGCGGCCTGGTGAAATTATGAGTGATAGTGATGGTGGCAGTTTGACCGGCTTGGTCGGAGAATGTGATTGTGGTTGCGCCGCTGCCGGCATTGCTCGGGCGTCCCGACCATTGGCCGTCGAAGCGACTGTCTGTCCCGGTCCCGGTGCATCCTGAGACGCCGGCGGGTGCGCCAGTGCAGTCCACTCTGATGGATCCCCAACCGCCGGACGCGTGAATCCCGATTGAATAATCCTGTTCCGCATAGCCGCTAACAGAGTAGCGGTCTGCCCAGGCGGTAATAGGCGGGGGAGTGAAGTCGTAACTGATTGACGCCTGGGCCGTCCGGCCGCGACCGTCAGTAACGGTGACGGTGATCGTACCTCTGGACCAAGGTTGGGGCTGGCCGCTGATCTCGCCTGTATCCTCGTTGCAGACCATCGGGTTGGTACCGACGCCAGCCGGCATACCCGCGCAGGAATACTTGTAACCGGTTGGCCAAGCCGGGTTCGGTTTGCCGCCCTTGCGATTCGAAGTGATGTTATAGATGTATCGGCCAGGCTGAATAGCCGTGGTCCCCGTGAGGGTCAGCGATAGGGGATGGATATACTTGAAGCGGACATTGTGCATGACTGTCTGCTTGTTGATCCCGCCTCGGTTCCCATCGCCGGAGTCCGATACTGAAAAGGCGATGGGGCCAATGGTTTGAGGATCGCAGTTGACGGTATTGCACGACGTCATGGGCTCAGGGATACCGCTGATCTGGGCCGTCTCATTGCTGGGATCCGTTGACGACGCATTGAAGGAGAGACCTCTGGGGAGCCCCGGCCCGACGCCGAACATGTAAGGCTTCCATCCGCCCTCCGCAGTCAGGATTACGGGAAGACTATGCCCTTCTCCAGACCAGATCTCCACGTCGGTCGGCCCATCGAGAATGAGGGTGTCAGACTGAGCGAAAGCTGATGTGAGGTCCGTTCCGGCTCCAGCATCGACCGAGCAGTTTCGGGTGATCAAATGCATGAAGACGCAGTTATATCCAACCCGGGCCTGCGCCGAGAGATCGCCGGTCTTCTTGTCAATGTTGATGGCGCCAATGACGCGAGGGGCTTCGCTGTACCCGCGCTGATGAAAATTCTGCTCCAGTTTGGTCTGGAGGGAATCACGGATCCTGCCCGCAAAGGCAGGGTCGTTCATGCAGGTGCGATCTTGCCCGCTCACCCGTCCGTCATCCTCTAGACAGGTGTTAATTTCCATCGCGGTGGTCTGGCCAGCCGCATCGAGGGACTGTTGGAGGGCGGTGTGGAGTGACGCTGCTCGGCCGTAATCGATTGCAACGCCAACGGCTGGGACCAGAAGGCTCAGCCCGATGCCGAACATGATGGCAATGTTTCCGCTACGGTCGCTGGCAAGCGACCGTAGGAAGCGACGTTCCGGAATCATCGAATGGTTCCTCTTTAGATAGGTCATCAGGCGGACATGACGTTGGCTGGATGGCAGCCACCCACGGCAGCGCTTAAACCCTATTATATAGGTTTGTTTAGGGGGTCAAAACGCTTAAACAGCTTTTTCGTATGTTAATGGGGTTTTGTTCTCAAAAAATAGTGTATCAATAAAGGGAATAGCACCATGGAGATTCAAGCGGCATGTCTGAAGGCGTTTTTAGGGGGAGATTCTCAATTCAAGGGAAGCACGGGCCCTCAGATGCGCCTCACGTGCATGCGGACGAGAGCGGGGCAACGGCCGTCGAATTCTCGTTCGTGGTCCTGCCCTTTATGCTGATATTTCTAGGGCTGATGTACAGCGGCTTTCTCTATTGGGCGAACCTTACGCTCGATAAGAATCTCGAAAACATCGCGCGAGCTGTCTACGATTACCGTCCACTCTGCGGGACTGGAGCGGGCGGGGCCAACTTCCCTTACACCTCGTCCTGCCTGCGTGATCGCATTTGCGCTGGGGTCAGGATGATCCTCGTAAGCGAATCCGAATGCCGCTCGACGCTCCTCGTGGATCTGCGTGTGCTGAATGGCGATGGGTCTGATCCTATTCCTCCCATGGTGACCGGATCGGCGATCAATGCAGGGTCGTTCGGCGACATCCCTGGGGCCGTCGAAGGCAAGATGGTCATGATCCGCGCCCTGTTGCCTTTCCCGAACTTCGCGATCTTCGCTCCCGAATCCGCCTCGATCCAGGATGGCAAGCGTGCGCTTATGGCCGCGACGGCATTCAGGGTGAAAGCCATGCCGAAGTACAATGAGGTTTTCGACTAGTCGCTGCTCACACAGTCCTTGAGGTTAGTTCAGAAGCCTCTCGGGCGGTCCTGTCTGGACTGGCAGATAACATTTCAGCCGCAGAGCGGCTCGGATTTACAGCATCATGAAAACCCAGATTACTCGTATTTTCAGGCAGGTTGACGCGTTCTTGCGACGCTACCTGCGCTCAACGAATGCAGTTGCGGCAGTAGAGTTTGCGCTAATCGTCCCAGTGATGTTGGCCCTGTACGGTGGCGGTAGTTACCTGGCCACCGCCGTTACGATAAACAAGAAGCTTCAGAACGCATCCTATACGATGATCAACCTAGTCCCTTATCCGAGGGACTACTGCACCTATCGGCAATTCGTCGCTCAGATGTACGCCACTGGCTACCAGCGGCAGCTGATGGAGCAGTTTCTTTTTCCGCTGCCAATTTCGGATCAACCGGATCTGGTGGGTTATGTCGAGGGCCCGGCGGATGCGGAGGGTCTCGTCCCTGTTACGGTGCAGGTGAAGTACGAATTCAATGGAGCGTCGTGGAGGGCCTTCGATCAGCTCTCTGTCATCCAGGCGGTTCGGACGATCTCTGCCGAGTCGCCGGCAGTAACGGTCAAGAAGTCTACAACGCCGTGCGCGAACCCAACGCTCGTGCTGGATGGGCCGGCCGTGGTGGAAGTTACTGTCGACGAGGCGATTAACGCGGCGGTGCAGGCGAATAATGGCGTCCCTCCCTACCGCTACAGCATCGGACCAGGCCTCCCGACTGGCCTCCAGTTCGATGCATCGCTGGGCACCGTCTTTGGCGTGCCGCAGGCAACCTGCTCAGTGGGACCATGTGATCCGTATAGTGTGACTGTGCGCTTTTGGGCCCAAGACTCCACGAGCAGGGTCTGGACGAACGAACCAGATCAGACCGCTACGCGTGACGTAGTCTTCACAGTCATCCATCCGCTTAGGCTGGCGATAGTGCCGATGACGGGAACGGTGAACGTCGATCTGACTTCGCCTTTCCCGGGCCGCTCGGGCGGTAAGCCAGGCTATACGTATACGGCGACGGGCCTGCCGCCCGGACTGAGTATCCATCCAGGCACGGGTGTGATTTCGGGTAAACCGTCCGCACCCGGCAACTATGATGTCGCTGTGACCGTCACCGACGTCCGCGGAGTATCGGCTGCAAGTTCCGCAATGTATACTATTGCACCGCCCCCACTCTCGGCTTGGGCGACGTCGCCAGTCGTGATGCTTGTTGGGCAGCCATACTCGTGGGCGTTCGGAGTTAATGGCGGCTGGGGCGGAATTACATTCGCCTGCACTGGCGTACCGGCCGGCATGTCATGTGATGGAAACGCTCGCGTGGTCAACGGCACACCGACGCAGGTGAGAACGGGTCGGGTGACGATCACGGCTACTGACAGCTGGGGGCAGTCAGCCACAGCCTTCATGGATTATGACGTTCGGTACGATCCGCTGACCCTTGCGGTTTCCGGCGGCCTCAGCGGCGAAATCAACAACTATAAAGCAGCTACATGGAGCTCGACCGGGGGTAACGGGGCCGTTTCATTCACGTGCTTCGGCCTCCCGCCAGGACTTGAATGTGATACCGCCAACCGCCGCGTTCACGGCACGCCTCCATACATTGGATCTGGGACGATCACTATCCGGGCTCAAGATCAGTTCGGGCAGATAGTGGACAGGTACATTTCCTACAACTTCACTCCGAACCCATTCACAATCTCAGTCGTGTGGGAGCAGTATCACGGTCTGGCGGGCTACTATCACCAAGCTCGCATTTATTCGAGTGGCGCCTATGGAGGCATCAGCAACGGCTGGTGTACGGGGCAGCCTGCCGGGATCGCCTGCAATACAACCCATGTTTATGGGACGCCCAATCCAGCGGGACCTGGCTACATCTATGTCACATTGGTTGATGGGCTCGGAAGGCAGGCGACGGTTCCGGTTTGGTATAATTTCCCGGCGCCGACCCTCTCTACGTCAAAGAGCGGTGATATGAGCGGCCGTTGCTGTGATACATCGTATACGCGCTACGTCTATTCCGCCGGAGGATGGGGAGCAAAGAGCGCCTCGCGCAGCGGACTGCCTGCGGGCATGAGCTTCGGATGGGACGGGAATACGGCATGGGTTACGGGCACGCCGTCGAGTGCGGGATCGGGATCAATCACTGTGACGATCCGGGACTCGGCCGGCCAAGCCAGTTCACAGGTGATCTCCTATAACTTCTCAGCGATCACGTCCCCAGTGACGATCACGAGCACACTGGCCTCGGGCCAGTCGCTCTGGGTTAATTTCTCGGAGGGAATCCAAATAGTCAGTATCTCCAGTAACCACTCGGCGACGACCGGGAACGGTGCTCCCTGGTACTCGAATACCCTTGTGAGTTCATCGAATCTAAGCGCGCATACGTTCACGATTACGATCCGGGATCAGCGGGGCCTGACAAAAGCGTTCAGTGTGAACTGGCCTAATTTGGGAACCTCGGATCCTCCATGCCGTCCTGGGCGCTGTGGCTAGGCGAGGAGGCAAGCGTACATAACAAGGGCCGGGTGCTCCCCGGCCCTTTGTGCTAATCGCAAGCAGCGACTATTTCGCGGATGCGGCTAGTGTCTGGAGTTTACCTTTCAGATAGTCGTAGCCCATTGCGCCGATGATGATGTCGTTCTGCGTGATAAAGACAGGGGTCCCGGTCAACTGTAGGCGCGATGCCTGACCGACGTTTTCGGAGACTGCCGCGGCGATCTGAGGCCCAAGCAGGTGAGGTCTGAGCTTGCCTGGATCGATGCCCAGCGCTTCCGCTACGGCTATTGCGCGTGCAAGATCGACCGGGCCTGTGCTCGTATAGAGGCGGGAATGAAAGGCTGGGAATTTTTCGGGTGCTACCTTATGGACCGCGAGTGCGACGTGAGCAGCATCGATCGACTCTGTTCCTAGGAGAGGCAGCTGCTTGACCACTATCTTGAGATTGTCGTTCTCTTCGACCAGGCGCATGACGTCAGCGTGGGCACGCTTACAATATCCGCAGTTGTAATCCAGAAATTCGACCATCACGAGCTTGCCCTCAGGGTTGCCGAGAACCGGAGCGTTCGGATCGTCAAAGATGGCGCTGGCTTCCTCAGAGATGACCTTCACGCGATCTAGATTTCGATCCGCCTCTTCGCGGACTTGGAGCGCCAGTAGCGCGTCGCGAACGATCTCCGGATGTTCCTTGAGTAGGTTGCGCACGACAGTCTCAATTTCGCGCTTCGATCCTGCCTCTGCGAGGTCGGCGATGGATTGAGCCCTAACCGGCAGAACCGGTGTCAGGAACGTGGCTGCGATGATCGCAGCGGTGAGAAGGCGGGGATGAATCATAGGCGAGAACATGAGATTCCTTGTTGAGATTTGCTGATGGAAATCTTGCGAGATCCAGAGTCTTGCGAGTCAGGCACGGCGATTATCAGCGAAAAGGGGATTAAAGCCATTCGATCCGGAGTTTCCACAACCGGAGAAACGGTACGTATGAGCTATTTTCGTACGTGCGCCGGGGAGATCAGAAAATAAATGTAATGGGATTAAGCTTAGCCACTTGCTGAGGTTCTGGTTGGGTCATTACGGTGCCTGCATCACGAACCAATTAAGCGCGGCACATGCTGACTCAGCGGCAAGAAGAGATTCTGAAATTTATCCATCAACGCATTTCGGATGGGCAGCTGTCGCCCACTCAGGAGGAGATCGCCGCGGCCGTGAAGCTGCGGTCCAAGTCCCAGGTGAACGCAATTATTGACGCCCTGGTTGAGCGTGGGTTTCTACGCCGTCTCCCGCGTCGAGCTCGGGCTCTCGAGGTCATCAGGCTTCCGGAATCCTTCCGCCGGAACCAGATCAAAGGCCGCGCGGAATCTCTCGCCGTGGAGCCGGGTTCGAATAGCGACAGGTCCGCGGAAGAAAGCCCGGACCTGGCCGGCAAGCATGTGATGGTCCATATCCCCTTCTGGGATGCTCAGGCGCGTGTCTCCTGGGCGGACTGGCTTAAAGCTCCGTCGAGGATCATCCCGTGCCCCAGCTATCTTCTCAACCGGCACGGGCCGAAAGCGGCGAGAGGGTTACGCGATCCGGATCACGTTGCCTTTGTGATGCCAGACAGCACCATGGCAGGTGAGGGCTTCCGATTAGGGGATGTCGTGGTCATCCAGCGGCACGTCGAAGCTGCCTCTGGGGAAATCGTGCTGGCTCTACCTCACAATTCTCGTCCGGTTGTCAGGAAGCTGGAGCGTCGGGGCACGTCCCTCGGCTTGATCTCCACGGATCAGGGCATGCCCGCCCAAGTCTATGGCGCCGATGCCATTACAATCGACGGCAAAGTTGTCGGGCTACTTCGGGCGTACTGAAGGGCAGGCGCCGGTCAGAAGATGTTGATGACTTTGGCGCCGCTCGAAGGGGAACTGGTGGAGACTGTCTGCACCCACGGATGGGTTACGGGCGTTCCAGGTGAGGACGACATGTGACGGCGCTCGTAGTGCTCTACCGGGTTTGCGAGCTCTGCGACGCTCGAAAAGGTCTCACAGAGAGTGTCGATCTTCTTCTGGAAGTCGATTTTGCGGGGGTCGATGCAGCGGGCTATGGTCCGCGTATTGAGGCGGGTGGCATCCTCACAGGTAGCGCCTAGTGCCATCAAAGCGATGAACGCGGATAGGCAAACCTTTCCGATCATCGTTCGACCTCTCCCGCATTTGTGTTCAGCCAGGTGACCTTATTTGAATCGGCGGGTCGTTGCCAAGCCGAAAATGCGGTTAGCAAGGCCTGAAGCGGGCGGAATACAATCTGTTGGGGTTCTATCCCCAGGAAAGAAGTTGATCGACCGCTTGGCAGCCTTGGGGGAGTGCATCCAGAACGCATTCGAGTTAGCGTCCCGGCTCCAAAAAACGGGCAGGATTGAACGTGCCAAACCACAGACTACTCGAGTGTGCTGGGTTCCCCTCAACGTATGAGCATTTGCAGTCTCAGCTTCGGATGGATGTGACCCGTCTTAATATCGCGAGTTCGTTGATCAAGCTGGGTCCGACCAGAGGCCGGTTTTGGCGGAGAGACTTTTTCGCCTGGGCGCTACGGGGGTGGAGTACGGCCTATACCCTGCTGCAGTCGAATCTCCGGCCTTCGGTAGGATTCTCTGATAGCACTGAGACACGACGCGCCTTTGAGTCATATCAGTTGGGCGAGGCACTGACTTTTTGGTTCGCTCAGCATCATCTGGGTGTGGAGGTTGTAACGCCGGTTGAGCGCCTCCGAGATTCGATCTCCAAGCACCAATTAGCGAGCCCGCCGCCGAAGGGGCTCCCGGCGAATTATCGCGCGCCGAAGAAGGTGGGGCCGAGAAGCGAGCCCGACCTAATTGGCTTCTCGGGCGCCGATACCCACGTTCTAGAATGCAAGGGCCTGTCTTCGTTTGCCGAAGGCCGCCCCGTCTCGCCGTCGCAGGTGACCAGCGCACGAAACAAAGCGTTGTTTCAAGTGTGCCGCATCGCGACCATCAACGGGGTCGCCCCGAAGACCAGAACGGCCTGTGTCTTCTCGTTTGATACCGCTACACGTGGCCTTGTCGTTGACCCTCCGGAGACCGAGGCCTTCGACTTACGGTTCAACTTGGCGTCCGCCCTGCGGAAAGCATATGCATCAGTCCTGAATGAGCAATTCATCGAGGTCTCCGAGACAGTCGGCGACGGACTGATTGGCGCACAGATTGCGCCAGGCTGGACTTTCGGAATTGATGCCTCGGTCATGGGTCTGGTAGCGGCCCTGTCCGATCAGGCATCGGCCGAGAGGCTTCTTGGATACCTGAAGGAGCGACGAACCCAATCGCCTTTTACGGGAGGGCCAATGCTGGATTTTGGGCCGGATGGTCTCTTTCTATCGGGACCAGAGGATAACCCAGATTTTCGGGACCAGCTCTAATTAGAGCCTTGGCGAGAGTTGGACCGATCGGCCGACGTGAAGAGCTGCCGGCAGGGCATCCCGATTCCTCCCACGTCGGCCATAGTAGTGGCTGGACCGGTCTTTCGGGCGACAAAAACCTGATCTTGTAGAAGCCGCCAGGCGGCCCGATGGGCGGCAGCGCCGGCAAACGTGTATGCGGGGCGGTCCAGGTCCCACGTGGGGAGGCTATCGTCTCGGAGAGCCCTTTCGGCTATGAGCTCAGCGCCGAGACCATAACCCTGCGAGGTGAGGCAAAGGCTCACGTCGCAGCCTAAATAAACTCCCGCGATCTTACCCCTTGGATTGAGCAGCACAGTTCCACTGTGGGTTTCCGCGAAGGAGTAGCTAGGTACGAGAAGGGATGGCCTCTCGAGGAAAAGGTCGCGCTGTGTGACCGGGTAGTCTCTGAGGATCTCGCTAGGTGTCTTGGCAAAGACGTCATCGAGGTCGAGCAAGTCTTCGTCTAAATTCCCCTCTAGATAACGTGCATATCGCTCCGGCCCAGCAAGGAACTCGTCTTCTTCCAGCTCAGTGATGTGGTCGCGTTGGCTCATGGTTTTTGGGGTTTGTCAGGGATTTCAGCCGCTGAATGGCCCCAGGGAATAAAAAAGAGGCTCCGATGGAGCCTCTTCGTGTCAGTTCGATATTGGGCCTACTAGTAGGTACAGACGTAGCGGAAGCCGTTGCCTGCCATGAACGTGCCCGTGACCGGATCGTATGAGCGGTACTTTCGAGCGCAGTAGGCGGCGAGCTGCGGATCCTGCGTTCCGGGAGGGGGCGGGGGCGCGGCCTGTGCCTGGTTGGCGATCGCGCCGGCGACGAGGGCGCCAGCGGCCAGTCCCAGGACACCAGCAGCTACAGCGCCGCCGTTTCCGCGATCACGGCGATAGTAGCGAGGGCCGTGATAGTAACGCGGGCCGCCGTAATAGCGGCGATACTGGGTGTATCCCTCACCCGGGTATTCCTTTGTGATGTCTGGGGTCTGGGGGCGGGGAGCCGCAACTGCCTGAGACATCGGAGCCGCCAGGATCGAGGCGGCAATAACCAGAGAAGCGAACTTACGCATCGACTTTCCTTGTGGCCTTTCTGTAGACCATTGACCTGAGGGAGTGGCCCAAGGGCCTGTTAGACTTCAGCCAGAGCTTGCCCCTCATCACAGCTTTGGCCAATTGCCTTGGATATTTGGGCTTGGGTCCATGAATGCAGGCTTAACGTTCGCCCCGGTATTGGCGGCAATCACGAATGGCTTCGGCCGTCGTCAGAATCGATACCGGGCCGGCTTTCATAGCCTGCAGCAGTTCGGGCAGCGCTTTTGTGAACTCTGGCATCACCTTGAAGACGACCCGAACCTCCCGCTGCCCGAAGCGGGTTTGAAACTCGCTCGCCCTGATGACCTCATCAAAGTCCTCTGCCGTGTCAGGCGTACGGTCAAAGAAGAGCTCCGTCTTGATGAACTCCCCAGGGAGGGTGAAGCTGTGGCGTCCGTCGACAAGGAACCGAGCGTTGAAGCTCTCGAATTCTGAACTGAAAACCTTATCGATGGGTCCGACCCGCCGCATTTCGAGACTGAAATGGACGTGCTTGCCAGGGTCTTTCGGGCATTGGAGAAGCATCACGTTCGGCATCTCCATGTCCTTTGTAAACGAATAGCGCCGATAAACCCTCTTGTTGGGATAGGTATCGGCCTTCCGGACCACCCAGGATCCATTGATGTAGACTGGCTGCGGGCCTTCACCCGCTGCTTTTGTCTCCTCCGGCGAGGAGGCAATGACGGCGGAAGCCATGATCGTGAGGGCCAAATTTCGGAAGCGGCGGAGTGTGTGGGATGAAGCGTTTTTAAACATGATCGTTGATTATTCTGAGGACTATGCTGGGCCGGCCTACACCGAACATTGCACCAAGCGGGGATTGGAATGAAAGAGAGTCCAACCCTTCTTTGAGGCATTAATTATGGTTCGGTTAAAACTAGCGGTACTTGGCATTTTGATTTCGACCGCGGTGGCCGCTGGAGAGATCTCCCAGTCAGAACAAGGTGTGGTCTGTCGAGCAGCGATCGGATCTGTAATGGGACGCGACCCGCAAATCATGATGGTGCGCCCGGATGGTGACGTGACGCACGTGAGCTATAACCGCCCTTCGGATGGGTCGGTCTGGAGCTATCGCTGCCGTCTCGAGGGCAATCGAATTATCTGGGCAAGCGCCGAAGGTCGCTGGCGCACCCATCCGGACGACGGCGTTCTGACCTATGAACTGGAAGGCAGCACGAAAATCAGGATCGTTGAGGCCCACTCCGACGGTTCCAAGAGCCAGGACACCTATAACCGGAATGATCTTCGCTAGGGTTTAAAGGTATCCATCCGAGCGGGGCCGCGGGATTTTGGGTGCCGCGCGTGGTAACGTCGGTTCATGGAGATCGATGAGGACAAGATCGACGATGCCGTTTTGGCGCTGTTATGGCTGACGCTGCATAACGAGCGTTGTGCCTGGAAGGGCTTCGACTGGGCAACGACGGATCGGCTTCACAAGAAGGGCTTGATCGGCGACCCAGTC
>NZ_VOSK01000171.1 GCF_009296175.1 Microvirga tunisiensis | reverse complement strand
CCCAACAGCTCCAGCACCAACCGCTTCAGATCGGCGTTCGACAGGCCATCAAGATCCGGGGCCGGTGACATGCAGGGGATTGAATCAGAATTGTCGCTGCGCCGGAACCCCGACCCGCCAGCTCAGCCCGGACTTTTGCCAATGTTACTCTTACGCGACCTAAGCGTCTGAGTAGCTTTCGGAATGTTGTTAGGACGGGATGGTCACGACGGGTGCCAACTGTAACCCCTCGGTTGCTAGTGATTGTTTTGCGCCCTCAACAGGTTGCGCTCATCCTGACAGGATCGATGCTTGCGAGCTGAATTACATACCCTAGGTTTCTCGACAACCGTACAGCTCCGTTTCTTAGTCCTTAGAACTAGAACTTGGATCAGGATCGTGAGTTGACGACTTCACAACAAATGAGATATTTGTGAAGTCATCAACACGGACGGTCCTCATGTCAATCACTCGGTTCGCTACACGCCTCAACTCCTTCGCATCCTCGCCCCACACCTTTTGGCCGGATCTCAAGGGCAAGCCGAGCATGCTTCAGATGGCCGAGCGCGCCTCGAAAGCTCAAGGTCTGACCGACCTTGATCTCAACTTTCCCGATCACGTCAGCGACGACCCTCAAGCCGTCGCGCGGCAGATCTCCGACCTTGGCCTGTCCATCAACGGCTTGGCCATGCGCTACTACACCAACCCGGCCTTCAAGCTTGGCGCCTTCACGAATCCGGATAAAGTTGTGAGGCGAGAAGCGATCGACCTCACCAAGCGCGGCATCGATGCCGCCCGCGCGATGGGCTCGAACCTGATGACAATCTGGCTCGGCCAGGATGGTTTCGACTACAACTTCCAGGTCGACTATGCCCAGGTCTGGGACTGGGAGGTCGAAGGTATCCGTGAGGTCGCCGAGCACGATCCGGACTGCCTGATCAGCATCGAGTACAAGCCGAACGAGCCCCGTTCCTACAGCCTTCTGCCGGACGCCGCGACGACGCTTCTGGCCATTCACGAGGCGGGCTCGCCCAATCTCGGAGTGACGCTCGACTTTGCCCACGTTCTCTACGCCGATGAGCAACCGGCCTTTGTCGCGAGTCTCATTCATCGCCGCAGCCGCCTTCTGGGCGTGCACCTGAACGATGGCTACGCCAAGCGCGATGACGGCCTGATGGTTGGCGCCGTGCACCTTCGCGCCACACTCGAGCTGCTGCGGCAGATCCGCCGCGATGGCTATGACGGCGCTCTTTACTTCGACACGTTCCCGGACGCGAGCGGGCTCGACCCCGTCGCCGAATGCGAGGTCAACATCGCAACGGTCCGCCGCCTCATGGCTGCCGCCGATCGGCTCGATCATGACAATCGGCTTGGAAACGCCATCGAACGCCAGGATGCCGTTGCGTCCCAGGCGATCGTCAACGAGGCGCTGCTCGCGAGCGCCTGACCAGCATCGCGATCCGGACCGCGAGAATGTTCCGGTGACACAAGAGGAGGAAACAATGAAGTATCGCCTGAAGTCGCTCGCCGCGGCGTGTGCCCTGTCGCTCCTGGCAGGCTCCGCCCTCGCGCAGAACCTGAAGCCGCTGAACTCCGATACCGAAACGGACCGGATGTCCTGGTCCGAGCTTCAGTCGAAGCTCGGCGACGTTCCCAAGGCTCCGGCCGGAACAAAGATCGGCGGCGTGTCCAAGACGCTGACCAATGAGTATTGGCGTGCCCTGGGCGAGGGCTATGCGGCTTACGCCAAGAAGGCCGGCGCGGAGTTCGTCTACCAGGCCGCCCAGAGTGAGGGCGACCAGCTCGGCCAGCTCTCGATCGCCGAGAACCTGATCTCGCAGGGCTTCGATGCTCTTCTTGTGTCGCCGCAGACCGACTCCAATCTTCAGCCGGCCCTCGAGAGCGCCGAGTCCGCCGGCATCCCGGTGATCAACGTCAACGACGCCGTGATCCCAGCGGCGCGTAACTATGTCGGTAACGTTCAGCGTGACAACGGCGTGCGGGTGGCCAAGTGGTTTCTCGACAACCGTCCGAATGGCGGCAAGGTCGCCGTGATCGAGGGACAGGCAGGCGTCTTCGCCGCCGGCCAGCGCACCAAGGGCTTTTCCGAGACCATCAGCCAGGGTGGAAAGTTCAAGGTTGTGGCGAGCGTCCCCGGCAACTGGGATCGCCAGGTGGCTTATGATGCGGCAGCGACCATTCTCCAGCAGAACCCCGATCTGGTCGGCTTCTATGCCAACAACGACGGCATGGCTCTGGGTGTCATGGAAGCCGTGAAGGCCGCGGGCTTGAAGGACAAGGTCGTGGTGTTCGGCACGGACGGGATTTCCGATGCCTATGCCTCGATCAAGGCTGGCGATCTGACGGGAACCGTCGATTCCTTCCCGGTCCTGACCGGCGAGGTCGCGGTGGAAACGGCGCTCCGCCTCATCGGCAAGCAGAAGCTGCCCCGCGTCGTGACGACCCCGCAGGCGCTGATCACCAAGGACAACGTCGCGACTTACTCGGTCAAGGGGGACGAACTGCGCAAGGTTCTGATCTCCGCTCCCGCGAACTAGGAACGAGAAAGCAGGGCTTCCCTGGACGGGAAGCCCTGCTCAATCGGTAATGGGAGGGATGAGATGAACACTTCAGGCGATCGCCTCAGGTTGATGGACATCAGCAAGAGTTTCGGGCCGATCCAGGCGCTCGACCATGTCACCATGACCGTTGTGCCGGGAGAGGTGCACGGGCTGCTCGGTGAGAACGGTGCGGGCAAGTCGACCCTGCTGCGGATCCTGTCCGGCGCCTTTAAGCCCTCGGACGGACATGTGGAGGTCGACGGCGTTCGGTTGACCTCCACGGGTCCTGTCGCCGCACGGCGGGCCGGGATTGCAATGATCCACCAGGAACTCCAGCACGTCCCCGAGCTGACCGTGGCTCAGAACATGTTCCTGGGTCATCCGCTCAAGACCGGCGGCCTCTTTGTCGCCAGGCGCGCTCAGGAGAACGCCGCCGCCGAAGCCCTGCGCTCCCTCGATCCCACGATTGATCCGGCGGCGCCGATCCGCACGCTGAAGGTCGCACAGCGCCAGATCGTCGAGATCGCCCGCGCGGTGATGGAAGACGCCAAGATCATCGCCATGGACGAACCGACGTCCAGCCTGACGCCGGCCGAGTTCGAACGGCTCGCCGTCCTGATCCATCAGCTCGCCGCCAAGGGCGTTTCGATCATCTATGTGTCGCATAAGATGGACGAGGTCTTCCAGGTTTGCCAGGCGGCGACGATCCTGCGCGATGGCCGCAAGGTCGATGAGGTCAGACTGGCTGAGACCACGGAACAGGAGGTGGTCGCGCGGATGGTCGGTCGCGAACTGGCGACCGCCCACCACCGGGGATTTGCCACTGACGAGATCATGCTCGACGTCCGTGGCCTGTCTCGTGGTACGGCCGTGCAGGATGCAACCTTCCAGCTCCGCAAGGGCGAAGTGCTCGGCATTTCAGGCCTGATCGGGGCTGGGCGCACGGAGCTGCTGCGGCTTCTCGCCGGGGTCGACCGGCCCGATGCCGGCGAAATCCGGGTCGAGGGGCACAGCATCCCGACGGGCCGACCGCGGGTGGCGATCGCGGCCGGGCTCGGCCTCCTGCCGGAGGAACGCAAGCGCGATGGCATTGTCGCTCGCCGCTCGATCCGCTCGAACATCGGGCTCGCCTCCATGAAGCGTTTCTCGCGCTTTGGCTTCGTGCGTCGGCGGGCCCTCGCCGCCGAGAGCGAGAAGTTGATGCGCGAGATGAACCTTCGCCCGCTGATGATCGAGCGGCCGATCGGCCAGTTCAGCGGCGGCAACCAGCAGAAGGCCATCATCGGTCGCTGGATCGCGGCCGGCGCCCGCATCCTGCTGTTCGACGAACCCACCCGTGGCATCGACGTGGGCGCCAAGGCAGAAATCTACAGCCTCATCGAGCGGCTGGCGGCCGAAGGCCGGTCGGCGATCGTCGTCTCGTCCGAGCTGCCCGAGATTCTGCGCGTGGCGGACCGGGTGCTCGTGATGCGCGAGGGCCGGATCGCCGGCACGCTCGAACGCGACCAACTGAGCGAGGAGGCCATCGTGGCCCTCGCGGTTCCCCAATCGACCGACGACACCCCCATACCCCAATCCCGCCGGGAGGCTTGATCCATGTCCACCACTGATGGCGCTACCCTGGTTCCCCCTCGTCGTTCCCTGTCTCTGAGCTTCGGCCTGCGCGACGCGGGAACTCTTCTCGGCCTCCTGGCCATCGTGGCCGTGTTCGCGGTCCTGACGCCCAACTTCCTGACTGAGCGGAACCTCCTGAACATCCTCCAGCAGTCATCGATCAATGCCTGCGTGGCGCTCGGCATGACCCTGGTGATCATCGCGGGCGGCATCGATCTGTCGGTGGGGCCGACCGCGGCCATTTCAGCGATCGCGGCAGCCGCCATGATGATCGCCGGGGTGCCGATCGAGCTCGCCATTCCCGCCGCCGTCCTGCTCGGCGCCGCGGCCGGTGCGGTAAACGGCATGCTCGTTGCCTATGGCGGCTTGCAGCCCTTCATCGTCACGCTGGGAACCCTCTCGCTCTACCGCGCGTCGGCCCTCATCTATACCGGCGGCAATCCCATCCTTGGGATCCCGCCGCAGTTCCGGGCGCTCTTCAACTCCACCGTGTTCGGCGTTCCCAGTGCCGTCGTGATCGTCGCCGTGCTGGCCTTGCTCGTCTGGGTCGTGCTCAACAAGACCCCGCTCGGTGAATACTTCCTGGCGGTTGGTGGCAACGAGGAAGCCGCGCACATCGCCGGTGTCCCTGTGGCCATGACGAAGATCGCAAGCTACATGATCTCCGGCGGCCTCGCGGCCATCGCCGGCCTGATCCTGGTCGGCCGCCTGGGTGCCGCCGACCCGACGCTCGGCAACCTCTGGGAGCTCGACGCCATCGCGGCCGCCGCGATCGGCGGGGCCTCGCTGATGGGCGGCAAGGGCTCCATCGTGGGCACGCTGCTTGGGGCCATCATCCTCGGCGCCCTGCGCAACGGCCTCACGCTCCTCAACGTCCAGGCATTCTACCAATTGCTCGCCACCGGCATTATCATCCTCGTCGCCATGCTGATTGATCGTGCTACCAGGGGACGGGGATGAACTTTTCCTATAGCGATCCGAGAACCGTCGGGCCGCGCATCCGGATGATGATGCCGCATCTGACCCCCCTGGAGGGGCGGGTGGTCGATATGATCCTCGGACGCCGCGACCTCGACGAGACGACGTCGCTGAAGACCATCGCGGACGATGCCGGTGTGTCCGAAGCCATGGTCGTCAAGATCGCCAAGAAGCTCGGGTTCGCGGGCTTCAAGGATTTCCGCGCAGGGATCGTCGAATACAACCGCCTGCCGACGGCCGAGTTGCATCAGGAGCTTTCGCCGGACGACACCGGCGCGGAACTCGCCCAGAAGGTGTTCAGGACGTCGATCCATGCGATCGAGGAGACGCTCTCGATCCTGGACCCTGAGGCCCTCGAGCGGGCTGCCGATCTGATCTTCGCGGCGCACCAGCGCGACTTCTACGGTATCGGCGGCTCGGCGCAGATCGCGCGCGACGTCTCGCACAAGTTCCTGCGGATTGGGGTGCGCACCAGCGTCTTCGATGACGCGCATATGATGCTGATGTCGGCCGCACTGCTGGGCCCCAACGACGTAGCGATCGGCTTCTCCCATTCGGGAACGACCACGGCCGTGATCGAGGCCTTGGAACTGGCGCGCCGGCGCGGGGCGCGCACGATCGCTCTCACCAACTATGCCACCTCGCCGTTGGCTGAGATCGCGGACGTCGTGCTTTGCTCCACGGCGCAAGGCTCACCCCTCTTGGGCGAGAACGCCGCCGCCCGCATCGCGCAACTCGTCATCTTTGATGCTGTCTTCGCGGCCGTAGCTCAGCGTGACCTCGCGGCGGCCGAACGCAACCTTTCCGCAACGATGAAGGCCGTGACGGCCAAGAGACGAACCGCATGAACCAGTCAACCGCTCCCGCCATCGTCGTCGTTGGAAGCCTTCACTACGACATCATGGTGGATGCGCCTGATCGGCCACGGAAGGGTGAGACCGTCACGGGCTATGCCTGGCGGCCGAAGTTCGGTGGCAAGGGCGGCAATCAGGCGGTGGCAGCGGCCAAAGCGGGAGCGAGAGTCCGGATGGCCGGCGCCGTCGGCGATGACGATTTCGGGCGGTTCCTGCTGAATCGACTTGAGGCGAGTGGAGTCGACCATTCGCGGGTGGCTCGACTGACGGATGTCGGCTCGGGCATGAGCGTCGCGATCTCCGACGCAGGCGGCGACTATGGGGCGGTGATCGTGTCGGGGTCCAATCTCCGCATCAAAGAGACCGACGTGGCCGATCCCGGTCTTTGGGCTGGTGCACAGGCCTTGATCCTGCAAAACGAAGTGCCGGAAGCCATCAACCTTGCCGCCGCTCGTGCCGCGAAGGCTGCAGGAGCACGGGTGTGCCTCAATGCCGCTCCCGCCCGGGTGCTCTCGCCAGAACTGGCCGGTCTTATCGACGTCCTGATTGTCAACGCGATCGAGGCGGAGGACCTCTGCGGCATCCCGGTTCTCGACCTCGCCTCGGCGGCTGAAGCAGCAATGCAGTTGTCGTCACAATTTGGTTCGGTTGTCGTCACGGCCGGAGGCGATGGTGTCGCAGGCAGCGAGAACGGATCAACACCGATCCAAGTTCAAGCACGCCCGGTGACCCTCGTCAGCACTCACGGGGCAGGCGATGTCTTTGTCGGTAGTTTCGTAGCGTCGTGGGCGCGTGGGCAGGGGTTTTCTCAGAGTATTGAGGCAGCCAACGATGCGGCTGCAACGCATGTCTCAGCCCAAGGGGAAAGTTGATCATCGCAAGTTAGATGCGGACGGTACATCGCAAGCCTGCACTTAATCGCAACCATACGATCACCTTTAAGCAGAGTGACGGCAATGCATCATGGGCGTACGGACGAATATCGAATGTCCCTTCCTGGCACGCCTGAGACGTATGAGCTTGGTCCGCTTCAGCGCTCGAAAGCCGACGTTCGCTGGGTCGCTGGAACGTGAAACTTTGACCCAGAGCTAACTCTAGCTGTTCCAAGGCAGCATAGTTTGCATCTGCCAGGGCTCCGTAGGACTCGTTGCGCGAAATGATCACGCCGGTCTAAGGCGGAGAGTAATCAATCAGCAGACTCGGCCAACGGCGTTGCCATCCTTCGGCTTCGATCCGGCTCCGGTAGATGCCCATTTTCGAGGCGAAGGCTGGTGTTGGACGAACAAGCATGTCCAGGACGTCCTCCACACCGAAGGGTGTCAACAACTCAACGGCTTCTCCGACATGGCGAGCTGCAATGGCGGTGCAACGCTCCGCCCAGTGACGCAGCGCATCCTCGGTATCGGTATAGGCACGGTCCTTGTTCCTGAAATGCATGCGAGCCTGGTTCTTCACCGACCACTGCACATCCGGGCGGACGGCCTGGAGCGCACGCTTGATGGCCTGATCACGGTCGGCGTGTGAGTCCGACCGGCAGAAATAGATCACATCCACATCGTCCCAGGACGAGGCCCGTGGCCGCCCGCTGAGGGCATCCCACACAGCATTCCGGATGAAGCCGGCACCAATCCAACAGTCTGGCAGACTTAAGGCTTCGACAGCCTGGAGGATGCGGAGCATGTCTGGCCGGCTGTAGAGGAAGGTAAGAATGCCTTTTACCGTTCTCTCTCTGATCATCTGCCATATGAGACACGAAATCGGCCCGTTGGAAATGCGCCATCGGCCGGATCCCGTCGCGAGCATTCCGGAGTATCAAGGGGTAGTGTCAGCGCCGTGCGAGAGCTGGGTAAACCAGCTTTCTACTCGGTCTTGGACTGAGACACTGCGAAACCCTTCCGAATACGCTGAAAAGACACACTATTGTTTCTATAGATGGGCGCGCGCAGTTCGCAGACAGTCTTCTCACGCGAGCGCGGGAAGTTCGAGTGCCCATGAAAAAGGGCCGCGTCCGATCTTGCGACCGTGTTCGCGACCCTTTGAACCGTATTTGCCCCTACGGTGAGGCCTGCATATCTACCCCAAACAAGGTATGCAATAAGTACAGATCCCTAGTTCGCGACTGAATGACGTCACAATACCGTACGTAGACTTGATCTATATCAGTGACAGTGGGTGCCGAGCGGAATAGATGATTGTCATCGGGCCAATTTTTGCCCCTACGGTTCCGACACCTTCAGCGCCCTCCTCGGACGGGCGCTTTTTTCTTGGCTGCCGCAGTCTTATCCCTTCATCTCAAACTAAGGGTTTTGCGCAATGCCGGGCAGGTTTCCATGCACACGCGAGGCTGATAGAAACCTAGTCTCGTTCTAAAGTGCCAAAGCGTAACAGTGTCGTGTCTCGTGCCCCTTCCGAACCAGATGAGCAGCGCCGCAAGGCAGAAGCAGCCCACGCCCGCCTCGCCCGCCATGAGAGGCTGAGCCGCATCGCTCTGCTCCTGGTCCTGCTCGTGTGCGCCGGCCTTCTGGTTCTGGTGGTGATGTGTATCTGGAACATCCGTGGCCACTGAGGCTCTACTGGTCCTGTCAAAACGGCCTTATCGGAATCCGCTTGGGCGCCCAGAATGCCGTCTTGTGACACATCACGGAAGGAACATCTTGGTCGGGTCATGAGGCGGTGAGCGGACCTTCATTTCATCTGCCGTTCGTTACTGATTGACCCGAAGGCGACGTTCGGCAGCTAACAAGGGTCGGAACAAGAACTGATAGGGTAGACGCCCCCCAACGGCCTTGGTGTGCCACAGTGGAGGTGTTGATGAGCACCACTTGAGGGAGGCGTCCATGGGAGAGGTTAGCACAATCGGGTTGGATCTGGCGAAGAATGTCTTTCAGGCGCACGGGGCTGATGCATCAGGAGCTGTGCTGTTCCGTAAGAAGCTGCGGCAGCACCAAGTGCTCACCTTCTTCGCAGCCCAGCCGCCCTGCACGGTGGCGATGGAGGCCTGTAGCAGTTCGCATCACTGGGCGCGCGAGATCAGCAGGCTTGGTCATCAAGTCCGATTGATCCCGCCGGCTTACGTGTAGCCGTTCGTCAAGCGGCAGAAGAATGATGCGGCCGATGCCGAGGCGATCTGCGAGGCAGCCCAGCGCCCGACCATGCGCTTTGTGGCGCCTAAGAGCGAACAGGCTCAAGCCGCAGCGATCGTGTTCCGGGCCCGCGACCTCCTGGTGCGGCAGCGAACCCAGATCATCAATGCCCTGCGCGGGCATCTGGCCGAGTTCGGGCTCATCGTGGCCAAAGGCCCGGCTCACGTTCCACACCTGTTGCAGGCTGTCGAGGATGAGGCAGAGCCGATCCCGGAACTCGCCCGACCGATTCTCCGGATGCTCGTCGAGACGCTCCATCGGCTGGATGAGCAGATTGCAGGTTTGGACCGCGAGGTTGCCCGGCGGGCCAAGGAGGATGAGACGGCGCGTCGGCTGATGACCATTCCCGGTGTCGGTCCGGTCACCGCGGTGGCCTTGGCGGCGCTGGCCCCTCCGGCTGAGACCTTTAGGTGCGGGAGGGACTTCGCCGCGTGGGTCGGTCTTACCCCGCTCCAACGCTCCACAGGCGGAAAGCAGAAGCTCGGAGCCACCTCGAAGATGGGCGAGCGAACGCTGCGCCGCCTGCTCATCATCGGCGCGAACAGTGTCTTACTCCAGGTCGCCCGCAACGGAGCGCCGTCTGGATCATGGATTGCACGGATGGTGGCACACAAGCCGCCGATGCTGGTGCGAGTGGCGCTGGCCAATAAGATGGCTCGCATCGTCTGGGCGCTACTGGCACGCGGTGAAGTCTATCGGGCTCCTGCCGCGGCTGCGTAGGCAGTTGCGGCTGTGAGGCTGTTGGGGCGTAGGAAGGTCGAAGGAGAGAGATGGCGCAACGGTCATTGAGACGGGATCAGATAAACCAGCTTGAGCACGAGAGCTTCGAGCGCGTAGAACTGATTGGGACCTGATCCGCGTACTCCCATCCGGGCCCGCGGCATGTGAGCCGCATTAAGGCCGCACACATGTCCGCATCAGACCTGCGCGCTGTACCAAACCTGAAGATTCTTCTTGCGTTACCAGGGGCGTCTACACATGCTCCCAAGCACGATGATCTGGTGAGAACGCGGAGGGTTGCCTCAGGGGTCCGTGAGCCAGGTGCCATGCAGGGTCGTGAACCGCTCCTGGATCCAGTCGACGAATACCCGGACCTGTGGAGCGAGGTAGCGCTTGCTGGGATAGAGAACGGACACCGGGCGCGGCAGTGGACGGAACGGGATCAGGATCTCGCGCAGCCTTCCGTCCGCCAGATAACGGTCGACGAGAACGCCGGGCACCTGGACGATGCCAAACCCCGATACGGCGCATTCCACGTAGGCATGGGAGTCGTTGACCAAGATCGCACCCTTCGGCGTGAGGACCGTTGGCTGGCCGTCCTCCAGGAAATGCCAGGGAAGGGGCCTACGGTTCGATCCCGATAGGAAGTTCACGCTCCGGTGCTCAGGCAGATCCGAGAGGCCGATCGGTTCGCCGAACTCCTCCAGATAGCGAGGTGATGCACAAGTGACCATCAGGGCGGCCCCGATCCGCCGGACAACCATGCTGGAGTCCTTGAGCTCTCCAATGCGCAGGACGCAGTCGACGCCCTCTGCAACCATATCGACGTTGCGGTCCGTGACACCGAGCACGAGATCCACATCCGGATAGGTACGCGTGAACTCCCGCAGGCTGTCGGTGAAATTTGCCTGAGCGAACGCGGACGGGATATCGATCCTCAACTTCCCTCGTAGCGACCCTCCAGGGCGACCGAACATCGAGGTTGCTTCGGCTACGCTGCGAAGGATTTCCTCGGCCCGCTCATAGAATGACGCGCCTTCGGTGCTCAAGGTCACCTTGCGTGTCGTCCGCTGGAAGAGGCGCACGCCCAGTGATGCCTCAAGGTCTCTGATGGAGAGGGTGACCTGGGGGCGCCCGATGTTCAGGGCTTCGGCGGCTCGAGTGAAGCTGCCGAAGTCCGCAACCTTCAGGAAGATGCGCATCGATTGAAGCAGGTCCACAGGTCCTCCGCGCTTGCGAAAAGCAAGATCGATGTGTCCGGGCTGCCGGTTTGAACGACCATCTCTCCGATTATGCGACAGAATAATCCAGCCTTCATTGTTTCGAAACGCCGAACATATGTTGATCGCGGGATCAAATCGATCGCCGCCGCCGGAGTTCTTAGACTCAGACGCGATATGATTACGATGGAACATAATCTGACCTCGTCACATCGTGGGTTTGCCCGCGTGTTCAAAGACGGCGGACTCACCTTCGGGTTCATTGCGCCCCTTGAGGCCTATCCCCACGGCCCAGCTCCGACCATGCACGACCACGCGAGGCTGGCACGGCTTGCCGACGATGCCGGGTTCACGGCAATTTGGCTGCGGGACGTTCCCTTCCATGATCCGTCCTTCGGCGACCTCGGGCAGGTCTTCGACCCGATGGCCTATGCTGGCTGGCTCGCGGCTGCGACCAGCCGGATCACCATCGGCACTGCCGGCATCGTCCTGCCACTGCGGGATCCCCTCTTGGTGGCCAAGCAGGCGACCACGCTGAACCATCTCACGCGCAACCGCTTCGTCCTCGGGCTCTCCTCAGGTGACCGGCCCTTGGAATACCCAGCCTTCGGGGCAGAGTTCGAGAACCGCGCGAGCCGCTTCCGGGACGCGTCCGCTCTCATCCGTACCGTGACAGAGCAGGAATTTCCACGGCATCGCAGCGAGTTCTACGGCACCCTCGACGGCAGCCTCGACCTCGTTCCCAAGCCCGTGTCGCCGCGCCTGCCGATGATCGCAATCGGCCGGGCCGGGCAGACCGTCGAGTGGCTGGCCGCTCATGTGGACGGTTGGATCGGGCACCAGAGCAATTTCAACCGCATGGCGGAGCTGACCGCCCAATGGCGGTCGGTGTTGCAAGGGGCCTTCAAACCCTACGGCTACGGCACGTTCTTCGACCTCGACCGTGACCCGGACGCACCCTTGCGCGTCGGACAGGGCATCAGCGTGGGACGCAAGGCCCTGCGCGAGCTTTGGAAGCGCCAGGAAGCCGAGGGCGTGTCCCACGTCGCCCTGAACATGAAGATGTCCCGCCGTCCGGCCGAGGAGGTCTTGGACGAGCTCGGCGAGCATCTCCTGCCGCATTTCCCATCACATCGATAATCAAGGAAAGGAAGCAAGCTATGGCGCGCATCGTGCGATTTCATGAATACGGCGATCCGAATGTCCTCAGGATCGAGGACGTGGAGCTGCCGGCACTGGAGCATGACGAGGTGCGGATCTCAGTCCGCAGCATCGGCCTGAACCGGGCCGAATCCATGTTCCGGCGCAACGCCTATGTCCAGCAGGCTGTCTTCCCCAGCAGGCTTGGATACGAGGCTTCGGGCGTTGTCGAAAGCGTCGGCTCCTCCGTCAGCGAGTTCAGGAAGGGAGATGTCGTCAGCGTCATTCCGACCTCGGACATGAGCCGCTGGAGCACCTACGGTGAGATCGCCCATCTCCCGGCGAAGATGTTGGTCGAGCACCCCGAAAATTTGTCCTTCGAGGAGGCTGCGGCGTCCTGGATGCAGTACGTGACTGCATGGGGCGCACTCGTCGACCAGGCCAAACTGAAGTCGGGCGAGTTCGTGCTCGTTACCGCGGCCTCGAGCAGCGTGGGGCTCGCCGCCTTCCAGGTCGCCCGCATGGCCGGCGCGACCGTGATCGCGACCACCCGAACCAGTGCCAAGCGCCAGGCCCTGCTCGACGCTGGAGCGCATCATGTCGTGGCAACCGAGGAGGAGGATCTGGTCGCCCGCGTGATGGAACTGACGGGCGGAAAAGGCGCACGGGTCGTTTTTGACCCCATCGGTGGGCCGATGTTCGATGCCTTGACCAAGTGCATGTCGCGTGGCGGCATTCTGCTCGAATACGGTGCGCTCAGCTCGGAACCCACCCCTTTACCGCAGTTTACCGTGCTTGGGAAGAGCCTGACCCTCAAGGGGTATCTTTACAATGAGATCATCGAGGATGACGCGGCGCTGTCCCGCGCGAAGGCATTCATCACCGATGGACTGGCTTCGGGCAAGCTAAAGCCCATCATAGCAAAGGTGTTTCCCTTCGATCAGATCCAAGACGCGACAAGGTATCTGGAGTCGAATGAGCAAGTCGGCAAGGTTATCGTGAACGTCTAGTCATTAAAGCCCCCATCGCTTCTCACCGTCGAGCTGTGGGGGCAGAGCGCCGGCTTCGTGACGCGCACCCGCGATCCGGCTGACGAGCGCCGCGTGCTGGTCGACCTGACACCCCACAGCCGTGCCTTTGAGGCCGAGATCCGGGGCATCCCCGACAAGATCAAGTAGGCCTGCCAACTCACAGACCAGGGCGTGGACGAACTCCGTCGCACGCTCGAAGCGCTCGCCCACCCGGCGAGCGAGTGAAACCCTCAGGAATTTGTAGGAGATCCAATCATGAAGATCGGCATCTTGGGCACTGGCCACATCGGCAAGACCCTGGTTCGAACGCTGAGTGCAGCCGGACATGACGTGAAGGTAGCCAACTCCCGTGGTCCGGACACGATCAAGCCGGACGTGCTGTCTTCTGGCGGTCGCGCGGTCACGGCGGCGGAAGCGCTAGCCGTTCTTATGCATGGGAAGGTTGATGAAGGCTGGCGAGTGTAGCTTAAGCACTTGAAGCAGCGTAGGATTTGGTTGTTGAGACTAATCCCTGCCACCAATTGCCCTGTGCCACACTCGCCATGCCGGACGATACACCTGCCACCTTCCCGTTTCCAGCCGTTGGCCGCAAGAAGATCACCGCTGCTTTCGACGGTGGGCGCCTG
>NZ_VOSK01000170.1 GCF_009296175.1 Microvirga tunisiensis | reverse complement strand
GCATCAACATAGGCGGCAAACCGCGCCTCGCGCGTCTCTGATGGGATAGGAAGGTTCATCACACGCCTCCGCATGATGGATCTCCCGACTATAGCTCGCCTCGTGAGTTTATGACACAGTAGTACTAAGAGGCTGGTGAGCAATTATCGTTCGCCTTTGCGGGTGAGGCGGCGCAGGAGGATGCGGCTCATCGCGAGATAGAGCAGCATCTCGCCGGTTTCGACGAAGCGCTCATAGTCCTTGGCGAGCCGCCGATTGGTGGTGAGCCAGCCGGTCGTTCGCTCCACCACCCATCTTCGTGCGAGCACCTGAAAGCCGCTCGGGCGCGTCGGCGGCTCCGCGCCAATCCGTGTCCAGACGCCGCCGGTCCACCACTGCTGCGGGATGGATAATCTCCAGCCCAATGCCTTCTGGAGCCAGTCCTTCAGCCCGCGATAAGCCGTGTCCGCCCACATCAACTCAATGGCCGGAAACAGATGCTGCAGGCCCGACAACAAAGTCTCGGCTCCGACGCGGTCGTGGATGTCGGTAGGCCGCACCTTGTTCTTCAGCAGATTGCCTTGCGTATCAACGAGCAGATGACGCTTGCGGCCCTTCACCTTTTTGGCGCCATCATAGCCACGCGGTCCACCCATCTCAGAGGTCTTGACCGACTGGCTATCGATGATGGCCGCACTCGGCTGAGGAGCCCGGCCGATCGTGCGGCGGTAGCTCTCGCGCAACACGCGCGTGACCTGCTCCCATGTGCCGTTCTCGCGCCACTGGGCATAGTGATAGAAGACGGCACCACACGGTGGATACTCGTGCGGCAGCATTCGCCACTGGGCTCCGGTGCGCAGCAGATAGAAGATCGCATCAACGATGCGGCGGAGCGGGTAAACCTGTCGCCGCCCGGCCGGATGGCTGCGGGGGATCAGCGGCTCAAGCAGCGCCCATTCCGCATTGGTGAGATCGCTGGTGCAAGAACAGACCTCCATGGCACGGGCTCCCCAATGGTGAAACAGCCCGCATCCGCCTCCGCGGCCCAGCATCAAACCTATGTTGAATCAACGACTTGCCCCGAGCAATAAAATTGCTCACCAGCCTCTTACGCAACTCACTCATGGAGGCAGGCTCGCTTATTCCCGCGGGTCGTCCGGGTACACAATGGTCGGTTGATACTCGACTACCTTCTCTCGGAGCCACTCGGTGAACTTCGCCTCGGTCATATCACTCTGGCTATCGGCCAGGGCCATCCAGACACGAACCACTTCGGCATCAGTAGCCGTCAGTTCCTGGCCATTGAGGTCCAGGAACAGTTCCGTCACGACCATAGACGTCCGCTTGTTGCCATCCACGAAGGCATGGTTCCGGGCGATGCCGAAGCCGTAAGCCGCAGCAAGTTCTATGATGTCAGGGGTGCCATAGGCGTGGAGGTTCTCCGGGCGGGCGAGGGCGGATTCCAGCAGTCCTTCGTCCTTGATCCCGGGGAGGCCACCGTGCTCGGCGATCTGCTCATCATGCAGGGCGAGCACGGTGGATTTGAGGATCCAAGTTGGCGCCATTTATTTCGCAAGCTCTCTCAGAGCATTGCGGCGCTTCCGCATAATGCGGCGAGCAGCATCCATCTGGCCTTCGAACTCCGGATCATATGGGGTCAGGCGATAACCATCAGGGCTTTCCGTCAGAAACAGGGTATCGCCCTTGTCGACCTTCAGACGAGCAAGCGCCTCTTTAGTGAAGGTCGTCCCGACAGAGTTGCCGACTTGGGTCAGCTTAAGCTTGAGCACGGCAGACATAGGAACCTCCTTTCTGTCATAACCAGTGTTATAACTATAGGGGTCCCTGGACGTTCCGGCAAGGGCAACAGCAATCCCAATTTTGGGCGGTCTGCGATGGTCTTCCTCGCCTGAGAAGGCCACGAGTACACGCTCGCCCAGAGAGGGGCGGCTGGGACAATGACGCGGCGGACCTTCAGGTCATCGATAATGGCCCGTACGATGGGCTCGCCCATATTCGTCGCGACCGCAGCCGTAGCACCGCAATGATGGCGGCCCTGTAATCGACCTGGCGGATGGTGCGGAGGCCCAGACAGGCGATGACCTCGCCGACATGCTCCCTATGGGTCATGTCGCGCCGGGTGGATTTCACAGGGAGCTGAGACTTTCCGGCGTCACTGCCGGTTCGCGGGAGGAGAGCTGCCCAGGATCGCCCGTCGTCTACCTTCCCGATCGTCTCATTGAGCCTGTGTGCCTTCCTGGGGACAGCCACCGTGCAACACTTGAGGCATTCTCACGCTGTCCAGGTGTGGAGGGGTGGGGACCGGTCCTCGCTTGGACGTACATGAAGCGCCTCTAACTTCAGCGGGCGCTTCTCTTTGCTGGGGTCTACTGTGACTTACAAGCTCTTCCGGCTCGCCGCCGGCAGCTATGACGTGCTGCTGGATGGCGTAATTATCGCCAGCTTGATCAGCAATGGCGACACCCATAACACGGTCTGGACAGTTGAGCTGTTGGCAGATCCGGCTCCAGAGGAAAGGCCCAAGCCGTTCACCGAGATGGAGCACACCTTCCGCAACCTGGAGGAAGTTCGGACCTGGCTCGGGGGAGCCGAGATCCAGAACGCCAGCAGTGACAGCAAGGCATAAGGAGCCTCGGCACATGCCAAAGAAGTCAGCCAATCTGGCTCTGTGGGTCAGCCATGAGCAAGAGGGCAGAGATGAAGCCCTTGAGGCTTTTATCCTGGACCACGCCCCCGGCCTAAGAGAGTACTATACGGCTCAGCAGGACGCCTTCAGCCGATTGGAAGAAGATGCATACGTGCGCCATCCAGATCCGACGCCAGACGACATAGCCGCCGCTGAAGCGGCGGAGGCTGCCCTCCCGTCCAGGAAGAGGACGGAGGTTCAACTGCGTCGAAGCTTTGCCCCTTTGGCGGTCCACCTTCCAAACGAGATCAAGCGTAAAGGGAAACGCTTCGTTCAGCAGGCTCAGCGGGCGTGGAACAGAGCCAACCTGATCCCCCTGACATGGGAGCTCGAGCGAGCTCTGACGGCAGAATTCATGAAGACTTATGGGCAGTAACGACCCATCGATCCGATAGACGAGAGCGCCAGCAATGCCCAACACCCTGCATTTCCCACTTAGCACGGACATTCACGCCCTCGAAGAAAAGCAGTTCCTCGGGAGCGTAGGGAGCCTGTCCGTCTCTGTTGCCCAAGAAGCCGGGAAGCCAGCCGCGCCGCTCATCCTGGTCGTTGTCGGAGGCGTGGACGACATCACTCCTCTCCAGTCGTTCGCCCCTACACCAGAAGGCGCACAGCTTGCGGTTCTTGCCGGCCGTGTCGCCATCAAAGTGCTGGCTGTCGCACAGGCCACTTGGGCTGGCTAAGGATCGACGCCTAGCGCTTCGAGTCGTCTTTCCCCTCTAGCGCCTCGCTGACGGCCCACCTGTTGGGCTGGGCTCCCGTGCCCCCTTTGGGCTTGTCCTTCTTTGGCTTTTTCGCTTCCCGGGTACTGTGCTGTTCGCGGTGCGCCATGGCATAGCCCTCCGAGGCTTCAGGATCCTCTCACGCCGAAAGTTTCCGGCTGCCAGAGCATACCACACCCTGCCGTTGCTGACGCAGGCAGGGGTGAGGCTTCGCTATTCACGAGACAGGCCAACCACAGGAAAGAGTTCATGTCTGATCAGACACCCCGTCCATCCCAGGCTCAAGCACCTGCCGAACAACTTCCGTTCACCAGAGAGCAGGCCCTTGCCCGCCTCAGTGTCCTAGAGACACTGGCCATCAACAACGCAGTCGTCTTGCTCGGCATGATTGCGGACGCCCAGGGACTGACTGACGCTGCTATCGAGAAGCATCTCAACCTCCTTCGCGACACCACCGTCCAGGGAGTGGCACGGCTGGGGTCTGAAGCCATTACGAGCGTCAGCGCGGAGTATGCCGACGCTGTGTTCAAGGTCGTCTTCAACAAGGTCAAGGAGAGCCGGGAAGCTCGCCAGCAGGCCAGCCGCGCAGACCGGATGCAGTAACGGGGACACACGATGAGCGACCAAACAGGCATTCCCTTCAACCAGGGACCATTCACCCCGGAGAATGTCACAGCTCGGATCCTCGTGCTTGAGCACCTCATTCTGAACGTCGCCGGAAACTTGGAAGCAGTGGCGGCGCGTCATCATGGATTGACGCTGGACGGAGTCAGGAACCGTCTCGAGACAATCCTTGGAGAAATGCTCGATGGTCTCTTGGAGACGAACCGAGGCGCATTCGATGCAGGGCTACCGTACGCGGAGACGGTCATCCAGAAGCTATTTGGCGGTGTGAAGATAATGTTGGAGGCCTCGCGGAAGGTGGAGACACCACCATCCTCCACGACAGCAGCCAAGAAGATCAACTGACCTGAACAGCAAGGGGAATCAATGTGAACGGCAATGAGGTTAAGGCCGGATTTCACTCCTGGCTTGCCGAAGGCCGAATGCAGTTGGTTCAGGATTATGCCAGCCGGGGGAGGAGCCTCGAGAAGGTCCCCACAGACCAGCTCCGTGGGGAATGGGTCGCCCTCATGCGCGCTTGGGTCACCAACCCCCATGAATTCCGCAACCCTCAAAGGGCGGACATCGAGTGCGAGTTCACTCTCCGGGGTCTGGAACCACCCTATGAGATGGTGGTGGACGAGTTCGAGGCGGTCACTCGTTTCATATCAGAGGCCATCGAGAACATGGATGATGCCGAGAAGGACAGGATCAATACCCAGATCGCCAGTGAGCTTGTCGACTTCCTTTCTGGGGAGAAATCCCGGCGCAATTGAACCACTTCACACACCCCGCCATCCGCTGACGCGGACGGGGATGCGGTTACGCTCAGCGAGCCTACGTGGAGTTAAAACACGGCGTTCACCGCCATAGTGGAGGCACGAGATGGATAAGACCCGAGAGGTTGCCAACGCTGTTCTTGCCGAATCGGAGACGCGGCAAGGCTTCCGCGAGTGGTGGGCACGTATCGACCCGGAGACGCAGAACCAAATCATGGAAGCGATCGGAACCGCCGCTATTGGGGCTGTCGAGAACAGCGAGTAGGGCAGCAGGCGTGGGTACCGATCCGGAAGCGGTTCGGAACTGGTACGGAACTAAAGCCACGAGGAGACGAGTCCATGCACGTGTTCGGAGCCTTTGAGTTAGACATCCAGCCAGGAACACCAGACAACCCGGCTTCACTCAGGGTGGCCCTTCTGCGCTACACCCGGGGCGAGGATGGTCGCCTATTCATCACGCCGGAGTGCTCCTCATTCGAAGAAGTGGAAGGGCAGCTCAATTCCCTGCAAGACGAACTCGACGAGATTCGCGAGAGAGCCCGTCGGGCGTTCCAAGTCGCATAAGAATAAGGCTATTCAACTGCCTCACAAGATTGTGTCTGTTACCAATGCGTATGGGGGCCTGTGCCTCGAAATGCGTGCAGGGGAAACATAGGAGCGCCCCATTCGGCGGCTCCATTGCTCGGATCGTCTCAGCACGGAGCATTTGGCGATGCAGTTTGACAAAGCCCTATTGATTGCCGAGAAAAATCTTATTGATGGTGCAACCTTGGACGAATTGAAGGAAGCCGTCACTGACCTTCGCGCACTCACCCCGAACAGCGTGCTGGCTGACCTCGTCGAGAACAGGATCAAGATGATCGAGAGGCAGAGGCAGTACTGTTGCCGGTGCGTCGGTTAGGGGCAGTTCATCATCCGCCCATCACAATAGACATCAATCCTAAACGAGAGCCCGCTAGCGCAAGCCAGCGGGTTTTCCTTTCCCGGAGCACCCATTGTCACGGTCGAGGCATCCAATCCTGCCAGCGCCCGCCGCAGCAAGCCCCTCAAAAGCATGAATCCGTTGCACTTGGTTTCGAAACGAGTGCCTGGATGTTTGAATCAAATGTCCAGATTGGACATGGGGCCTTTCCTCGCACTCTGAGCAAACGATTCAAAGCCACGCGCATTCGTTATAAAAACCCGTAGTAATGGGGAGAGAGCCGGGCGCGAGAGGGGCGCCCAGCAGGCACGGACACTTGCTAATCCCTTGGAAACGGTTACGGTCCGCATAGTCTCAACGAGTTCAAGGCTTCGCATGACGCGCAAGGATCTGGTGGCTGCCTATGGACGGGTGGGGCTTGCCATTGCAGCATTCGCCTTCGTCGCAGGTGTCATCGCGGCGCCCATCCTGCCGAAGTTTGGATCCTCCGCTGTCGCTGTGTCCAAGCCGCAGGATGAGCCAACCTTCCATCCTCTCCTCACGCCAGCGGGTTTCAAGACAAACTAGCCGTCGGCCTCTCTAGCGTTCGCCAATTAAGTGAACACAAGGACTCGACACGCAGTGACGAATGACACGGTCAGCCTGAGCTACCTTTGTTCGGTCTGCGGATCCACACGTGCCCTCGTGCCCACGAAGTCTCATGATACCTCAGTTGTTCACTGCTCTGACTGTCAGCAGGCGCTTGGCTGCCTCAGTGATATCAGGCGTGAGCTTGCGGACAAGGCCAAGGAAGATGCGAGCACACTAGCTAAGCGGATTTATCGACAAGGCAGAGGTGCCAAGCGTTCATGAGCCGATCCTCTCGGCTCATGAACCACCTCGGCATGTTCATTCTGAATGAGTGGTGAGGATGGCGGTTGGAGATTGTCGATGCTGAAGGTCGAGCAGTGCATGTCATCCCACTTGAGGCGTTCGCGCACGACAACTTCCTGCCGATCCTCTGGACCGACGGCGTGTTCCGCGCGACGCGCTCCGCCCTGCAGGAGCTCGAGGCCCAGGTGGACAGCTGCGACTTCGCGGTCGCCATCGCGCCCGGGAGCACCGCACCATCGGCGGCATGGACGACATCGAGACCGCCCGCAAGCACGCCGCGGACATCTACGATGCCAGCAAAGACTGGTTAGACGAGATGCTGGCGTCAAACTAGTCTGCACTCCCGGCGCCCCGCCGGAACTCTCCTGAGCGTCGCGGAGGCGCGACAGAGCCGTCGGGACGGTCACATTTTCCGGAAGCGTGCCGGGCCTGCGGTGCGCTACCTCCTCGCGCACGTCCTCGATCATCGACCTGAAATGGGTGCCCAAGCTCCCGCATGACGAGACAGAGCACGCCGACAGCAACCTCACGGGTCATTGGAACGGATGTCGCTCACGGGAGGAGCAGGCGTGTTCCCGTCATCGCGGCTGACCACCTTAATCAAGGCCTTTTCGAGTTGTGACTGCGGAAACGGCTTGGCGATGACAGGCTGAGCACGCAAATCCTCGCGCACCCCTTCAGCCCCGTAGCCAGTTGCAAATACGAAAGGGATCGCCCGCTCCCGGAGCTTCTCGGCCACTGGAAAGACTTTCTCGCCGGCCACATTGACATCCAGCACGGCGGCATCGATGTCCGTCGCGTCAATCAGCCTTAAGGCCTCTGAAACTCTGGCCGCGCTTGCCACCACATCGCAGCCCATGTCGACCAACATGTCCTCAATCAGCATGGCCACATGGCTCTCATCTTCCACCAGGAGCAGGCGCAATCCACTCAGCACGGACATCGACGGCCTCAGAGCTGATTGAGCGGCAACTCGAGGATGCAACGCAGGCCTGCGGGATCGAAATCGAGCGTGGCCATGCCTTGAAGATCCTTGGTCATGCTGCGCTCGATCAGGCGGGTGCCGAAGCTGGGGTTGGCAGGTGGCCTGACTGCGGGGCCGCCGCTTTCCATCCAGTCGATCCGAAGGACATCGGGAAGGCCGGACTCTGAAGCGCTCCAGCGCACGGTGACGAGACCCTGCTCGGTCGACAGGGCACCGTACTTGGCGGCGTTGGTGGTGAGCTCGTGCAGGACCAGGCTAAGGGCGAGGCCCACCCGAGGCTCCAGAGTAAGGTCTGGGCCTTTCAGCCGAACACGCGTGGCAGAGCCGTCGTCGTAGGGCTCCAGTTCCTGACAGATGATGTCGCGCAAATTGATGCCCGTCCACGCCTGACGTGTTAGCAGCTCGTGCGCCTTCTCAGCGACAGGAGGCGAGCCTCGAAGTTCCCGGAGAAGGTCACGATGGCGGGTGAGGTCCGGATGGTTTGGGTCGCAATCGACTGAACGGTGGCCAGCGTATTCTTCACCCGGTGGTTCAGCTCGTCGATCAGCACCCTCTGATGCTCCTCCGCCTGCTTTCGTTCCGTGATGTCCACCAGCATGTTGATCGCGCCGATGACCCTGCCAGAAGCATCGCGCAGCGGCGTCGGGAACGGAATGAACGGAACGCGAGTGCCGTCTGGGCGCTCGGCAATCGCCTCTGCCCCGCGAACAGCGCGACCTTCCTTCAAGGCGACAGCCATCGGGCATTGATCATGCGGCAGCAGGGTACCGTCCGGCGTGAAGAGGCGCCAGGTCACGCACCACTCATCACTGCCCAGGATAGGCCTCCTCCCGGAGAACTCGACGGCGGCTTGGTTGTAGTAGGTGATCCGGCCTGCGGCATCAGTGGTGTAGATTGCGGCCGGCAGCGCCTCCAGGAGTTCACGAACGTGACGTTCGCTCTCGCGCAGTCGCTCCTCTGCTTGTCGTTGCTCCGTCACGTCCTGGACCACGCGCACGCCGTACCGGAACTGCCCCTGCTGGTCGAGCACGGACGAGCTGAGGACATTCACGAAGAAAATACCACCATCCCGGCGCAGGAAGCGCTTCTGGATCGAGTAATGGGCGATCTCGCCTCGCACCTGTCGCGCGTACTGCTCTGCATCATTGTCCCTGTCCTCAGGGTGGGTCAGCTCAAGGAAGGATCGCCCCACAAGCTCCTCGGGCGCGTAGCCGATGATGGCCGAGAGAGCTGCGTTGACACGGACAAAGCGCCCGGCCGCGTCCATCTCGGCAATGCCGATGGGAGCTTGGTCGTAGGTCACAGCCAGCCGCTGCTGGCTGTCCCGCAGGGCCTCGTCGGCTCGGTGCTGGTCGGTCACATCGACCGTAAAGCAGCGCGTGTTGTGGAACTCACCATTGCGGAAGTGCACGTTGGACGTGATCAAGACATGCCGGATCGAGCCGCCCTTGGCCTTCAGGCGGGCCGGATACCGGTCCAACGTCTCGCCCCGGGAGAGGCGCTGGAGGATGTCCCTGATGACGGGAGCATCGGCATGGAAGTCGGCGATCGGCCGGCCGATATATTCGTCCGCCGTATAGCCGAGGAGGTCAAGCTCAGCCCGGTTGGCGCGCAGGATGGTGCCATCCGCGGCCACCAGGTGGAGCCCCACGGCGCCGTTCTCGAAGAAGTCCTCAAGATCCTGCCGGCTCTGACGCAGCTTGAGCTCGAGGACTTTCCGGTCGGAGATGTCCTGGAAGCAGTTGATCGCGCCAAGAACACCGCCTTGGTCATTCAGCAGCGGCTCGATCTGCACCAGCACGGTGCGGCGGCTTCCATCCGGCAGTTCGATCAGGACCTCGAGCCCATGGGCGGGCTCGCCGGTGCGCAGGACTTGCGCCATTAGGGTGTCGGCATGAGCAAGCGGGCGTCCGTCCAGGTGGTAGAGCCGAAAGGAGCCGCAGTAACGTTCGTCGGTCTCGCCCGGGCGGGGCTTGCGACCCCACAATTCGGCGGCCCGCCGATTGTAGCGCAGGATGGCCCCATCTGCCGAGCAGACATACAGGGCCGTGGGCATGGCATCCAGGATGGCTTGACTGACGGTGGCGAGCTCCTGAAAGCTGGACCGGAGCAGGGGACTGCTGGAGGGAAGAGCGGCAACCGTCATCGGAGTTCATCGTCCTTTGCACCAATCGCCTCTCACAGAGGCAATCTGGGCTACCACCGCGACGCCTCGGCAGAAACACAGCTCCACCCGCGAGGAGGGGCCATCGGAATCATTGTCCTCAGGCCGGCGGCGAACATCTACAGGTAGGGCGTTCTCGGCCGATTTCGACAGCCCACCAAGATTATTGACCCTGGAACAGTAATTGCTGGAATTGGCATGTCGCGGAAGTAACGCTTTGGTCCGCTCTCCGTGCCTAAGCTGCCCCTCCCGAAGGGCAGGGGATCTTCAGAGTCTGATCCAAAGCCGCCCTTCTCGTGGGCTCAGTGCATACGATTGGCCAGCCCACGTGCTAACATCGAGCACCTGGAGACGTCCGACACCTGACTGCTGTGGTAAGGGCCGCTTTCCAAGCTACGGGTCTTTCGATGACGTGCGTCGGCTGTGGTTTCGAGCTATTATCGGAGGTCGCCTTCTGCCCGCGGTGCGGTCGCCGACAGCCAACGCCCTGCGCGGCGTGCGGCTTCTCGTGCGAGCCTGATTTCGCATTCTGCCCTCGTTGCGGGGTGGCCAGGGATACGGGCTCCGTCCCAGCGGATTCTAGGAGAGCTAAAGTAACACCCGTGGGCTGCGCGCCGACCGCGGTCGAGCCGACGGAAACCTTTCCGGCAGCGAGAACGGATACCCCGTGCCGGGAAGTGGACCGCCGCCAGGTGACCGTGTTGTTCGGCGACCTCTCGGGATTTACTACCCTGTCCGAGCGCCTCGATCCTGAGGAGGTGCGCGCGTTTCAGAACGCGCTATTTGAGTCCCTCAGCCAGGCAATCGCCCGCTATGACGGCTTTGTCGCGAAATTCCTCGGCGATGCCGTCCTTGCCTTCTTCGGGGCCCCGGCCGCTCACGAGGACGATCCAGCGCGGGCTCTCCACGCGGCGCTCGATATGCTGGCCCGCGGTGCGGTGCTGAGCAATCAGTGGGAGGGGCGCCTCGGCCAGCCGGTGACCCTGCACATCGCCGTGCATACCGGGCCAGTCGTGGCCGGCAGCCTCGGCGATGCCGCCAGTGCAGCCTATGACGTGACAGGCGATGCGGTGAACACGGCCTCCCGTCTTGTTGGGGCGGCAGCGCCGGGGACAATCCTGGTATCGCACGCCACCCATGCCCTCACCAGGCATGGCTTCGCGTTCGAGCCGGCCGGCGAACTGGCTCTGCGCGGCAAGGCCGGACCGGTGGTGGTTCACCGCCTGCTCGGCGTGCTCGCCGAACCGCAATCGGCGCGCGGGCTTGCCGCTTACGGGCTTGTCTCTCCGATGGTCGGGCGTAGCGAAGAGCTGGAGCAGCTCCTCGCGGCCTTCGACCAGATGCAGCGGAGCCGGGCACAGGTCGTCAGCCTCATTGGCGAGGCCGGCACCGGCAAGTCGCGGCTGATCACAGAGTTCCTGAGGCGGCTTGAGGATACTGGCCGGCTGGCCCGCACAGCCATCCGCCGGGCCGACTGCTCGTCCCTTGGTGAGCCACCCTACAGTGTCTTCGCGGCGCTGTTCCGCGAGGGCTACCAGGTGAACCCGGGTGACTCGCTCGATGTTGCACGGCAGAAGTTGGCAATAGGCCTCCGCTCGCTCGGAGCACCGGCCGAGGTAACAGAGGCCATCGTGCCGGTGCTGAGTTATCTGCTCGGGGTCGAGGAGGGGCGCCCCCACGACTTAAATCCCGAGCAGCTCAAGCGCCAGATTGCGCTGGCCGCGCGCACGCTGGTCGAGCGGCGCCTTCAGCAAACGCCGGTCCTGATGATCGTGGAAGATCTCCACTGGGCCGACGCAGCATCGGTGGACCTGCTTCGAGACATTGCCGACTACTTGGCCGATCAGCCTTTGATGATGCTAGTCTCGCATCGCCCCGACGCACCCCCGCCCCTTGTCGCCCAGGCATCTCAGAGAATTATCCGGCTCACGGCGCTTTCTCCTGAAGAGATCCAGGCCCTCGTGACGGGTCTTTTCGGCCGGCTCGACGAGGCCGCTCTCGCTCGGGTCCAGCATTTGATCACGACGCGGGCCGGGGGTAATCCGCTGTTTGTTGAGGAGATCGTCCGGAGCCTGGTGAGCACGGGAGTGCTCGTCCGCCAAGGCGAATGGTGGACGTGTACCGGAGCCTGCGACGCAGTCAACATTCCGCCCACGCTGCACGGGCTCCTTCTCTCCCGCGTCGATCGGCTTCCTGCCAATGCCCGGCGACTGCTCCAAGAGGCCGCCGTGCTGGGGATGGTGTTCGACGAGGCGTTGCTCCATGCTATTGCGACCGACAGGGCGAGCACCGGAACCGCCCTCGACCGGCTCGGCGCGTTCGAGATGATCCAGGAAATCGGAGAAAGCCGCGCGGGCAGGCGGTACCGATTCACGCATGCGCTCGTACACGAGGTCGTCTACGAGAACCTGCTCCTGTCCCGCCGGAGTGAGCTGCATGAGCGGGCGGGCCGCGCGCTCGAGCGCATCGTCGGTCCTCATCCTTCGCAACTGAGCGACCTCGAAGCGCTAGGCCATCACTGGAGCCTCGCTCGGGAGAAGCCGAAGGGTGCACGCTACCTTATGGCTGCGGGCGACCGGGCGCACGAGGTCTACGCCAACGATGACGCCATCCGCCATTACCAGCGCGCTCTGCAGACCCTCGCCGGTTGCCAGGCCTGCGACAGCCAGGTGCAGGCGGTGCGCGAGCGGCTCGGAGAGCTTTTGGCGCTCACTGGACAGCGGGCCGAGGCTCTCACGCATTATGAGGCGGTGCGGCAGGCGCTCGAGATGGCGGCAGATCGCGCAGGCGCTGCTCGCCTGCACCGCAAGATTGGGGCCCTCCACTGGGAGGCCGGCGATCGAGAGCGCGCTGCGGCCTGCTTCGCGTCGGGCCTCGAGCAGTTGGGCGAGGACGGCAGCCCCATTGAGCGGGCGCAGCTCTTCCAGGAGCTCGGCCGACTTGCATTTCGGAGCGGCGACAACGCGGGCGCTATCGTCTGGGCCGAGCGTGCGCTCACTGAGACGGCGAGAGGGGAAGAGACCAAAGCGGATCCTGAGCACGCCCGTCAGACGGCGGCAACGCGGGTGCAGGCCTACAACACGTTGGGCGTGGCGCTTGCGCACACGGGCCGCCTCAACGACGCGGTCAATCAGATCGAGCAGAGCATCCGGCTCGCCGAGTCATACGACCTGCTGCAGGCGGCCTGCCGCGGTTATGCCAACCTCGGCGTACTCTACAGCTCACTCGACCCGCGCCGGAGCATCGCGACCTGCCTCCTAGGGCTCGAGACTGCGAAGAAGGTGGGCGATCTCAGCTTTCAGTCGCGCCTCCATGCGAACCTTGCCGTCGCCTATTGCGCGCTGACGGACCGCTGTGAGGTGGAGGGGATCGAGGCGGCGCAATCGGCGATCAACCTCGATCGCAGGCTCGGGCTTCTCGATCATCTGGCGGTGCCACTGATCGTCCTGGGCCAGATCCACCAATGCCATGGAGATCACGTCTCGGCCCTCGCTGCTTACAAGGAGGCTTTAAGTCTGGCCGAGCGGATCGGAGATCCGCAGCTCCTCGTTCCGTGCTACGATGGGCTCGCCACCCTCAATCTCGATGCCGGGAATACAGCGATGGCCGAGGTTTATCTGGCGAAGTCGCAGGAGGTGTGCGAGCGGGCCGGCCTCGAGCCCGACGCCCTTCTGATCCTGCCGTTTCTCTCCTAGATCCTCGGCACAGTGATTATGACCCTTTGGCGAGTGGCTCGAGAGGGGCGAGTTTAGGATAGGCGCGGCTCATTTTGGCCCGGGCCTTTTCGGTCGTGAACATCCAGGTGATGCGTGCGCCGCCGGCGTTGCGCTCGCGCTCCCAAGCCGCGATTTCCCGCTCGAGCCCCTCGCGCGTGTCGATCCGCCGGTCCAGGCACTGGCCCTTGAGCACCCCGATCTCGATTTCGACCATGTTCAACCAACTCGCGTGCTTGGGAGTGAAGTGGAACTCCAGCCGCTCCAGGAGGCGATGCGCTTCCGCGGCCGGGAAAGCCTCGTAGAGCGACCCGGGCGTGTGCGTCGACAGATTGTCCATCACCACCCGGATCCGCTCGGCCTGCGGAAAGTCGACATCCACAAGCTCGCGCATGCACACAGCAAAGTCCTTTGCCGTCCGGCGATCCGTGACGTTCACTTTGCGCCAGGGGCGATGCGC
>NZ_VOSK01000016.1 GCF_009296175.1 Microvirga tunisiensis | reverse complement strand
TCACCGGCAAGCCCAAGGCCAACGTCGGCATCAAGCTCGATGTCAAGGAGTTCGCCCGAGGCATCAAAGCCCGCTCGATCCCCGACACGTCTGACGGCATCAAGTACGCCTACGTCGTGGTCGATCCGTCAATGTTCATCGAGAGCGGCGGCCCATCGCTGGCCGAGCGCATGGTCGTCAACGGCATTCGCAACATCCGGCGCGGCGACAACAGCCGTGTCGCCACCAAGGGCGCGATGGGCGGCTGGGATCAACTGAGATCGAGGTTGCGCGGTGAAGGCTGGACCGAGGATGGCCCAGTCCCTGATTGGACCCCGGCGTTTTACGTGTTCGAAACCTGCGTTCATTTCATCCGCACCGTGCCCGTGTTGCAGCACGATCCTGATCGACCAGAGGATTTGAACAGCGATGGCGAAGACCATGTGGCGGATGAAGTGAGATATAGTTGCATGTCACGCCCCTATGCTTTCAGGCCGGTCGAAGAGAAGAAGCCGGTCGCGCAGGAGCTGACCTACGAGGCCGTGCAGCAGCCGGATGGCACGGTCAGCCTTCGGTCAAACATGAACGTCATGGAATGGGCCGAGCGCAAGGCGGCGAAGAAGAAGAGGCGGGGCCGCTGATCAGCGCGACTTGCAGAGGAAGCACGGCTCGATGCCTGTCGGCAGGGCGGGCCACGTCATGACGGGACCCAACTACTACGGTCCCGGCTCGCCTGCGGGGCGAGATCAAAGCTTCGGCTATGAACCTTTTGACCCCTCAATCACTGGCAATTTCGGTTCGAATTACGGGCCGTCGTCGTTTGCGGACAGCATCTATGGCAGTCCGCAGCCCATCAGTCAGGCACCGATGGCCCAGCTCAAGGGCTTCGCGGGCCGCAACTCCTTCGGCACCAGGGGCATGCGCGATCCCATCGGCAACTTCGACTATGAAGGCCCGATGCCACCGCAGCGCCCCGGCAAGGTCGGGATGCGCAACCCGAATGTCGGCCCGATCCCGCCGTCACGGCCTCTCTCGGGCGTCGGCACGATGCTCAAGGGCAATGCCGGGGTCAACGAGTTGAGTTGCTCGGCGGGACCATGCTGCCGCAGAACGTGGCCAGACCCGGCGTGCAACAGTCTGCCGTGCAACAGGCCGCGCCAATGGCCCGCGAGGACTTCTGGTCGCCGGGGCCGGTTGGCCGCGCTGCTGGATCGAATGCCACGGGCCGGGAGACCCAGCGCACGGCTGACGGAGTGATCCATGACAATGCGGGCGCTTATGGCGGGCGCGATGCCTTCGGCCCCAACGACCCCTTCGGCGGCCTCGGGTTTTCGAACAGGGGCTATGCCGATGTGGTCGACAGCTTCGATCAGGCCATGGGCATCACCCGCTCCGTCTACGATCAGCGGGGAAGCCTCGTCTCCCGCTCCAGCACGCGCGGCGCGATGAGGGATAACGTCCTGGGCATTGACGGCGTCCGCAGCGACGGGCGCGGCACAGGCGACACCGGCATGTCGGGCGGCAGCGACGGGCGTGGCGGCGGTTCGCTGGGCGACGGCTCCTACTCCGAAAGCTCGGGTCGCAATGAGAATAATCCTCAGGTGATACTTTGGTCCTACAACCGTAGCAAACGTAGCAAGTGTAGCAAGGCTCCAACCCAAAACTGCATTTTGCAGAGCTAACGGAGCTAACGGAGCTAACGGAGCTATCGGAGCTAACGGAGCTGATGTGTTGGAGAGCCCGCCTGCGGACCAAGGCCTGACGCGCGGGCGAGGCGCTCGGCCTGCCGAGCGCCACTGTGCCGACAGCCCCTGAAACCCGACCTATTGTAACTATTGTCACAGCACCCGGATCACTCCTTTCAGGAGCTACCGGCACTATTGTCACAGCGTTGGTGATTGGCCCAGATGAGGGCTTGAAGGCTCGCCGGAAAAGCACGGATCAGAAGGAGCAACCGAGAGCCCAAGGTGGGAAAAGCGGTGGGGACGGCCACCATGCAAACCAAAATACTCTAAAAGGTTCAAGTGCTTAGGCAAGGCAAATGGCGGAGACGGAGGGATTCGAACCCTCGATACCCTTTTGAGGTATGCTCATTTAGCAAACGAGTGCCTTCAGCCGCTCGGCCACGTCTCCAGGCGAAAAGACCGGATCTGAGATCCCGCTTCGCAGGTGGCGCAATAGACGCGAACAGGGTCTTTTCGTCAAGGTCCAAAATGGCCCGATCGCATCAGTAGCAGAGGGAAAAGCCGCCCCAGGCACGCGATGGGCGGGTTTCACCAGAACAGATGGGACACGGCGAGACTCGCAAGCCCGATGCCGGAAAGGAAGACCGGAAACCACTTCGGACATGAGCACTTTGCTTCGTTGAATTCCACCCCGTTCCTCCAATCGGTCGCTGAGCCGAGCCCATCAAAGCGGTTGCCGGCCCAGGAGGGAAGGGGGGTGGGTGGTGAAATATGAGCCGGTGAGCCCAAATGCAGGGCATCATGAGTGCCTAGGGAGCGTCACCCCGCTTCGCTCATGTCGCGGGCGCGATCTCGGCCGTCTCGTAGAGATGCCGGATCTCCTCGAAGCTGCGGATGGCCGGGGCCGACCGCCTGACGATGACGGCACTCAATTGCCTGAACTTGTCGTCGGCCCAATCTTCGACGACCAGGGTGATGGCATCCCGAAGCGGCAATGCCGCGATCTTGCACGCCATGGTCATGCCCGCCGATCGCTCGAAGGGTCGGCTTAGTGCGAGTAGATCCACCATCTCATCGAAATCGTGGGCTGCGGTCACGATGCTCTCCACTGCAAAGGCTCGAACAACCTCGGCCATTGGCAGCGAATTGTGGCAACCCAATGCCCAAGCTTGCCGAAGGCTTGCTTGAGGAGGGGAAGTTCAGCGGAAAAGAACCGTTCGGCCTAAGACAACGGCCTTCGCGCCGGATATTTGAAGTGCTTGAGCAACTCGTCGTTGTGACCGACAAGCAGTGCAGCCTCCGAGGGCAGTGCCTCCTCGGTCACGCATTCAAAGCCTGAAAAGGAGCCCAGAAACGTCGTATTCGGAAGGCTCATGAGGAAGATCGATTGGCCGGACGTCGGGTCGGACGCAGCGGCGAGCATCATCTGCTTCGGGCTTCCGAGCTTGACGAAAAGCTCTTCGAACTGGTCCTGAGTCGGGCCCCATTCAGCGGGACCGATTGCCTTCTTTGCCCAGAGCATCGCCGACATCCCGCTCCCAAGGAGCACATCCAGTATAATCCTAACCTAGAGCATCGGACCCGAAAGTGGAAACCACTTTTGGATCCATCCGATGCTTGAACCCTTGAGATGAGCATCGTCCCGCGCGGACAACCGGATCCACATTTCGCTGACGCGCACCTCCAGGTTCGCACGATGCGCTACTACCGGCACACAAGCGAGCGAATGCTCGAAGGCGAGGCTAAGGGATCGAGAGAGGGTGGGAGACCGCGTCGAAGCGAGGACGGCTCTAATTCAGGCTCTTCTTCCGGATGGATCTTTCCATGTGCGGATAGGGTTTGGAGACATTCTCCGAGACATCCGGAATGATGAGCACGGAAACGGCATGGCCATTGGATGCGAGCGTATCCGCCGCGTCGAAAGCCGACCGTTCCGCGTCCTGACGCGTTGCGAATGCCGTCTGTTCCCGGTCTGCGTAGGTTACCAGCCACTCGTCTTGAAACTTGAAGACGACAAAGCGGTCAGTATGCATCAGCCCCTCCCACGCTCCGCGTCGCAACAGAGCGCTGGAAGGCTACCTGATTACCGGCTTTCAGGAATGAGGCGATGGAGGTAGGAGGCAGGTCAAAAGGATAGAGCGCCCGGCCTTGCAAGAAAGCCGAGGCGCTCTGCCGTGGTCGGTATCAATGAGCGCCGTTGACCTTATGGGCGGCGCTCACCTTTCGAATGACCAAGCGGTTCGGTCAGGCGCTGGGGATCCGCCCTTCGGGCGTATACTGATCAACGGCCTGCGGAAGCTCCTTGGACAGTCGCGCGAGGATCTCCTCTCGCGACAAACCGGTTTGCTGCGTCAGAGCCGCCAAGACGTCAGGCCCGATCGCCTGCTCCAATTGCTGTGGAGCGACCTCCTTGTTCGGGCCGGTGCCAACCCAGGACTCGGCAACATCGCCCTGGCCATTCTGTCGGAAGCTGTCGACCAACTCACCCAAGCCGCCGCTCAGCAGACCGCCGGAGTTCTGTCCGCCTAGGCCGCCAAGCAAGCCGCCCAGGCCGCCTAAACCGCCTAGGCCACCTGCGCCGCCTTGTTGGTGTCCCGGGCCACCCGGAGCCCCGCCTGGGTTGGATGTAAGGCCGCCGAGCATCTCAGCAATCTTATCCCGGTTTTGGAAGCCAGCGACGGCAAGAAGCCCCAAAAGGGCCGTCATGGATGGAAAGCCTCGGCTCATGTGTTCCTCCTCGTCTGATCCACGAGAACAGCAGCCGCGTCAAAAGGGTTCCAATATCTGCGTCCCGCCGCAGCCTGCCGATCCATTATAGGTCGGAATGAATCACCGAGGAGGGCAGGGTCTATTCGCGATGCCTGGTGACAGAGGATTCTTCATCCCGATAGCGGACCGCGAGCGATATCAAATAAAGATGCGGAATGATATTCAGTTTTGTGTGGGGCTGCGCACGGCACGTGACACGGCGCTCAGCACCGGCGCGTCCATCAGCGAGAAGGATTTTTTCGCCATCTAAGGTGTGCTCGTCGGCCCCGCAGGAAACTGCGGGGCTTTCGCTTAAGGCCCGTAACCTATGCTCAGGACGGCTCTCAGGGGGCCGGATTGACGAACCATTGTTCGCTGCGGAATGTAGGCGCCCGTGTTCGGTAGGGTCTTGAAAGGTAAGGTCGATGACGACGTTCGATGTGGCGGTGATCGGGCTTGGCGCCATGGGGAGCGCCGCGCTCTTCAATCTTGCTCGTCAGGGACGGCGCGTCATCGGCATCGAACAATTCGAGCCGGGGCATGACAAGGGCTCTTCGCATGGAGAGAGCCGGATCATCCGGCTCTCCTATTTCGAGCACCCGTCCTATGTTCCGTTGGCGCGTCGCGCGATGGAGAAGTGGCGCGAGCTGGAGCAGCTCTGCCGCCACAACATTCTCACCGTCACCGGCGTCCTCGAGGCAGGCTATCCCGGCTGCCCCATCGTCGAGGGCTCCCTCGAAGCGTCCAGGTTGCATGGCCTCGACCATGAGGTCCTGAGCGCGGCCGAGATCAACCGGCGGTTTCCGGCTTTCAAGGTGCCGCCCCACTGGACCGGATTGTATCAGCCTGAAGGCGGTTTCCTGCGGCCGGAGCTCGCCATCCAGCAATTCGTCGGACTGGCGGAAAGACATGGCGCCGAAGTCAGGACGGGGACACGTGTCCTGGCCATCGAGCCGCTCGGCTCCGGCGTGCGTGTGAGGACGGAAGCCGGTGAGATCGAGGCCGGGTCCGTGATCGTTGCGGCGGGTGCCTGGATCGGCGATTTCGCGCCCGAGCTGAAGCCGCATCTCAAGCTGACGCGCCAGGTGCTCGGCTGGTTCGAGCCTCTGCAACCGGCCTATTACGCCCCGGATCGCTGCCCGGTCTTCATTCTCGAATCCGAGGACGATGCCTGCTACGGTTTTCCGGATTTCGCCGGCACGGGCGTCAAGACGGCGTCCCACCGCAAGGGGGCCTATCTCCCGTCGGCCGACGATTTGAGCCAGGACGGCGGAGCCGCCGACGAGGCGCAGATCCGGCGCATGCTCGCCCTGGCGATGCCGGAGGCGAACGGGCCGCTCCGGGCCATGCGGACCTGCATGTACACCCGTACCCCGGACGAGGATTTCGTGATCGATCGGTCTTCTGCCGATCCGCGGATTATCCTGGCCTCGCCGTGTTCGGGGCATGGCTTCAAGTTCGCCAGCGTGATCGGAGAGGTGCTGGCCGACCTCGCCCTTGGAAAAACGCCTGCGAACGACATCTCTCGTTTCAAGCTCGAACGCTTCCGGCGGCAATCGGCCTGAAGCGGCGAAGCAGAAAGCTGGAGGCACTGCCATGAAGAGAGGGTCCGCCTATCGTCTGTCCATCCTGGCCTTGCTGGCGGGAACCGGGGTTGCTCGCGCAGAGGATATCACCATCGCCGTGGCCGGACCGATGACCGGTGCGGTCGCCAGCATCGGCGAGCAGCTCAAGCACGGCGCCGAACTCGCGGCACAGGCCATCAACAAGAATGGCGGCGTCAACGGGAAGACCCTCAAGGTCGTCCTTTATGACGATGCCTGCGATCCCAAGCAGGCCGTCGCCATCGCCAACCGCATCATCGCCGACGGCATCAAGTTCGTCGACGGCCATGCCTGCTCCGGCTCCTCGATCCCGGCCTCCGAGGTCTATGCCGAGGCTGACGTTCTGATGATGAGCCCGGCATCCAGCAATCCGGCGATGACCGACAAGGCGGCCGAGCAGGGCTGGTCGACCATCATGCGCCTCTATGGCCGCGATGATGCGCAGGGCAAGTTCATCGGTCCGTGGATCAAGCAGAACTACGGAACCAAGAAGATCGCCATTCTTCATGACAAGAGCGCCTATGGCAAAGGACTCGCCGATGTGGTGAAGGCCTCCCTCAACGGCGCCGGTGTGAAGGAGGTGATGTACGAGGGTATCAACCCCGGCGAAAAGGACTACAAGGCCGTGGTCAATCGTCTCAAGAGCCAGGGTGTCGAGTTCCTCTATTTCGGCGGCTATCACACCGAGGCCGGCCTCATCATGCGTCAGGCCGCCGATCAGAATTACAAATTCCAGCTGATGATGGGCGACAGCATCGCGACGCCGGAATTCGGCGCCGTGGCAGGTCCCGCGGCTGACGGAACCCTGTTCACCTTCCCGCCCGACGGTCGCGACAGCGAGGCGGCCAAGGGGGCGCTGGCCCAGTTCCAGCAGATCGGTTTCGTGCCGGAGGGCTTTACCCTGTTCTCCTACGCGACCGTTCAGGCCATCGCCGGCGGAATCGGCAAGGCCGGGAGCACGGATCCGAAGGCCGTGGCAAAGACCCTGCGCAGTACGAATGTCGACACGGTGCTCGGGCCGGTGACCTTCGACGAGAAGGGCGACATCAAGGACCCGAAATACAACATCAATGTCTGGAAGGGCGGCACGTACAGCAAGCTGACCCAGTAAGGGGAGGCTTGGCCGGACAAAGCGAGGGCGGCCCCTGACAGAGCCGCCCTGACGGTCTTTGGAGATGCTTCAATCGCGGGCCGCAGCCTTGTCGGGTTCCTGCGCCGGGGCGAGGTGTTCGATGGAAACCCAGTCCGTGCAGGCCCGAAGGATGGGGGCAAGGTACGCACGGTTGCCCTCGATCTCGACGACTCGGCAGGAATAGGCCCTCCGATCCCCCGGAGGACGGTATATGACGGTCGTCCCAGGTCTGATCTCGTCATGAGTCGATGCATGCGTCTTGGCATGCGGCTTGCTGCTCGTCGAGAGTCTGTCGGCCTGTCCGTTGTCTTGCGAGAGAGACGCTTGCCGACCGGACCGGTAGCGATCAAGGGCTTCGATCGCCACCCTGGCCCTATCGCGGTAGCGGTCGCAGACGACCCTCATCAGGGTTCCCTTTTCACGTCCGGGATACCAAGTCACGCCACCGATCTTGGCCAGTTCCTCCGCAACGATTTCGATTTCTTCCTCAGTCATTGGCTACAATCCCTCGTGAGCAGGTGGTGTGTGCTCAGGTCTTGTGAACGCACTCATCTGACCTGACTCGTTGAGTGCTTATGCCCCAAAGAATATTGTTCTTGATCTCGACGCCTGGCGTTTCAATCGCGCCGAATAGTGAGACGTTTGACTACGCTCTTAATTCCATCATGCGTTTCTGCAGGATGGCGAGCTGCTGGATGTAAGGCTGCCGGCGCTCGTAGTGGCGGGCTTTCAGCTTCTCGAGGGCGCGGATCTTGATGTTGGTGTCCGGTGAGTTGATGCTCAGCTTCTCGCGTTCCTGCTCGTAGTCGAAATCGATATCGGCCAAGGTCGCGAGAAGGGACTGAAGCAACGGCTGGAAGGTGGGTGAATATATTCTGGGAAGGAGAGCCCCGTTGTTCGATTCATTGTTATGAAACTTAGTATCGTTCATCTCGTCCCTCGTATTAACTTTGCGTTAATAGAGTTCAAGAATACTAAGGTAGGGATACCCCCGTCTGTTGGGAACCCGACAAAACCAGAAGAAATCTTTCTTCCGATCACCTCGCCGTGTTGCGATTCTTTGCCGGAGCAGGGCGAGGCTTCGCCATTGGCTCAGCCCGCTCGGGGCCTCCCGGAAAGAGCCTCTCGAAACTTTGACGGATCGCGTGGTAGCACTCGCATGCCGTCTCCTCGAGTCCGGTCCGATCGGTAATCCTGACCGTCCCACGGCCCTGACTGATCAGGCCCATCCGCTGGAGCGCGCTCGTGACGCTGCTCACGGTCGAGCGCTGAACCCCGAGCATCTCTGCCAGGGTTTCATGGGTGAGGGGAATGTCGTCCTTGTCGGTTCGGTCGCGGGTGCTCAGGATGGCGCGGCAGCACCGGGCTTCCACGCTATGAACCGCATTGCAGGCGACGGTTTGCAGGGTCTGCGCCAAAAGGGCTTCCGTGTAACGGAACAGCACACGTCGAATTTTCGGGCGCTTTTCAAGGGCCTCGCTCAGGCGATCCAAAGCAACACGCGACGCTGTTCCGGAAATCAGAGTAACGTAACGTCCGAAGGATTGACGGGTGACGAGCGCACTCACGAAGCCGAATACGGATTCCCTCCCGAACACGGCCATTTCGACAGAGCCGCCATTCCGCAGAACAGTGACCAGGGAAACGACGGCGTCATGGGGAAAATAAGAATATCGGAGCGACTCGCCGGTCTGATAGACGACCTTGCCCCGAGGCAAGTCCACGACTTCGAGATGAGGTTCGAGCCACAAATAATCATCTGGCTCCAAAGCAGCGAGGAGCTGGTTTGTCCGATGAATGGCGGCCTTCGTACCATTCTTCATGGCAGGGTATCACCGCGTTGCAGATCCCCGGGAAAGAAGCCGGGCACCTCTATAGGATAATAGTTACACAACTTCAGAGTGTGCAATCTCGGCGTACCTTTATGAACAGGCGTTTCGCACCCGTTGATGAGGCCTCCTTGCAGGAAAAGGTCGGGATCGGGGCAACAACTCTTCGGTGACTGGGAAACGAGAAGGCTTCGGCTTTGTGCCATGATCCGGCGGGCATGCCTCCAAAGAGTATCATGCCGGAGGCTCTTTCTGTCACCTTCACACTCTGCCTCTGCGTTGGTGGCATAGGCCTATGCGCGCGAGCAAAGACAAAACCGGTTTACCGGTCTCATGGAAGGCTCCAGCATGGCTGCGGGCCGATTCCTTGAGGAGAATTACGCATTGAGTACGCAAACATCTTCGTATCAGACACGCGGCAGCTCATCGGCCGATCTGGCCGATTGGTCCGCTCCTGAGCTTCTCGAAGCTTTTGCCCGCAAGGCGGTGTCTCCCGTCGAAGTCACGAAGGCTGTGATTGCACGCATCGATACTTATGAGCCGCGGCTCCAGGCGCTCTATGCCTTCGACCCGGACGCGGCGCTTCGCGATGCGCGCGCCTCCGAGCAGCGCTGGATGAGTGGACAGGCGAAGGCGCTCGACGGCATTCCCGCGACTATCAAGGAAAACATTGCCACCAAGGGAACGCCGGTGCCGCTCGGCACGGCGGCGCGCCCGCTCATCCCGGCCGCCGAGGATGCGCCGTCGGCGGCACGCCTGCGCGAGGATGGCGTGGTCATTCTCGCCAAGACCACCATGCCGGATTACGGCATGCTTTCGTCCGGGTTGTCGAGCTTTCACCCGCTCGCGCGCAATCCATGGGACCTCTCGAAGAATCCAGGCGGCAGCTCGGCGGGAGCGGGCGCTGCCGCGGCGGCCGGCTATGGGCCGTTCCATATCGGCACCGATATCGGCGGCTCGATCCGCCTGCCGGCCTCCTGGTGCGGCGTGTTCGGCCTGAAACCGAGCTTCGGACGCATCCCCATCGATCCGACCTATTACGGCCGCGTCGCAGGACCGATGACGCGCACGGTGCGCGACGCGGCCCTCATGATGAAAAGCCTCACGCGTCCTGACGTGCGCGATCCCATGAGCCTGCCTTACCAGGATCTGCCCTGGCTCGATCTCGACATCGATATCAAGGGTTTGAAGATCGGCGTGATGATGCAGGCGGGCATCGGCATGCCGCTCGACCCGGAGGTCCGAGAGGCCGTGGAACGCGCCGCGAAAGCCCTTGCCGAGGCCGGCGCGATCGTCGAAGAGGTACCTGCCTTCATCACCCGCGAGATGCTCGACGGCCTCGACGATTTCTGGCGCCAGCGGGCGTGGATGGACATCGCTCCCTTGAGCGACGAGGATCGGGCGAAGATCCTGCCCTACATCCTGCAATGGGCCGAAGGCGGAAAGGCGCTGACGGGTGCCGAAGTCTACAGCGGCATGAACCAGATGATGGTGATGCGGCATGCGGCGGTCGCCGCCACGCATCGCTTCGACTTCGTGATCTCGCCGGTGGCGCCCTGCGTCGCCTATCCGGCGGAGCTGGCATCGCCCATCCACAATCCGGAGGAACCGTTCGAGCATATCGGCTACACGGTCGCCTTGAACATGTCGGACCAGCCGGCCTCCTCCGTCAATGGGGGCTTCACGACGGCGGGACTGCCCATCGGCCTCCAGATCATCGGCCGCCGCTTCGACGATGTCGGCGTGCTGCGGCTCTCGCACGCCTGGGAGTCGATGTGCCCGGACAGGCGGCCCTGGCCGAAGCTGTAGACGGTAAGAACGTGCGATCTCCGTCGTCATCACCGGCCTTATGCCGGTGATCCCGATCGGGTGAGGGGTCACAGTTCTCCGGATCAAGTCCGGGGACGACCATGGCAGGGCATGGGGTGACACCAAGGACGGGATGGGTGGGTTTCCCGCCTCGGCTCCTGCTGATAAACAGCGGCCATGACGTACGAAGTTGCCGCCCTCTACCAGTTCGTTCCGTTGCCGGACTTCCGGGAGCTGAAGGACCCGCTGCACAAGCTCTGCCTGGATCTTGGGGTCAGGGGCACGCTCCTGCTGGCCCACGAGGGCATCAACGGGACGGTCGCCGGAAGCCATGAGGCCATCGATGCGCTCATGACCGAGTTGCGCGAGAGTACGCTGTTCATGGGCCGTCTCGACAATCTCGAGCTCAAGTTCTCGACCGCGACGGAGATGCCGTTCCAGCGGATGAAGGTGCGGCTCAAGAAGGAGATCGTGACCCTCGGCGATCCGCAGACCGATCCGCTGCGCCGGGTCGGGACCTATGTGACACCGGCCGAGTGGAACCGGCTGCTGGACGAGGCCGGCATCGTCCTGCTCGACACCCGCAACGATTTCGAGGTCGAGATGGGCACCTTCGAAGGGGCGGTCGACCCGCGGATCAAGCGCTTCAGCGAGTTCAAGGATTTCGTGAAGAACGAGCTCGATCCGACGCAGCACAGGAAGGTCGCCATGTTCTGCACCGGCGGTATCCGCTGCGAGAAGGCCAGCTCCTACATGCTGGCGCAAGGATTCGAGGAAGTGTTCCATCTCAAGGGTGGGATCCTCAAATACCTGGAAGAGGTGCCGGAAACGGAGAGCCGCTGGAACGGCGGATGCTTCGTCTTCGACGAGCGGGTCGCGCTTGGCCACGGGCTTGTGGAGCAGGCGGGCGAGACGGGACAATCCGATGAGTGATCTTGAGGCCCGCATCGAAGCGCTCGAGGTGCGCGTCGCGTATCAGGACCAGATGATCGAGGATCTGAACCAGACCGTCATTGCCCAGTGGAAGCAGATCGACAGCCTGAAACGCCAGCTCAACGAGCTGCTCGACCGCGTCCAAGAGGTCGCTGACAACGCGGGCGGGCCGTCTGCGCCCGAGCCTCCGCCGCCGCATTACTGAGCCGGCCTGAATAGACGTGGACTGAGATTGCCCAGCAGAAGCCTGTGGTGTTCGCGCGAGCCTTCACGTCCCTTTACGTCATGGCCGTCCCCGGAGGTGATCCGGGGATCAGTCCCGGCCATCTCGGTTGTCTGGGGCGCAACGCGTTTCATCATCGGGATCACCGGCACGAGGCCGGTGATGACGGGGAGGGAAGCGCCCGGTTCCCAAGAGTGCCAAAATTTTTTCAGTCCTCCTCTTGAACGGTAAAGCTTGTTCAACCAAATCATCGACCGCGGGGGCCCGAAGAGGCTCCGCGTGGACAGTTAACATGCTGATATCATTGGAGGAAGCTTCATGAAGTTCCGTCCTTTGCACGACCGTATCGTGGTCAAGCGCATCAATGCCGAGGAGAAGACGACCGGCGGGATCATCATCCCGGACACCGCCAAGGAGAAGCCCCAGCAGGGCGAGGTGATCGCTGTCGGTCCCGGCGCCCGCAACGAGCAGGGCCAGCTCGTTCCCCTCGACGTCCGGGTCGGCGACACCGTGCTCTTCGGCAAGTGGTCCGGCACGGAAGTGAAGATCGATGGCGAGGATCTCCTGATCATGAAGGAGAGCGACATCATGGGCGTGCTGGAGCAGACCGCCGCCCAGAAGAAGGCCGCGTAAGGCCAATCCCATTCAGAGTCACACATCGTTACGTCTCATCAGGAGTGACGGACAATGGCTGCTAAGGAAGTCAAATTTGCCCTGGACGCCCGCGAGAAGATGCTCCGTGGCGTCGACATTCTCGCCGATGCCGTGAAGGTCACGCTCGGGCCCAAGGGCCGCAACGTGGTGATCGAGAAGTCCTTCGGCGCGCCGCGCATCACCAAGGACGGCGTCACCGTCGCCAAGGAGATCGAGCTCGCCGACAAGTTCGAGAACATGGGCGCCCAGATGGTGCGCGAAGTGGCCTCGAAGACCAACGACATCGCTGGTGACGGCACCACCACCGCGACGGTTCTGGCACAGGCGATCGTCCGCGAAGGTGCCAAGGCGGTTGCCGCCGGCATGAACCCGATGGACCTCAAGCGCGGCATCGACATGGCCGTCGAAGCCGTGGTGGCGGACCTCAAGGCGAACGCCAAGAAGGTGACCTCGAACGATGAGATCGCCCAGGTCGGCACCATCTCGGCCAACGGCGATGCCGAAGTCGGCCGCATGCTGGCGGAAGCCATGCAGAAGGTCGGCAACGAGGGCGTCATCACCGTCGAGGAAGCGAAGTCCCTCGAGACCGAGCTCGAGGTGGTGGAGGGCATGCAGTTCGACCGCGGCTATCTCTCGCCGTACTTCATCACCAATGCCGAGAAGATGCGCGTGGAGCTGGAGGATCCCTACATCCTCATCCACGAGAAGAAGCTCTCGGGCCTGCAGGCGATGTTGCCCGTGTTGGAGGCCGTCGTTCAGACCGGCAAGCCGCTCCTCATCATCGCCGAGGACGTGGAAGGCGAGGCTCTCGCCACCCTGGTGGTCAACAAGCTGCGCGGCGGCCTGAAGATCGCGGCCGTGAAGGCACCCGGCTTCGGCGACCGCCGCAAGGCCATGCTCGAGGACATCGCCGTTCTCACCGCCGGCCAGACGATCTCCGAAGATCTCGGCATCAAGCTCGAGACCGTTCAGCTCCCGATGCTCGGCCGCGCCAAGCGCGTCCGCATCGAGAAGGAGAACACCACGATCATCGACGGCGCCGGCCAGAAGGCCGACATTGAGGCCCGCGTTTCGCAGATCAAGGCGCAGATCGAGGAGACCACCTCGGACTACGACCGTGAGAAGCTGCAGGAGCGTCTGGCCAAGCTCGCAGGCGGCGTCGCGGTGATCCGCGTCGGCGGCGCGACCGAGGTCGAGGTGAAGGAGAAAAAGGATCGCGTCGACGACGCCATGCACGCCACCAAGGCGGCGGTCGAGGAGGGCATCCTGCCCGGCGGCGGCGTGGCCCTGCTGCGCTCCCTCAAGGCTCTTGAGACGGTGAAGCCTGCCAACGACGATCAGAAGACCGGCGTCGAAATCGTGCGCCGCGCGCTTCAGTCTCCGGCTCGTCAGATCGCTCTCAATGCCGGCGAAGACGGCTCCGTGATCGTCGGCAAGGTGGCCGAAGCCAAGGACTACTCCGCTGGCTGGAACGCTCAGACCGGTGAGTATGGCGACCTCTACAAGTTCGGCATCATCGATCCGGCGAAGGTCGTCCGTGTCGCCCTCGAGGACGCCGCTTCCGTCGCGGGCCTTCTCATCACCACCGAGGCCATGATCGCCGAGAAGCCGAAGAAGGAGACCGCTCCGGCGATGCCGGCCGGCGGCATGGACTTCTAAGCTCCGGCTTCATCGACACCATATGGACGGCGCCGTGCAAGCGGCGCCGTTTTCTTTGTACGTTCGATCTGCGAGAAGAGACAAACCCTCGCCGCGCGGGAGATGCCATGGCCGATCGTTGGTGGAAAAGACCTGTCGTCAAACCGCGGGCCCTCGAGGCCGGCGATCTTGTCGCCATCGTGTCGACGAGTTGGGGTGGGCCGGCCATCTTTCCGCATCGCTACGAGGCAGGCAAAAGGGTTCTGGCCGACGTCTTCGGGCTCGAGCCTGTCGCGATGCCCCATGCCCTCCGCGAGGCCGCATGGCTCGACCGGAACCCTCAGGCCCGCGCCGAGGATATCCATGCGGCCTTCGCGGATCCTTCGATCAAGGGAATCATTGCCAGTACGGCGGCGACGATGCGATCCGCCTGATCCCGCATATCGACCTGAACGTGATTGCGGACAATCCGAAGGTTTTCCTCGGCTACTCGGATCCGACAATCCTGCATTTCGGCTGCCTCAAGGCCGGCCTCGGCTCATTCTATGGCCCGACGATCATGGCAGGCTTTGCCGAGAACGGCGGCATGCATGCCCATGCCGAAAACTCCCTGCGCAAGGCCATCTTTCAAACGGACCCCATTGGCGAGATCGCGCCGAACCGGGACGGCTGGACTGTCGAACACCTGCCCTGGAAGGATCCCGAGAACCAGAACCGCCGCAGAAGGCTGACGCCCTCGACCGGGCCTCGTACCCTGCAGGGAACCGGCATCGCTCAGGGCCATCTCATCGGCGGGTGCGCCGAGGTCCTGGAGATGTTGAAAGGCTCGGACTGGTGGCCGCCGCTGGATTACTGGAACGGGGCGATCCTCTTCTACGAGACTTCAGAGGAAGCGCCGCCGCCGACCCTGGTTCTGCGCTGGCTGCGCAATTTCGCCGCCCAAGGCATTCTCGCGCGCCTCGCGGGCATCATTCTCGGACGCCCCGGCGGGCAGACGGACGAGGCTTACAGGAAGGCGCAGGAGGACGCGGTCGTGCGCGCCCTCGCCGAGGCGGGCCTGCCGCGCCTTCCGGTCCTGGCCGAATGCGAATTCGGGCACACCGATCCGATGGTCACATTACCCTATGGCGCAATGGCCGAGATCGATGCCAACCGGGCCCGGCTCTCAATTCTGGAGGCGGGCGTTACAGACGCCCATGGCTGAGGCGGTTCCGGAGATCACCGATGCCGGATCAGGGAGCCGTCGTCCGGCTCGGCCACGCTGGTTCTGATCGAGCCGGTCGCTTCCTCAGGCGCGCTCTTGCGCAGCTGGTTCACGAAGGCCGTCAGACTGTTCGCCTTTTCCGGTTCGGGAGCCAGGAAGACAAGAGCGCTGCTGTCGAACGGCTCCTCCTCGATCGTCCCGTCGATCATGATCGTCGCCTTGATGCCCGTCTGCATATCGAAGGAGACGGACTTCACCTTCGTCTGACGCTGCGGGGCGACCGGTTCTGCGATCACGAGGGACGCCGTCGACGCCGACATTCGGATTGGCTTGGCCGGCGCTCGGACCACGACGATGGGCTTCTGAGCATCCTTGGCGGTGGAAGCCTGACGAGGCTGCTTGTCCTGAGGCTTCTTGTCGGAATCGCCGACGCGGTCGGGGGCGGGTTGGGAAACCGCCATGTACTCCGTCGGGCCGGAAAGGATTTGCCGAAGCCGCTCATCCGCCTCTTTGGCCTCCTTCTGCGTGGAGGATCCGAAGGCTGCCGCGAGAGGGTTCTTGGATTTTTCCACATCGGCCTTTGCCTTTGCAGCCTCGGCCGTCTTTGCAGCCGCAATCCGCTTCTTGGCCTCGGCCGTCTGGGCGTGATTGTTGGTGCTGTAGGAATACTGTTTTCCGTTGATCTCGTAGCGGACCAACCGGGCTTCCGCCCCACCGAACATCATCCCTTGCGCGACGATGGAGGCACCAAGCAACATAAGCGTCTTGTTCATCGGCCTATAAGAGCGCATTGGCTCTTCCCCTTGCTCGAGTCAAACTCATTTAATAACTGTGGCTAATCTGTGGTCGACAGTAAGTAATGCGCTGACTCGTTGGAGGTATGCTTCCGTAACACTGATGCTTTTTAAGTAAATGCTACAGGATTCACATCGGTTACTAATGAGGATTATTTATCTTTGAGATGACTAAGTTCATCTACTTTATATTATTGTAATACAGATCCGGAGAGGTGGCAGAACGGCCTGTTTGCAACGTTTTTCCCTGTTTGCCATGCAAGCTTGGCGGGCTGGGGCTGCGCTGAGATCATGCCCAATGGCCCATCGCGGCGACACATGGACGGAATCCCATTCAGCGTCCGGAGCCACACCCTCGTCATATCAATGATTTGACGCCGAAGCGGCTCAAGGAACAGGGGGGAGGGAGATCCGGTTGCCATGGATGGAGCGATGCGACCTTCGTCTTTCGTCTAGCTTTACTCAGGGTCATCCATCGCTTGTTACCGAGCCTTCCTCAAAGCGCGACATGCCCTCGAACTGGAGTAGGCACCCATGAAACGCCGTCATTTTCTCGCCACGGCTGGCGCCGGCCTCGCCGCAGGCGCCGTCGCCAAGCCCGCCATCGCTCAGTCCAATCCGGAAATCCGCTGGCGTCTGACCTCGGGCTTCCCGAAGTCGCTCGACACCATCTATGGCGGCGCCGACTTCCTGGCGAAATTCGTTTCGGAGGCGACGGAAGGCAAGTTCCAGATCCAGCCGTTCTCGGCCGGTGAGATCGTCGGCACCTTCCAGGCAGCCGACGCCGTGTCTTCCGGCACGGTCGAGATGGCCCACACCGCCGCTTACTACTATGTCGGCAAGGACCCGACCTTCGCGGCTGCCGCGGCGGTGCCGTTCACGCTCAACGCCCGCCAGCTCAATGCCTGGCAGTATCACGGCGGCGGCATCGGTCTCGTGAACGAGTTCATGGCCAAGCACAACCTCTACGCTCTTCCCGGCGGCAACACCGGAACCCAGATGGGTGGCTGGTTCCGCAAGGAGATCAAGACGGTTCAGGATCTGCAGGGACTGAAGATGCGCATCGCCGGCATCGCCGGTCAGGTGATGGCGAAGCTCGGCGTCATTCCGCAGCAGGTGGCGGGTGGTGACATCTACCCGTCGCTGGAGCGCGGCACCATCGATGCCGCCGAGTGGATCGGCCCCTACGACGACGAGAAGCTCGGCTTCCAGAAAGTCGCCCCGTACTACTACTATCCGGGCTTCTGGGAGGGCGGCCTGACGCTCCACTTCATGTTCAACAAGGGAAAGTGGGAATCTCTGCCGAAGAACTATCAGGCGATCCTGCAGGCAGGCTGCATGGCCGCCAACATGGACATGCTCGCCAAATACGACGCCAAGAACCCGGCCGCCCTGCGCAGCCTGGTGGGTGCCGGCGCTCAGCTGCGTCCGTTCTCGCAGGAGATCCTCGACGCCGCCTACAAGGCGACGAACGAGGTCTATGCGGAGATCTCCGCCCAGAATGCGGACTTCAAGAAGCTGATCGACTCGCTGCGCGCCTTCCGCAACGAGGAATACCTCTGGTTCCAAGTGGCCGAATACGCCTTCGACACCTACATGATCCGCGCCCGCGCCCGCGGCTGATCTTCGTTCCATCGAGCCATCGAAAAAACCGGCGTCGAAAGCGCCGGGTTTTTCTTTGCAGGGCTGCCGTGCCCCGAGCGGGCGGCTTCACGGGTTGCATCCGGGGCTCTGAATGATGATCTCATGGCAACCCTCGTTCGGCTTTGAACCGCACCAGAAAGAATGTCCATGCCTCCCTTTTCCGTTCTCGATCTCGCGCCCGTTCCCGAAGGCTTCACGCCCTCCGATGCCCTGCGCAACACGCTCGATCTGGCGCAGCACGCCGAACGGTGGGGCTACAATCGCTACTGGCTGGCCGAGCACCACAACATGGTCGGCATCGCGAGTGCGGCAACGAGCGTGGTGATCGCCCATGTGGCCGGTGGCACCAGGACCATGCGCATCGGAGCGGGCGGCATCATGCTGCCGAACCACTCGCCCCTGGTCATCGCCGAGCAGTTCGGCACCCTGGACGCCCTGTTTCCCGGACGCATCGATCTCGGCGTCGGCCGCGCCCCAGGCACCGATCAGCGCACGCTCCGGGCTTTGCGACGCGATCCGACCTCCGCCGATACCTTCCCGCAGGATGTGCTCGAACTGCAGGCGCTCCTCGCGGCCGTGCAGCCCGATCAGGCGATCCAGGCGGTGCCGGGGGCGGGCTCGAACGTGCCGATTTGGATCCTCGGCTCCAGCCTGTTCGGCGCGCAGCTCGCGGCGATGCTCGGCCTGCCTCATGCCTTCGCGTCGCATTTCGCGCCTGGTGCCCTGATGCAGGCGCTGCAGGTCTATCGCGAGCGCTTCCAGCCCTCGGCCCAGCTCGACCGGCCCTATGCCATGGTCGGCGTCAACGTGATCGCTGCCGATACGGACGAGGAGGCGCGCCATCTCTTCACCTCGGCGCAGCAATCCTTCACGAATCTGTTCCGCGGCGCCCGCGGCAAGCTCCAGCCGCCCATCGACGACATCGAGAGCTATTGGTCGCCGCATGAGAAGGCGCAGGCCATGAACATGCTGTCCTGCTCCTTCGTCGGAGCCCCCAAGACGGTGCAGGACGGGCTGGAGACTTTCATCGCGCAGACCGGCGCCGACGAGGTGATGGTCGCGGCCGCGATCTACGACCATTCCAAGCGCCTGCGCTCCTACGAGATCCTCAGCGATGTGCGGGGGGCGATGACGACGGTGGCTTAGAGTGTTTCGTTAAAGACTGCCCTCATCCTGAGGAGGTCGCGAAGCGACCGTCTCGAAGGAGGATCCAGTGCTCGCTGGAAGCTCCTTCGAGACGCAGACTGCGTCTGCTCCTCAGGATGAGGGCGGCACATGATTTTGTTGGGTGCTCCTAAGCGGTGGCGCCTCTGCCTTTCAACGTCGGATCGAGGGCGTCGCGCAGTCCGTCCCCCAACAGGTTCAGGCCCAGCACCGAGAGCGCAATGGCGATGCCGGGCGCGATGGCGAGGTGAGGGGCCTGCGAGAGATAGGTCTGCGCATCGCTCAGCATGCGGCCCCAGCTCGGATTGGGCGGGCGCACGCCAAGGCCGAGATAGCTCAGGCCCGCTTCGGTCAGGATGGCGAGCGCGAGCTGGATCGTCACCTGGACGATGAGCGCGCCCGCGATGTTCGGCATCACGTCCTCCCAGGTGATCCGCAAGGGATGCTTGCCGATGGCGCGGGCTGCCGCGATGTAGTCGAGCGTCCAGACCTGGAGCGCGACGCCGCGCGTAACGCGGGCGAACACGGGGATGTTGAACACCGCAATCGCCAGGATCGCCGCGAGAGGGCCGGAGCCCACGAGCGCTCCGATCATGATCGCGGACAGCACGGCGGGGAAAGCGAAGACCACGTCCGACACGCGCATGGCGATCTCGTCGGCGATGCCCTTCCAGGCCGCCGCCGCGCAGCCGATGGCGGTGCCGATGGCCGCACCCAGCAGCACCGCAGGCCAGGCGATGGCGAGCGAATTCCAGGCACCTACCATGAGGAGCGAAGCGACGTCGCGGCCGAAATGATCTGTGCCGAGAAGGCCGACTTCGCCGGGGCCTTTCAGGCGCATGGCGACACGCACACGGGTCGGCACCTCCGGCGTCCAGACGAGCGACACGAGTGCGGTGACGATGAGCAGCGCGGTGAGAATGCCGCCGACGACGAGGGCGGTGTTCAAGGGAATGCGGGAGCGCTTGCTCATGACCGTCCCCTCAGGCGCGGATCGAGGATGGCATAGCCGATATCGACGATGAAATTCACCACGATGACGAGGCCGGAAAAGATCAGCACAATGTCCTTGATCACCACGAGGTCGCGCTGGTTGAGCGCCTGATAGGCGAGCCGTCCGAGGCCCGGCAGGTTGAACACGTTCTCCACGAGGATCGCACCGCCGAAGAAGAACGAGAGCTGCAAGCCGAGGATGGTGGTGACCGGAATGAGCGCGTTCGGAACCACGTGCCGGCGCAGCGTTCCTCCCCTGTCGACGCCTTTGGCGCGGGCGGTGCGCACGAAATCGGCGCCGATCACCTCCAATGTCGCCGAGCGCGTGACCCGCGTCAGCACGGCCGCCTGGGGCAGGGCGAGCGCCACGGCGGGCAGGAGAAGCGCCTGGAAGGCAGGCCAGATCCCCGCGCTCCAGCCGGGAAAGCCTCCGGCCGGAAACCAGCCGAGCCAGGTCGAGAAGAAGAGGATGAACAGAAGGCCGATCCAGAAATTCGGCACCGCCACGCCGAGCTGGCTGAACACGAGCACGGCGCGATCCACCGCTCCGTCGCGCCGCGCCGCGGCCGCGACGCCGAGCGGAAGCGCAAGCGCCGTCGAGATGAGAATGGCAAGCAGGCTCAGCGGCAGCGTCACGTTCATGCGCTCGGCCACGAGGGTTGAGACCGGCATCTTGTACGTGATCGATGTGCCGAGATCGCCGTGAAGAATGCCGCCGATCCATTGCAGGTAGCGCACGAGCGCCGGCTGATCGAGCCCGAGCTCCTGCCGCAAGGCCGCGAGCGTATCCTCACGCGCAGCCGTGCCGAGCATGATCGCGGCCGGATCGCCCGGCAGGACTTCCAGGATCAGGAAGATTGCGAGCGAGACGGCCAGAAGGGTGACTGCCAGCGAGACGAGACGTGAAATGGCAAGACGCAGCATGAGTTTACGAGCCCGGTTTTCCCATCCCCTCGCGGGAGGGGATTGAGGGTGGGGTGGCGCCAGTGTCATCCCCGGCGAGTGAAAGCAAGGGAAGGGGATCCACACCTCGGCATGTGTGAGTGGATTCCCTTCCCCTCCGCTGCGCTCCGGCCGGGAATGACACCCACCATGTCATGGCCGGGCCTGTCCCGGCCATCTCGATTGGAAGAGTGCCGCGCTTCTCATGGTCGGGATCACCGGCACGAGGCCGGTGATGACGTGGAGAATCCTCCTGGAGGACAGCGCGAGAATGCGTCCCGGTTTCACTCCGTCCAGGACACTTCCGTCACGTCGTTCGATGGGATCGGCGAGTTTTCCCACAGGCCCTGCACCTTCGCGTTCCACACGCCGAGCTTCGGCAGTTGGAACAGGAAGAGGGCAGGGACATCCTCGGCCAGGATCTTCTGCGCCTCCGCGTATTTGGCGTAGCGCGCCTTCTCGTCCGTGGTCCTGGCGGCTTCCGCCAGAACGGCTTTGAACTTGTCGTTCTTGTAATTGAAGTAATAGCTGTCGCGGGCGAAGATATCGATGTCGAGCGGCTCCGTATGGGACACGATGGTGACGTCGTAATCCTTGTTCTTGAAGACCTCCTCGATCCACTTCGCCGGGAATTCCGTCGGAATGATCTTCAGGTCCACGCCGACCTCGGCCATCATGGCGGAGAGCAGCTCCGCCGAGCGGCTGGCATAGGCCATCTGGGGCGACTTGATGGTGATCGACAGGCCGTTGCCGTAGCCCGCCTCCTTCAGCAGGGCCTTCGCCTTTTCCACGTCGTAGGGAACGATATTGGTCGTATCCACGAAGGCCGGATGGTTCGGCGAGAAGAAGCTGCCGATGGGCTGGCCGAAGCCCGAATAGGCGCCCTCGACCAGCGCCTTGCGATCGACCGCATGCATGAGCGCGCGGCGCACGCGCACGTCGTCGAAGGGCTTCTTGGCGCTGTTGAGGCCGGCGACGGTCTCGCCTTCCGTGTTGCCGGCCACCGCCTTGAAGCGCGAATCCTTCTGGAACTCGGCGAAGAGTTCGGGTGCTGCGAGATTCGGGAAGGCGTCCACATCGCCCGCTTTCACAGCGGCGACCTGGGCCTGCGAGTCGCTGATGAAGCGGAAGGTGACGTTGTCGAGCTTGATCTTGTCCTTCTGCCAGTAATCCGGATTGCGCACGAGCTCGACCCGGTCGCCGCGCGTCCAGGACTTGAACTTGAACGGCCCTGTGCCGACCGGATTCGCGGCATTGCTCGCCGCCGTCTCGGGCGCCACGATCACCGCGTCGCCCCAGCCGAGATAGTAGAGGAAGTTGCCCGAGGTCTCCTTCAACTTGATCACCATGGTCGCCGGGTCGGGCGTCTCGATGGAGGCGATGGGCGCGAAGATCTGCTTCTGGGCGTTGGTGGATTTCGGATCGCGGGCGCGGTCGAAGGCGAATTTCACATCGGCCGAATCGAAGGTCGAGCCGTCATGGAACTTCACGCCCTCCTGCAGGCGGAACGTGTAGGTCAGGCCATCGGGGGAGACCTCCCAGCTCTTTGCCAGGAGCGGCTGAACCTTGCCGGTCCGATCGATGCGCACGAGGCCTTCGTAGAGGTTGACCCAGGTGACTTCGCGGATGGCCACGGGAGCCGCAACCGTCGGATCGAGGCCCGGCGGCTCGATGGGCATGCCCACCACGAGGGAGGTCTTGGCCGCAAAGGCCGGGATGACGCTGACGGAGAGGAGCAGGGCGGCAGTCAGGAGGCGCTTCGTCATCAGGTCTTGAACTCCATCAGGTCATGGGCTGCGACAGGTCGCGGTGGGCCTAAGCTTACGCAGGACCACGCCGGATGGAAGATGCTCATTACCGATTCTTCACTTAACTTCAGCGTGACCGAAGCCTAAGCATCGGGGTGAACGGATCCGCCGGACGCCGGCCTGTTCAAGGCCGCAGGCGGAATGAAAGGCTTGAAACGATGGCTCTTGAGACCGCACGGGTGCCCACCGCCAACGGCGCCAGATACCTCCAGCAGCTCTGCAAACACTGGAGCCACAAGCTGGACGTCCAGCTCTCGGAAAACGAAGGCATCGTCCGCTTCCCGGCCGCCGTCGCGACCATGAAGGCAGACCCGGAGGCGCTGACCGTGAGCGTGGAAGCGCAGGACGACGAGACGCTCCAGCGGATGAAGGGCGTCGTGGCCTCCCATCTCGACCGGTTTGCCTTCAAGGAGGCTCCGCTGCCGTTCGAGTGGTCGAAGGGATGATAAGATAGCTTCGTGTCATCCCCGGCGGCCGCAGGCTGGGAAAGGGATCCATAGCGTAAGCGTACGGGTGGATTCCCTTCCCCTCCGCTGACGCTCCGGCCGGGAATGACACCCGGGCACTAGTCTGCTTGGCGTCGTGGCCGGGCTTGTCCCGGCCATCTCGATGGGAAGAGCGATGCGCTTTTCAAATCGGGATCACCGGCACAAGGCCGGTGATGACGTCGGAGGGAACTCGTCCTAAATGCATCGCCCGCCGTCGACCTCCAGCACAACGCCGGTGATCATGCTGGCTTCGTCGGACGCGAGATAGAGCGCCGCGTTGGCGATGTCCTGCGGGGTGGAGAAGCGGCCGAGCGGGATCGAGTTGACGAACAGCTCGCGCTTCTGGGGCGTGTCTTCGCCCATGAAGGTAGCGAGCAGCGGCGTCTCGCCGGCCACGGGGGCCAGCGCGCAGACGCGGATCTTGTTGGGAGCCAGTTCCACGGCCATGGACTTGGTCATGGTGTGCACGGCGCCCTTGGTGCTGTTGTACCAGGTGAGGCCGGGACGCGGGCGCAGGCCTGCCGTCGAGCCGACGTTGATGATCGCGCCGCCGCCCTGGTTCTGCATCAGCGGAACCGCCGCCTTGGCGAAGAGATAGATCGACTTCACGTTGACCGCGAAAACCCGGTCGAATTCGTCTTCCTCCACCTCCAGCATCGGCCGGTTGCGATGGCTGATGCCCGCGTTGTTGACGACGATGTCGAGCTTGCCGAAGGCGGCAACGGTCTTCTCGACCGCGGCATTCACATCGGCGGCTTTCGACACGTCGGCGGCAAGGCCGATGGCGGAAGAACCGATCTTCTCCGCGGCGCTCTTGGCGGCTGCTTCGTTGATGTCGATGATGGCGACTTTCGCACCCTCGCGAGCGAACGTTTCCGCGATGCCCAGACCGAATCCGGAGCCAGCGCCCGTGACCAGCGCGACCTTGCCTTCAAGGCGATTCATGTTTCTTCCCTTTCAACGTGTGCTTTCCCCTCCTCACAAGGGTGGAGGGGTACCTGGGCTTTCTGAATCAGCTCAGACTTGCCGTACATTACCTCCTTCGTCATCACCGGCCTTGTGCCGGTGATCTCGATTCGTGAGGCGCAGCGCCCTTCCGATCGGGATGGCCGGGACACGCCCGGCCATGACGTGCGGAGGTATGATCCTCGCCTATCCGTGCGCGATGACGAGGGTCTTCGTCGTGGTGAACTCGATCAGACCCTCGAAGCCCTTTTCGCGGCCGTGGCCCGAGCGGCCGAAGCCGCCGAAAGGCAGCTCGATGCCGCCGCCCGCGCCGTAGCAGTTCACGAAGACCTGGCCCGCGCGCATGGAACGGCCGACGCGGGTGGAGCGCATGGCGTCGCGGGTCCACACGCCAGCGGCAAGCCCGAAGGGCGTGCCGTTCGCCAGCCGGATCGCCTCCGCTTCGTCATCGAAGGGTGTCGCCACCAGAACCGGGCCGAAGACCTCTTCCTGGGACAGGATGCTCTCGTGCGGGACCGGCGCGAGAAAGGCCGGAGCCACGTAATAGCCGCCCGCAGGCGCATCGGGCGCCACCGCGCCTTCGCCGATGACGTTCAGCCCCTCGTTGCGGCCACGCTCCAGGTAGCCGAGGACGCGGCGCTGCTGGGCCTGATTGATCATCGGCCCCAGATCGGGCTCGTGCTCGGGATGTCCGGCGCGAAGTGCGCGGAAGCGTTCCGCCACCGCATCGACCACGTCCTGGAAGATCCCGCGCTGGATCAGAAGGCGGCTGCCCGCCGAGCAGGTCTGGCCGCCGTTCTGGATGATGGCGTTGACGAGGGTCGGCAGCGCGCGCTCGAGATCGGCATCGTCGAACACGACCTGGGCCGATTTGCCGCCGAGTTCGAGGGTGACGCCCACATGATTCTTCGCCGCCGCCGTCTGGACCGCCGTGCCGGTCTCCGGGCTGCCGGTGAAGGACAGGAAATCAATGCCGGGATGGGCGGAGAGCGCAGACCCCGCCGTGCGGCCGAGACCCGTCACGACATTGAGAGCGCCATCGGGGAAGCCGACCTCGCGGGCGAGCGCAGAGACGCGCAGGATCGTCAAAGACGCATCCTCCGCAGGCTTCACCACGGTGGCGTTGCCGGCGGCCAGAGCCGCGCCGACCGAGCGGCCGAAGATTTGCATCGGGTAATTCCAGGGCACGATATGTCCGGTCACCCCGTGCGGCACCCGCTCGACGCCGATGAAATGGGTATTGAGATAGGGGATCACGTCCCCGTGCAGCTTGTCGGCGGCGCTGCCGTAGAACTCGAAATAGCGGGCGAGCGCGATGGCGTCGGCGCGCGACTGGCGCAGGGGCTTGCCGTTGTCGCGGCTCTCCAGGATGGCGAGTTCGTCGGCATGGGCCTCGACCACTGCCGCGAGCTTCATGAGCAGGCGTCCGCGCTCGGTCGCCGTCAGCTTGCCCCAGGCGCCCTCGAGGGCGGTACGGGCGGCCTTCACGGCCTCGTCGATGTCCTGGGCCGTTCCGGCGGCGATCCGGGCGAGGAGCGAGCCGTCGATCGGCGAGAGCACGTCGAGATTCATGCCATCCGAAGCGGGGCGGTCGCGCCCGCCGATGAGGTTCTGGAACACCATGTTGGGCGCGAGCGTCGCGCTGACCTGATCGTTCATGGTCGTCGTCTCCCTAAATCATCTTGTTCATGCCCGGCACGGCGGCCAGGAGCTGGCGCGTATATGCGTCCCGCGGGTGGGCGAAGAGTTGCGCGGTTTCCGCCATCTCCACAATCCGCCCTTTTTGCATGACTGCCACGCGGTCGCAGATCTGGGCTGCCACCCGCAGATCGTGGGTGATGAACAGAATGGCAAGACCGAGCTCCTCCTGAAGCCCCCGGATCAGCTTGAGAATCTCGGCCTGGACCGACACGTCGAGGGCCGAGACGGCCTCGTCCGCCACCAGCACGTCCGGCTTCATGGCGAGCGCCCGCGCGATGCCGATGCGCTGACGCTGGCCGCCGGAGAACTCGTGCGGATAGCGCTCGATGGCCCGGGCGGGCAGGCCGACCTTTTCCAGGAGGATGCGGGCCTCGTCCAGGGCCTTGGCCGGATCTTCCCCCTGCGTGATCGGCCCCTCGGCGATGATGCGCCCGACGGTGCGTCGCGGGTTGAGGGAGGCGAAGGGGTCCTGGAACACCATCTGGATCCGGCGCCGGTGGGGACGCAGCTCGCGCTGGGACAGGGCGCCGAAGTTCAGGTCTCCGATCTCGATGGCGCCTCCGTCGGGTTCGATCAGACGCAGCACGCAGCGCCCGACCGTCGATTTGCCGGAACCGGATTCGCCCACGAGGCCCAGGGTCTCGCCGCGCCGGATGTCGAAGCTCACCGCGTCGGCAGCCTGGACCTCGCGGCTTTTGCGGAAGAAGCCGCGCCCGCCATAGGATTTGGTCAGGGCATCGACCTTCAGGGTGATGGGCTGTCCGGCGAGCTGCTTCGGGGCCGGAGGGGTCAGCGAGGGCACCGCCGCCAGGAGGCGCTTGGTGTAGGGGTGCTGCGGGCGTGTCAGCACATCCTCGGCCGTTCCCTGCTCGACGAGTTCGCCATGCTGCAGCACCGCGACCCGGTCGGCGATCTCGGCCACCACGCCGAAATCGTGGGTGATGAAGAGCACCGCCGTGCCCATCTTGCGGCGCAGGTTGTCGATCAGCTTGAGCACCTGGGCCTGGGTCGTCACGTCGAGCGCGGTCGTCGGCTCGTCGGCAATCAGGAGCTTCGGCTCCAGGGCAAGCGCCATGGCGATCATCACCCGCTGGCGCTGGCCGCCGGAGAGCTCGTCCGGATAGGCCTTCGCGATCAGCTCGGGGTTCGGCAGGTTGACCTCGGTGAGGAGGTCGAGCACCCGGCGGTCGCGCTCGGCGGGCTTCAGCAGATTGTGGGCGCGAAAGGTTTCCGAGATCTGGTCCGCCACCCGCATCACCGGGTTGAGCGAGGTCATCGGCGCCTGGAACACGGTGCCGACCTCCCGGCCGCGAACGTCGCACCAGCCCGCCTCGTCCAGGCTCAAGAGATCCCGGTCGCCGAGCCTGATCGAGCCGGACAGGACCTCGACGCCGCCCGGCAGGAGACCGATGACCGCCATCGCGGTCATCGACTTGCCGGAGCCGGATTCGCCCACGACGCAAAGGGTTTCGCCCGGATTGATGGAAAGCGACAGGTCCTTGATCGCGTGCCGACGGTCGGCCAGGGCGGGGAGGCCGATGGAGAGGTTCTGGATCGACAGCACGGGGGAGGGGCTGCTCAACATCATGCTCCTGCTGGAGGGAAAGGCTCATCCTTGCGATCTCTGCCGCTTCGTCAATCCGTCTTGGCCGATGCCATGTTGAGAATGGTTTCAGCTCCGCCATATCATGACGTTCATCAGGCGGAGACCCGACCCCGTGCACGATGCCGTTCCCAATCCGGTGAGAGACCGGCTGCAGGCCTGCCTGAACGCGCAGCGAGCCGCCCTGGCCGAGCGCGGGCCTCTCTCGCCCGAGCGGCGGGCCGAGTGTCTCGATGGACTGGCGAACGCCCTCATCCGTCATGCGGACGATATCGCGACCGCCATCGCGGCGGATTTCGGGCATCGCTCCGTGCACGAGACGAAGCTGGCCGACGTCTATTCCGTCGTTGCGGCCCTGCGCCATGCCCGCAAGCATTTCCGCACATGGATGAAGCCGCGGCGCCGGCCGATCGAATGGATGTTCCAGCCCGGAACGGGGCGCATTCTCTATCAGCCTCTCGGCGTCGTCGGTCTCATCGGCCCGTGGAATTATCCGGTCCAGCTCACGCTCTCGCCGCTCGCCGGAGCGGTGGCGGCCGGCAACCGGGTCATGATCAAGCCGTCCGAGATCACGCCGCGCACATCCGCCTTGTTGGAGCAGGTCGTCGGCGAGGTGTTCGATCCGGCCGAGGTCGCGGTGGTGCAGGGCGGGCCCGATGTGGCGAAGGCTTTCTCAAGGTTGACGTTCGATCACCTGTTCTTCACCGGCTCCACGTCGGTCGGGCGTCAGGTCATGCAGGCGGCGGCCGACCATCTGGTGCCTGTGACGCTGGAGCTCGGAGGAAAGTCTCCCGCGCTCCTGATGGCGGACTATCCCATCGAAAAGGCGGCGGAGCGCATTGCCGTGGGCAAGCTGTTCAATGCCGGGCAGACCTGCATCGCGCCCGATTACGTGCTGGTGCCGCGTGACAGGAAAGAGGCTTTCATTGCGGCTTTTCGAGATGCCGTGGCACGGCTTTATCCGACGCTTGCAGTCAATCCCGATTACACCGCCATCATCAACGAGCGGCATTACGAGCGCCTTCACCATCTCGTGGCGGATGCCCGGTCCTGTGGCGCCTGCCTGCACGAGATCAATCCAGGCCATGAAACGTTCGATCCGGCGCAAGGAAAGATCGCTCCCGTCATCGTGACCGATGCGCCGGATCATGCGCTCGTCATGAGCGAGGAAATCTTCGGTCCGGTGCTGCCCGTGGTGGTCTATGACGATGTCGATGAGGCCTGCCGCTTCATCGCCGCGCGGCCGCATCCGCTGGCGCTCTATCCGTTCAGCCACGACCGGAAGACGATCGATCGCGTTCTCGAGCGAACTCGGTCGGGCGGCGTTGCCGTCAACGATACGCTCCTCCATTGCGTGCAGGAGGAATTGCCCTTCGGCGGCGTGGGAGCGAGCGGCATGGGAGCCTATCATGGCGAGGCAGGCTTTAGAACCTTCAGCCATGCGAGGTCCGTTTTCCACCAGGCCCGTCTCAACGGAGCCGGCATGACGAGGCCGCCTTATGGCAGCCGCATGAACCGTCTCCTGTCTATGCTGCTGCGCTAGCGCAGCGTGCGGACCTAAGGGGGCCGCGTCAGCGAAAAGTGGAGCCGGTTTTCCGCTTTGACGACGCGCGCATCAGGAAGGAAGTACCGGATTGATCTCAAACGTGGAATCGACTTTTGAATCCGATGCTTTAGACGCGTGGGCGAGCGGCACCGAAATGTCGTAGGAGACACCGCCTTCCGCGAAGTTGAGCACCATGTAGCCGCCCAGCTCCCCCTCGATGCTGCGGCGGATCAGGCGCGAGCCGAAGCCCTGGCGTTTCGGCGGCGCGACGGGCGGCCCGCCGCTCTCCGTCCAGTGGATGCGTAATTGATCCGGACGATCCTCGTTCTGGACAACGGTCCAGTTCATGTCGAGATGCCCCGCATTGGTCGAGAGCGCCCCGTACTTGGCGGCATTCGTCACCAGTTCGTGCAGCACGAGGCCGAGGTTGATGGCGTATCGCGCCGGCAGCCTGACATTCGGCCCGTTGAGAACGACCCGCTCGTCGCCCTGCTTGCGATAAGGCGCCAGTTCCTGCTCGGCCACGTCGCGCAGTTCCGCCTCGCGCCAGGACTTGCGGGTCAGCAGGTTGTGCGTTTTCGAGAGGGCGAGCAGGCGGCCCTCGAAGGCTTCCTTGAACTGCGCCGAGGTCTCCGTCGTGCGCAGGGTCTGGGACGCGATGGACTGCACGGTGGTCAGGGTGTTCTTCACCCGGTGGTTCAGCTCGTCGAGGAAGAAGCGCTGCTGCTCCTCGGCGTGCTTCTGTTCGGTGATGTCCTGGAAGATACCGATGAAATAGACCGGCCGTTTCTGAATATCGAAGAAGACGCGCCCCCTGGAGTTGATCCATCGAAGATCGCCGTTCGGGAGCCGGATCCGATACTCGTCCTGGTAGTCGCCCTGGTTCTTGACGGAATCGTGCCATTTCCGAACGACCCGATCCAAGTCCTCGGGATGGAGGATGTCCAGCCAATGTTGGTGATCCATGACCTCGCTGGCATGCGGAAACCCGAGCATGGCGGTCGCCTGGGTGGACCAGCCGCCGACACCCTTGTTGGGGTCGTACCACCAGGTCCCCATATGGCCTGCTTCCAGGGCGAGGCGCGCGCGCTCCTCGCTGGCCTGCAACGCGTGCTGCCGCTCGGCCACGTCGTCCATCAGATCGTTGAACGCTCGCCCCAGGATGCCGAATTCTCCGGACTTTCCCGGAAGGTCGATGCGCGCCTGGTAATCGCCCTGGCGCCAGGCCCGGATGCCGTCCGTGACGATCTCGAAGGGCTTGGTGATGAAGGCGCGGCTGAGCAGGGCGGAGAGGGAAAGAGCGAGGATCAGTGCGGCCGCGATGAGCATGAAGCCGCGTCTCGCCGCCTGGTTGATCGACGCGAAGGCAGCCTTCGTGGAGAGGCCCACGTTGACGTAGATGTCGCGCGGCGGAACCGCGAGCGGGATGTAGCCGACGATACGCTTGAGGCCGTCTGCGCTGATGGTTTCGGCGGTCCCGATGGTCTTTGCGCTGGCCTGAGCCAAATATTCCTGAGGGAGCAGCTTTCCGAGCATGCGCTCCGGATGAGGATGCTGCACGATCATGATGCCTCTTCGGTCGGCGACCGTTACCGAGCCGTTCTCCGGCACGGTGCGCTCCTTCACCTTTTGGTTGAGCCATGCCAGATCCAGGGCCGCCGCCAGGACGCCGACCACGTCGCCTCTGTCGTTCCAGATCGGCAGCGCGAGAGGCAGCACGGGCTGGGGAGCAAGCCCGCCCTCTTCGAAGACCGGGGTGTAATCCCCGACGACGAAGCCCAGCCTGCTCAGGGCTTCGTGAAAATAGGCGCGGTCGGCGAAATAGTGCTGCGTATCGATGGTCCCGAGCGGGCGGCAGCGGATATGCCCGCTGATGTCCATCGCCACGAAGGAGAGGATATAGGGAACCTTTTCCTGAATGGCCTTCAGATAGGGGCTGCACGCAGCCGTGTCGAAGGCGCGGATGGAGGGGGTCTCGTCCACGGCGAGCAGCAGGCTGTGGATGCCGTCGCAGACCCTCTCGAGCTCCGCGCCCACCAGCTGCGCCTGCCTGATGGCGAGGTCGTTCACCTCAGCCTCCCGGGCACGGCGCAATGAGACTTCCGTGTAGGTCCAGATGACGATCGCCGGCAGAACCGAGATCAAAGCAAGAAGAAGCAGACGCCTCGTCAGTGTCATTCAAACGCTCAGCTTAACATCGGAAGGGGATCACAAACTTCGGAGACCGTCCACCCTTCTCACGCATCGACAGGAAGAATGGTCCGGTTTTCCGGACAATGCCTTAACCGAGGCGAGCGGTCTTGCATCTGCGACTGAGAGGTGTCAGGTGAGCGGGAATGGCGCTTCCTCCTCTTCTTCTCCTCCAAGATATCGCGCTCACCTTCGGCGGCACGCCGTTGGTCGAGAGCGCCGAGCTTTCCGTTTCGCCGGGCGAGCGGGCCTGCCTTGTCGGCCGCAATGGCTCGGGCAAGTCCACCCTGCTTAAAATCGCCGCAGGGCTCATCGAGGCGGACCGTGGCAAGCGCTTCGTGCAGCCGGGAGCAACCGTGCGCTATCTGGCGCAGGAGCCGGATCTCTCCGCCTATCCCACGACGCTCGCCTATGTGGAGGCGGGGCTTGGACCGGGCGACGATCACTACCGGGCGCGCTATCTGCTGGAGCAGCTGGGTCTGACCGGAGACGAGAAGTCCGCCGACCTTTCCGGCGGCGAGGCCCGCCGCGCGGCGCTTGCCCACGTGCTGGCGCCTCAGCCCGACATCCTGCTGCTCGACGAGCCGACGAACCATCTCGACCTGCCGGTGATCGAGTGGCTCGAAGGCGAGCTGAAGAGCCTCCGCTCGGCGATGGTGCTCATCAGCCACGATCGCCGTTTCCTGGAAAGCCTCTCCCAGGCCACGATCTGGCTCGACCGGGGCAGGACCCGCCGCATGGATCGGGGCTTTGCCCATTTCGAGGAATGGCGCGATCAGGTCCTGGAGCAGGAGGAGGCCGAGCACCACAAGCTCGGGCGCAAGCTCGTGGCCGAAGCGGACTGGCTGCGCTACGGAGTGACGGCGCGGCGCAAGCGCAACGTGCGGCGCCTCGGCAACCTCCACGCCATGCGCCAGCAATACCGCGAGCGCACGCGCGCCGTTGGCACGGTCAACGTGAGTTTGGCCGAGGCGGAGCAGTCCGGCACCCTCGTGGTCGAGGCGGAGGGCATCTCGAAGACCTACGGCGACCGCGCAATCGTGTCGAACCTTTCCTTACGCGTCCTGCGCGGCGACCGCCTCGGCATCATCGGTCCGAACGGCGCCGGCAAGACGACCCTCATCAATATGCTCACCGGTGTCCTGGATCCGGACGGGGGCCGGGTTCGTCTCGGCTCCAACCTGCAGATGGTCACCCTCGACCAGCGCCGCGCGAGTCTCGATCCCGACGCCACCGTGGTCGAGACCCTGACCGGCGGGCGCGGCGACACGGTCACCATCGGCGGGCAGACCAAGCACGTCATCGGCTACATGAAGGATTTCCTGTTCTCGCCCGAGCAGGCCCGCACCCCTGTGGGCGTGCTCTCGGGTGGCGAGCGCAACCGCCTCATGCTGGCCCGCGCCCTGGCCCAACCGTCCAACCTGCTCGTGCTCGACGAGCCGACCAACGATCTCGATCTGGAAACCCTCGACCTCCTCGAAGAGATGATCCAGGACTATTCCGGCACTGTGATCCTGGTCAGCCACGACCGCGACTTTCTCGACCGCACGGTGAGCTCCGTCCTGGTGTCGGAAGGTGAGGGGCGCTGGCTCGAATATGCGGGCGGTTACACCGACATGGTGGCTCAGCGCGGGCGCGGCGTTCAGGCCCGTGTCGTCGAAAAGGAATCGAAGCCGAAGAGCGCCGACAGGCCGGCGGCCTCGGCTCCGGCTCAAGGCAAGCGCAAGCTCTCCTTCAACGAGCAGCACGACCTCAAGACGCTGCCCAAGCGCATGGGCGAGATGGAAGCCAGGATCGCCAAGGTGCAGGAGATCCTCGCCGATCCCGAACTCTATTCCCGCGATCCGGCCCGGTTCCAGAAGGCCATGGATGCGCTCACGCAGCTTCAGACGGAGCTGCACGCGGCCGAGGAGCGGTGGCTGGAGCTGGAGATGCTGCGCGAGGAGCTGGAGGGGTAGGGCCGGGCAGGCCATGTACGGCGCTATGGACCTCTTCTCCGCTGTGCGTCCTTCGAGGAATGTCAGTCACGACGTGATGGCCGGCCCTGTGCCGGTCATCCATGCTTTAAGACACACTGCCCTCATCCTGAGGAGGTCGCGGAAGCGACTGTCTCGAAGGAGGATTCAGTGCTCTCTGGATCCTCCTTCGAGACGCGGACTGCGTCTGCTCCTCAGGATGAGGTGTGAGAGAGTTGAAAGCGAGATCATCGGCACAAGGCCGGCCATCACGTGAGAGGATGGGGAAGGCGTTCAGCCCTCATGGAGATTGCTGGCGCTATCATTCCATCTGCCGTCATCCCCGGCGGTCCAAAGGACCGGGAAGGGGATCCACTCACGGGCTCTATCGCTATGAATTCCCTTCCCCTCCAGCGGCTTTCGCCGCTTCCGGCCGGGAATGACACCGTTGCACCCCCCCTCCACGTCATGGCCGGGCCCGTCCCGACCATCCCGATCGTTTGGAGCGCAGCGCCTTTCCAGCCGAGATCACCGGCACAAGGCCGGTGATGACGTGAAGAGAGAAGCTGACAAGATCCTCTGCTTCACTAAAGTGACGTCACCCGCTCGCTAGAAGCGGATCGTCACTGACGGAGGAACGCGATGAACTGCTTTTCGAGACGTTGCCTGACCACGATTCTGACGATGCTCTGCCTCGGGGTCGCGCCCGCGGCTCTCATGGCGGCGGAACCCGACCGGGACGCTTTGGCCGAGCGTGTGACGAAGCTGTCGCGCGGCACCCAGTGGAAGCCCGTTTCGGCCGTTCCGATCAATTTCCTGACCCATCACCCGCAGGGCATGGTGAAGATCGGCGACACGCTGTTCGTGTCCTCGGTCGAGATCAAGGAGCCGACCAAGCGGTTCCCGCAGCCGGTCGACGGATACGACCGCGATACGGGTGCCGGCGTCGGGCACCTGTTCAAGATCGACATGAAAGGCAACCTGATTGCCGACATCACCCTCGGCGAGGGCACGGTCTATCATCCGGGCGGGATCGACTACGACGGGAAGCATATCTGGGTTCCCGTGGCCGAGTACCGGCCGAACAGCCGCTCCATCGTCTATCGCGTCGATCCGGAGACCATGAAGGCCGAGGAGATGTTCCGCTTTCCCGATCATGTCGGCGGGGTGGTGCACAACACCGACGACAAGACCCTGCATGGGGTGAGCTGGGGCTCGCGCCGCTTCTACCGCTGGTCTCTCGACGCGAACGGAAAGCCCACGAACGCGAGCGAAAGCCCTGAGAAGCTGAGGGCGCTGAACACGTCGCATTATCTCGATTACCAGGACTGCAAATATGCCGGCAAAAGCCGCATGCTGTGCTCGGGCGTGACCGAGATGCGCATCACGCCCGAGGCGGCCCCGTTCCGGCTCGGCGGGCTCGATCTCGTCAGCCTCGCCGACGGCCGCCCGATCTTCCAGACGCCGGTGCTGCTCTGGTCCGCCTCAGGCTTCGACATGACCCACAATCCGGTCTGGATGGAGGCGAGCGATGCGGGGATCCGCGGCTATTTCATGCCCGAGGACGACAAGTCCACGCTCTACATCTACGACGCCGAGGTGAAGTAGCGCTCCGGTCGCGCTGCAAATCTCACGTCATCACCGGGCTTGTCCCGGTGATCCCGATTATGACGAGCGCTGCGCTCACAGCAATCGAGATGGCCGGGACAAGCCCGGCCATGATGGGGAAAGGTCGTGCGGGCCTTGTGTTCGGTCTCACGTCATCACCGGCCTTGTGCCGGTGATCTCGATTGGAAAAGCGCATCGCTTCACAGGATCGGGATGGCCGGCACGAGGCCGGCCATGACGTGGTCGTGTGTCACCCCCGGCGCACGAAATGCGGGAAGGGGGTCCATCGTGCCGAGGGTACGAGTGAATTCACTTCCCCTCCGATGGCTTTCGCCATCTCCGGGCGGGAATGACAGTGGAGTGTCCGGTGCCGCCGTTCGAGTCGAACGAGCAAACGGCGGATTACTCCCCTGCCTCCAGGGTGAACCCGGCCTTGAGCACCACCTGATAGTGGCGTACCTCGCCATCCGCGACGTGGCCGCGGGTTTGGACGACCTCGAACCAGCGCAGGTTTCTCAAGCTCTGGCTCGCGCGGCGGACCGCCGTCTGGATGGCATCCTCGATGCTGGTTTCGGACGAGCCGACGAGCTCGACGATCTTGTAGACATGGTCATCCATGAGGCGCTCCATGCTGGGCCGAAAAGAGTGAGCTAGAGCGCTGCCGGCATTTGCCTACAGGGTTCGGATCTTTGCGAAGGTTTATGTGCGTCGCCGAAGGAAAAAGTCCGGGCGCCAGGAACTTACGACGGTGACTCGTCGTTTGGAGCCGTCAGCTCGACCATACGGGGTCGGGCGGAGGAAGGACTTTCTGCGATGAACCTCAAGATATTGTTTGTTTCGAGCGCCCTGGCGCTTGGGGTTGCCGGCTGCATGACCCCGATGGCCTCGGCTCCTGCACCCGTTGCGGTCACCAGTGCGGCCGAATTCGTGCCTACGGCGACGTCCTCGAACCTGTTCGAGATCGAGTCGAGCCGCCTGGCCCTGCAGCGTTCGCGCGACCCCGAGGTTCGTCGCTTCGCCCAGCAGATGATCCGTGATCACAACGCAGCCTCGCGCCGCATGACATCGGTGGTGCGTCGCGCCGGCCTGCCGACGCCGCCGCCCGCCATGAACGCCAAGCACCAGCAGATGCTGGCGACCGTCCAAGCCGCCCCCAACTTCGATGCGGCCTATGTGAACGCCCAGCTCATGGCGCACCAGGAGGCCGTGGCCCTGTTCACGTCCTACTCGCAGAACGGCGACGTGCCGCAGCTTGCGCAGTTCGCCGGCGCGACCCTGCCCGTCCTGGAAATGCATCTGGAACATGTCCAGAGCCTCAGCGGCGGCGCAGCCCGCGCCATGTAAGAGTTTCCGCTGTTCCTAAGTCAGGCCGCCGGGAGATTTCCGGCGGCGCTTTTTTGGTTGAGGCTGAACCGCTCGAGGCTTCAGCCTTCCTTCCGATAGGCTTGGACCTCCTGCTCGATGGCGCCGAAGATCGAGTGGCCCGCCTTGTCCTTCATCTCGATGCGGATCGTGTCGCCGAAGCGCATGAAGGGGGTGCGCGGCTCGCCGTGGAGAAGTGTTTCCACCGTGCGCAGCTCCGCGAGGCAGGAATAGCCGAGGCCGCCCTGATCGATGGGTTTGCCCGGTCCGCCGGCCTCGTCCTTGTTGGAGACCGTGCCGGAGCCGATGATCGTGCCGGCTCCGAGCGGCCGGGTCTTGGCCGCGTGGGCGATCAGGGTCGGGAAGTCGAAGGTCATGTCGACGCCCGCATCGGGCTTGCCGAAAGGCTTGCCGTTGAGGCTGGAGAGCAGGGGCAGGTGGAGCTTGCCGCCGTCCCAGGCGTCGCCCAGCTCGTCGGGCGTAACGGCCACGGGCGAGAGGGTCGAGGAAGGCTTGGCGTGGAAGAAGCCGAAACCCTTCGCCAGCTCGGCGGGGATCAGGTTTCTCATGGAGACGTCGTTGACCAGAACGATCAGCCGGATGGCTCGGGCTGCATCCTCCCGTGTCGCGCCCATCCGGACGTCGTCGGTGATCACCGCGACTTCGGCCTCGAAGTCGATTCCATGGGCCTCGTCGGTGACCTGGATCGGGTCCCGCGGCGCGAGAAAGGAATCGGAGCCGCCCTGGTACATGAGTGGGTCGGTCCAGGAGGCCGGCATCTCGGCGCCGCGAGCCCTCCGCACCAGCTCGACATGGTTCACGTAGGCCGAGCCGTCCGCCCATTGATAGGAGCGGGGCAGGGGCGAGGCGCAGTCGTGCTCGTGAAAGCGGAAGGCCGGGACCGAGCCGTGCTCCAGCTGTTCCGCGAGATCCCGCAATTGAGGCTCGACTTTTTCCCAATTGTCCAAGGCTTGCTGTAGCGTCGGAACAATGAAAAAAGCATCCGTCGCGCGGGTCAGGTCTTTCGACACGATGACGAGGCGGCCGTCACGGCCTTGGTTGAGGGAAGAGAGCTTCATTGCCACCGACCAGGTTGTTATGGTCCATTCAACTTGCAACAGAATGCTTTCCGGGGAAACGCCAATGACGACGATGAAGAGAAGAAACTTCCTGAAAGGGGCAGGGCTCGCGGCTGCGGCCGGTACGGTGGCCGCCCCGGCGATCGCCCAGAGCATGCCGGAGATCCGCTGGCGTCTGACCTCGAGCTTCCCGAAATCCCTGGACACGATCTTCGGCACCGCCCAGACCTTCGCCAAGTACATGGCGGAGGCAACCGACAACAAGTTTCAGATCCAGGTCTTCGCCCCCGGCGAGATCGTCGGTGGCCTGCAGGCCATGGACGCGGTGCAGAACGGTTCCGTGGAATGCGCCCACACCCCGCTCTACTACTACATCGGCAAGGAGCCGGCTCTGGGCATGGGCACGGGCCTGCCCTTCAGCCTCAACGCGCGCCAGCTCCATTCCTGGTGGCACTTCGCCGGCGGCAAGGAGATCATCAACGAGGTGATGGGCAAGTATAACTGCACCTCCCTCGTGTGCGGCAATTCCGGCACCCAGATGGGCGGCTTCTTCCGCAAGGAAATCAACACGGTCGACGACCTGAAGGGCCTCAAGTTCCGCATCGGCGGCCTGGGCGGTCAGGTCCTGGCCAAGCTCGGCGTCGTGCCGCAGCAACTCGCTCCCGGCGACGTCTATCCGGCCCTGGAGCGCGGCACCCTCGACGCGGCCGAGTTCGTCGGTCCCTACGACGACGAGAAGCTCGGCTTCCTGAAAGTTGCCAAATACTATTACGCGCCCGGCTGGTGGGAGGGCGGCGCCATGCTACACCTCGTGGTCAACCAGCAGAAGTGGAACGAGCTGCCAAAGCAGTACCAAGCCATCATGAACCAGGCGACGGAAGCGGCGAACAACTGGATGCTGGCCAAATATGATGCGGTGAACGGCCAAGCTCTGCGCCGCATGGTCGGCGCCGGCGCGGAGCTGCGCACCTTCTCTCCGGCCATCATGGAGGCCTCGCTCAAGGCGGCCAACGAGCTCTATGCCGAGCTCTCGGCCAAGAACGCGGATTTCAAGAAGGCCTACGATTCCATGGTGGCCTATCGCAACGATGTTCTGCCCTGGTGGCAGCTCAACGAATACGCCTTCGACACCTTCATGATCCGCACCCGCGGGCGGGCGTAGGCCGGGAGCGGCTATGCTCCGAGGGCCTTAGGTTTCGTCAGCACTCACGGCTCGGCATAATCGCAAGATTCCAAAAACGGCGCGGTCGGTTGATCCGACCGCGCCGTTTTTGTTTGATCACACTTGACCTAAGGTCGGAAAATCTAGTTGCCCGTGCAACGAACTCTGCTACTAGTTGCTTCTGCAACGATTGGCGGGACGATGGCAACTGGATCTGCAGCGAAGAAGAGAGAGCCCGAGCCGCTGGTGGTTCTGGAGCAGTTTCTGCCGTACAGGCTCAATGTTCTGGCCGGACTGACGTCGAGTGCGCTCGCCCAGATCTACGCCGAGCGCTTCGGTCTCTCGATCCCGGCCTGGCGGGTCATCGTGACCCTTGGGCAATATGAGGCCCGCACGGCGCGGGACATGGCACCCGACGGCGTCATGCATAAGTCCACCGTTTCACGGGCCGTCTCGGCGCTCGAGAAGCGCGGCCTCATTGTTCGTCGCCCCAATCTCGAGGACCGCCGGGAGGAGTGGCTGGCCCTGACACCGGAAGGGCGGGCGATCTACGAGGCGGTGGCTCCTGAGGCTCTTGCCGTTGAGGAACGTCTCCTGTCGGTCTTGACGCCTCAGGAACAGAAGACGCTTGCCGCCTTGATCGACAAGCTCACCCAGCAGGCCCGGTCGCTGGCGCCTGAAACGATCGAGGAGGGTGACGCGTGAAGCTCTATACCTATTTCCGTTCGTCTGCGGCCTACAGGGTCAGGATCGCCCTCAACCTGAAGGGCGTGACGTACGAATCCGTGTCGATCAATCTGTTGAAAGGGGAGCAGCGCGAGGAGGGCTACAAGGCCGTCAATCCTCAGAAGCGCGTGCCATCCCTCGATATCGGCGCCACGACCCTGATCCAGTCTCCAGCCATCCTCGAATATCTCGACGAGGTTTATCCGGAGCCTCCCTTGCTGCCGGTCGGTGCCGTCAACCGCGCCAAGGTGCGGGCGATTGCCAGCTTGATCGCCTGCGATATCCATCCGCTCAATAATTCCGGAACGCTGGCCTATCTCAAGAACCGACTCGGGCACGACAAGGCCGCTGCCGACGAATGGTATGCCCATTGGGTGCGGGAGGGTTTCGAGGTTATCGAAACCCTGCTCGGGCCAGGACCCTATGCTTTCGGTCCCCGGATCACGCTGGCCGACGTTTATCTCGTACCGCAAGTCTTCAACGCCCGGCGCTTCGACGTCCCGCTCGATCCCTATCCCAAGATCGCCGCGGTGGATGCGGCTTGCGCCGCGCACAAAGCCTTTCAGGACGCCGCTCCGGCCAATCAGCCTGACGCAACCTGAAGAAGAATCGCATCCGTTACCGGGCGAATGCGTTGTTTTCACAAGCAGAGGCCTCTCGATCGGCAGAGGCACGACAGGAGGATAATCATGGGACCATTCCCGCACGATGCGCCGCCAGCCGCCATTTCCGAAGAGAACCCCATGGGCACCGACGGCTTCGAATTCGTGGAATTCTGCCATCCCGACCCGCAGGCTCTGGATCGTCTCTTCAAGACGATGGGCTTCAGCGCCGTCGCCAGGCACCGTTCGAAGAACGTCATTCTCTATCGCCAGGGCGATATCAATTTCATCGTCAATGCGCAGCCGGGCTCCTTTGCCGAGCGTTTCGCCAGCCAGCACGGCCCGTCGGCTCCGGCCATGGCCTTTCGGGTCGCCGATGCGAAATACGCCTATGACCGCGCGCTTTCCATGGGCGCCAAGCCGGTGCAAACCCAGGTCGGCCCCAATGAGCTCGAGATCCCGGCTATCGAGGGAATCGGCGGCCTGCAGATCTATTTCGTCGACCGCTATGGCGCGAAAGGCTCCATCTACGACGTCGACTTCGAGTGGCTAGGCGAGCCCGATCCGAAGCCGAAGGGCGTCGGCCTCTATTACATCGATCACCTGACCCATAACGTCTATCGCGGGCGCCTGAACGAATGGGCGGGCTTCTACGAGCGTCTCTTCAACTTCCGCCAGATCCGCTACTTCGACATCGAAGGCAAGCTGACAGGTCTGCACTCCCGCGCCATGACGAGCCCTGACGGCAAGATTCGCATCCCGATCAACGAGGACGCGGGCGAGACGGGGCAGATCGAGGAATATCTGCAGGAATACAAGGGCGAGGGCATCCAGCACGTGGCTCTCGGCTCGCACGATCTCTACGAATCCATCGAGACGCTCATCGAGGGCGGGCTTGAGTTCATGCCCGCCCCGAACGAGATCTATTACGGCCGTATCGACAAGCGCCTGCCCAGCCACGAGGAGCCTCTCGAGCGCCTCAAGAGAAACGGAATTCTGATCGACGGCGAGGGCGTAGTCGAGGGCGGCTTCACGAAAGTGCTGCTCCAGCGCTTCGGCAAGACCGCCATCGGGCCGATCTTCTTCGAGTACATCCAGCGCAAGGGCGATGACGGATTCGGCGAGGGCAACTTCAAGGCCCTCTTCGAATCGATCGAAGAAGACCAGATTCGCCGAGGCGTGATCGGTCCGAAGGTTGCCTAAGCTCTGACAGGCCGACGATTCGAGAGAGGCCGGGCTCGCTCGGCCTTTTTTATTGGCTCTGGGAGAGCGAACTATCGAAACTGTGACGGGCGTTATTCACAGGGGCCGGTTTATCCTCTGCCTCCGCAAAACTTCCATTCGAGCCACCTGAGTGGTGATCAGACAAAGTCCAAACCCTTTTTCCTTAAGGATTTGTCAACTCCAGGGTCAGAGTCTTAACGAAAAGTAAAGAACTCAGCTTTGAACGTTGCGTTTGTGCAACATGCCCCTGAAAAGCCCCGGCTCTTGCCCGTTTTGCGCCTTCATTCAGTTGCTTGCGGTCCAGTCCTGGATAATGTGGCTGCAGCGACGGGGGCACCCCAGTCGTCTTCCTGGTGAGTTCGACCGAAAAGGCGGGCCGCCGGGTACTTAGGGGAAAAGGGACGTGTTTAGGGCTTCGTTGAAGCATTCGAAGCACAAAAACCCGGCCCCCCAGGGTCTCGAAACTTTGGAGGTTTAACCATGAAGCTCGCTAAGAGCCTCTTTCTCGGATCGGTCGCGGGTCTCGCGGCTGTTGCCGGAGCTCAAGCCGCCGACCTTCCCGCGAAGAAGGCCGCTGCTGTCGAATACGTTCGCGTCTGCTCCACCTACGGCGCAGGCTTCTTCTACATCCCCGGCACCGAAACCTGCCTCCGCGTCGGCGGCCGTGTTCGCGCCGAGTTCCGCTATGTCGAGCCGCTCGACCGCTCGCAGGATGCCATCGGCTTCCGTACTCGTGGTCGTCTGAACATCGACGCCCGCACCGCCACCGCTTATGGTCTGCTCCGCACCTTCGTGCGCTTCGAGATGACCCGCGACACCGGCGTGTACGGCTTCAGCGCCACGACGGCCAACGTCGACCAGGCCTTCATTCAGTTCGGCGGCCTCACCGCCGGTCGTACGGTGTCGTTCTACGACAACAGCGACCTGCCCACGGGCCACTTCGGCACGCTCCGCTTCTCGGACGCTCCGACCGTGAACGTGTTCGCCTACACCTTCTCCTTCGGCAACGGCTTCTCGGCCACGCTGGCGGCTGAAGAAGGCCGCTTCGCTGGCACCTTCCTTGGCAACCGCCAGGTCACCACCAACGGTGTTGTCAGCATTGTCCCGAACACGTTGTTCAACGAAGCCGGTCAGACCTATCCTGACCTCGTCGGTAACGTGAAGTACGCCGGCACCTGGGGTTCGGCTCAGCTCTCCGGTGCTCTGCACCAGCTGCGCAGCGACGACCTTGTTGCCGTTGGTCCGGGCGCCTTCGACTATCCTGACTCCGAACTCGGCTGGTCGGTGTCGTTCCAGGGCTCGCTCAACCTGCCGTCTCTCGCGGCTGGCGACGCCCTCTGGTTCGCAGCGTCCTACGCTGACGGCGCTCTCGGCTACCTCGGCTTCGGCAGCAGCGCGACCGTTGGCTCGCTCAACGTCTCTATTGCTGATGCCGTTGTCGGCATTGATGGCGACATCGAGACCGGCACAGGCTGGTCGCTTGCCGGTGGTCTGCGTCACTACTGGACCCCGACCATCCGCCAGAACGTGTTCGGTTCGTATGCTCGCGTCGAGTACGGCAACGACCTGATTCGGGGCTTCCTCCCGGGCAGCGTGATCAACGCAAGCGCGTTCGATTTCGACGAGTGGCGCGCTGGCACGAACGTGATCTGGTCGCCGGTGTCTGGCCTGGACCTCGGTGTTGAGGTTCTCTACGCCAACGTCGATCCGCGTGGTCCGGATCCGGTTGGCTCGGACAACGACGTTTGGGAAGGCCGCCTGCGCGTTCAGCGCGACTTCTAATCGGCTTATCCTGATTGGATAGAGGAACCCCGGTGGCAACACCGGGGTTTTTCGTTTTGGCCGGCAACCGATACAAATGGTTCGCTGACGCAGTTGAACCGTTGGGGCGAAGAGGACTCCGGTAATCGCGACGGTAGCTGCAGATCAAGAAAGCTGCAGATCAAGAAAGCGGAATAGGTCCCGGCTGCGAACTAGCTCCGCAAGCCTTTCCGTTCGACCCGAGGGGGAAGACGCTGCCTTTCAGTCCCGGAGATCAACGCCAGCGACAAAATCTCTGATGATTGGGATGAGATTGCCTTCAAGTGAGGGGGCGTGGCCCTGCTCCGGCACCGTGATAGCCGTGAGGTGCGGATGCCGTTCCTGCATCACCTGCAAGGTCTCAGTTGTCAGCAGATCGGAATGGCTGCCCCGGATGGCGAGGACGGGGAATGGCTTCATGGTCTCGAAAAGGGGCCACAGATCCGGCAGGGGCGCTTCGAGATCGAGACCCTCGAGCGTTTTCATCAGATTGGGATCGTAATTCAGAACGAGCCCATCTTCAGTCTCTCGCCAGGTCCCCCGCGCCATCTTCTCCCATTGCCCGTCCGTATAGCCGGGAAACTGGGCCTCCGACCTCTGACGCAGGATGTCAGCGGCCTCACTCATGGTCCGAGGCGTGGGGAGTTTGCCGACATAGCTCCGGATCCGCATCAATCCCTTGGCTTCAAGGACTGGTCCGATATCGTTCAAGACCGCGCCTGCGATGATTTCAGGTCGCGCCGCGCTGAGGGCCATCGTGATCAAGCCGCCGCGGGAGGTGCCGATGAAGATCGCCTTCCCGATTCCGGCAGCCGTTAGGACCTGCAGGGTATCATTCAGTTCGACCTTGAGGTCGTAGTTGCGCCAGTCCCTGTCCCATTCGGAGCGCCCACGCCCGCGGTAATCAAGGCACAGCACGCGGCGCGGCCATGAAGGATCATGACTCAGGGCTTCTGCCAGGTCATGAAAATCCTTGGACGTTCTGGCAAGTCCGGGCAGGCATACGACAGGGAGCGCATCGCCCGTCTGCGGGCGATAATCACGGGCGTAGAGCCGTAATCCGTTTGCGGCGGATACGAAAAGGTCGCGGTAGGAGCAACTCATCTCCGTCCGTTTTCGGTAAATCTTCGACGATCCGGATCCTGCATCATCAATTGGTGCTTGTCGCATCCGCCGTTGCTGGAACGAGCGGCGCGGGCTTCTCGTTCAGACGCTGCCGGTAGACCCTCAGGTTCTCCAGCACCCGTTGGACGTAGTTACGCGTCTCATAGAACGGGATCCGTTCGACCCAGTCGACCTCATCCACATCGGGCTTGCGAGGATCGCCATAGGTCCTGATCCACTTGATCACGTTGCCGCCGCCCGCATTGTAGGACGCGAAGGCGAGAATATAGGAGCCCTTCCAATCCTCCATCAGCTCGCCGAGATGTGCCGAGCCGATCTTCGCATTGTAGGATGGGTCCTCGATCAGCCGCTTCAGGTCGAAGCCGACGCCGAACCGCTGCGCCGTTCTCTTCGCGGTGGCGGGCATGAGTTGCATGAGTCCGCGCGCGCCCGCACTCGAGATGGCGCGCGGATTGAAAGCACTCTCCTGCCGGGCGATGGCATAGACCATGGCAGGCTCGACCTCGTCGCCGACAGGCTGGAAATCGGGAATGGCCGCAAGCGGATAGGCATGCTGATCGAGCGGGAAGCCCCGTTGCAGAGCCATCTTGCCGATGGAGAGCACCGCGCGAGGATTCTGCTGGGATGTGGCCAGACTGGCCAGTGCATCGAGCTGCCCCGGATCGCTCAGGGATTGGGCGAGATCGGTGTACAGGCTGAGGGCGAGATCCTGCTCGCCGATCTGCTGCAGCAGTTTCACCGCATGGACGGGAACGAGGGCATCGAATCCCTTGCGCTCCTCCTCCGAGAGCGGATCGACTTTTCGTAGCGAGATGGCGTGACCCAGCTTCGCCTGGGCCAGTTGCCCGTAATAGGTCGTGGGCTGCTCGGCTGCGCGTTCATAGTAGATTCTGGCGTCCTGCCCTTGGCCGACCTCCTCCGCCGCGCGTCCCTGCCAATAGGCGACGCGGGAGATGGAGATCGGCGTCGAGGCTGTTTTGGCGACTGTCGCGAAGTGTTTGGAGGCCGTCGCCGGATCGCTCAGGAAGCGGAGAGCAATCCACCCTGCGTGAAACTCCGCCTCGATCTGCTGCACCGGCGATTCGGCGGCATGATGACTTGCCACGTCATAGGCCAACTTGGGATTGCCCTTGTCGAGCAGGGCGCGGGTGATCAGGCGCTGCTCGGCCCACCATTCGTCGCCGTCGACCCGCATTTCGGGATCTCGCGGCGCCTCCATGATGATCGCAGCCGCCTCCATCAGGTTGTTGCTCCGGCGCTGGAGCAGCGCCCTGGAGAACAGATAGGAGGCGTCGCTGCGCAGGGAGACAGGCACGGCGGCAAAGGCTTTCTCGGCCTTCTTCTTGCCCTGGAAGACAGCCATTCGCGCCTTCACGAGCAACTCATACTCCTTGCCCGCATAGCCGGCCGCGCGCTGGGCTCCACCCCAATTCTCCTTCAGGAGAAGCCGCTCCATGCGGAAGCGATGGTCGGATTTTGCGAGAACATCCGGAAAGCGGTCGAGGATGCGGCGCTCCGCGTCGGCGCCGAAGGTGTCCTCCCGCCAGATATGGCGGATCTTCTCGATCGCATCCTGCCCGAGGCCTTCCGCCTGAAGAGCGAAGGCGAGGGCGATCCGCCCGGCGGGGGTTCCAGGAGGTTGCTTTGCGAAAAAGGCACGAATCTGGGAAGGAGGCCTGCGCTCGGCCAGCAGCGCATCCTCACTCCGTCTCCGAAGCTGGCTCGTGACCGGCCAGTCCGGGTAATCCTTCTGAAAGGCGAGGATGCGATCGAGGCCCATGGTGAGGCCGCTGCGGATCGCAAACCATTCGACGGTGGCGTGGGCAGCGGGCTGGGTGAGCTTGGTCCTGAGGATCTGAGCCTCGGTCAGATCGTTGTCCCGATAGGCCTTGAAGATCCCGGCCAAGTGATCCAGGTCTCCCGGCACCGGCGCGGCGGGCACGAAGTTTTCCAGCGTGGTGGATTGTGCCGGTCCCGGCGTGTCGGGAGGAGTTTCGGTTGCGTGGACGGTGAGAACGAGGAATGGGACAAGCGCGACGGATGTCACAAGACATATGAGAGGACGCATGTTGAGGCTCATCCGCTAACCCTCTTGCCGCCGCCTTTTATCTCATTGTGACGACGTTTCTCTTGAGGAAACACTAAGAGCCGAGCTAGGACAACTCCCTGAACGAACGTTTGCGCGCATGCGCCGCACCCCCTATGTGTAAAACCCTTGTGGCCCAAGAGAAGGCCCGGCGGACCATCGAGGATAACCCCATGACCCAATTCAAAGGCTCCATCACGGCTCTGGTGACCCCCTTCAAGGATGGAGCCGTGGATGAGGCGGCGTTCCGGTCCTTCATCAACTGGCAGATCCAGGAAGGGACGAACGGCCTCGTTCCCGTGGGAACGACGGGTGAGAGCCCCACGCTGAGCCATAAGGAACACGAGCGGGTCGTCGAGATCTGCGTCGAGGAGGCGAAGGGCAGGGTACCGGTGATTGCGGGTGCCGGCTCCAACAGCACGGCGGAGGCGGTCGCGTTCTCCAAGCATGCGGAAAAGGTCGGCGCCGACGCGGTGCTGATCGTGACGCCCTATTACAACAAGCCGACGCAGGAAGGCCTCTACCAGCACTTCAAGGCCATCAACGATGCCGTCGGGATCCCGATCATCATCTACAATATCCCAGGCCGTTCGATCATCGACATGTCGGTGGAGACGATGGCGCGGCTCTATGAGCTCAAGAACATCGCCGGCGTGAAGGATGCGACCGCCAACATGGCGCGCGCGAGCCAGCAGCGGCAGGTGCTGGGGCCCGATTTCATCCAGCTCTCGGGCGAGGACGCGACCGCGCTCGGCTTCATGGCCCATGGCGGACATGGCTGTATTTCGGTCACCTCGAACGTCGCGCCCCGGCTCTGCGCGGAGATGCAGAACGCCTGCCTGAACGGCGACTACGCCTCGGCGCTGAAGGTGCAGGACCGCCTCATGCCCCTGCACACCAACCTGTTCATCGAAACCAACCCGACGCCCGTGAAATATGCCGCGTCCCTGCTCGGCCTCATGGAGGATACGGTGCGCCTGCCACTGGTGCCCGCCTCCGAGGGCGCCAGGCAGGCCGTTCGTTCGGCCATGGTCCATGCGGGCCTGATCAACGCTTAAGAGCTCATGTCAAAAGATCCAAAGAGTGCCAACCGCGTCGTCGCCGACAACAGGAAGGCGCGGTTCAATTACGAGATCCTCGATACCTACGAGGCGGGGATCGCGCTGACCGGCACGGAAGTGAAATCGCTGCGCCAGGGGAAGGCGACCATCGGCGAGGCCTTTGCCGGTCCGTCGGGAGAGGAGTTCTTCCTCTTCAACGCCTATATTCCGGAATACCTTCAGGCGAACCGCTTCAACCACGAGACGAAGCGTCCGCGCCGTCTGCTGCTGCACAAGCGCCAGATCGACAAGCTGATCGGCGCGACCCAGCGCGAAGGGTTCACCGTGATCCCGCTCAAGATCTATTTCAACGATCGCGGGCGGGCGAAGGTGGAGCTCGGCGTCGGCCGCGGCAAGAAGCTACACGACAAGCGCGAGACGGAGAAAGAGCGCTCCTGGAATCGGGAGAAGGCGCGTCTCATGCGCGAGAAGGGCTGACGGAGCGTTCTTCCGCGCTAGATTTCTCCTCTCGGCTTGGGAGGGAAGACATGGCGTCCGTTGCTCTGGTCTCGGTTCTTGGCCCCGATCGGGTCGGTCTCGTCGCGGCGATTGCGGAGCACCTCTTTGACGTGGGCGTGAACCTGAGGGACACGACCTTTGCTGCGCTGGGCTCCGGCGCCGAATTCGTCGCGCTCTGCGAGCTTCCAGCGGATCTGACGGCCGCTGACATCGAGGCAGGCCTGAAGCTGCTTCCCGAGCTGGACGGGGCCGAGATCCGGGCCGTTCCCTATGCCTTCGACCCGAGCCCCGGTCCTGCGGGAAATATCACCCACCGCATCACCATCAGCGGCGGCGATCAGCTCGGCCTCGTGGCCCGCCTCTCGGAGGTTTTCAAGCAATACGAGGCCAATATCGTGCGCCTCGAGGCGCGCAAGCTCCCGGATAGCGAGGGAGGCCTTTATGTGACCCGATTCGCCGTTTCCATTCCCGCCGGGCAGACGGATCTCTGCTTGGCGACTGTCAGCAATACGGCCGGATCTCTCAGCCTCAGCTGTCAGGTCGAAGAGAGTTCGCTTTAACAGCAAATGGCCGGGACAGGCCCAGCCATCATGTGCATTCAGCCAGAGGCTGAAATCTCAGATATCGACGTCGCCGTCCTGCGGCTGCCGGATGCCGTACCGGCTCTCGAGCGCGCCGTTGCGCGGCTGTTGCGGGCGTGAGCGCTCGCCGTTCTCGTTCCCGACGCGCTGCGGACGGTCCGAAGGGTCGCGTCCGATGCGGGACGCCAGCTGCGACAGGTCGAGGAACTCGTCGGCTTGGCGGCGCAGCTCGTCGGCCACCATCGGCGGCTGAGTCGTGACCGTGGAGGCGACGGAAACCCGAACGCCACGGCGCTGCATGGCCTCAACCAGGGAGCGGAAATCGCCATCGCCGGAGAACAGGACCATGTGGTCGATGTAAGGGGAGAGCTCGAGCGCGTCGATGGCGAGCTCGATGTCCATATTGCCCTTCACCTTGCGGCGACCGGCGGAATCGACGAATTCCTTGGTCGGTTTCGTCACCACCCGGTAGCCATTGTAATCGAGCCAGTCGATCAGCGGACGGATGGAAGAATATTCCTGATCTTCTACAAGCGCGGTGTAGTAAAAAGCCCGGACCAGAGTGCCCCGACCTTGAAACTCCTTCAGGAGCCGCTTGTAATCGATATCGAAGCCAAGGGTTTTGGTGGTCGCGTAAAGGTTGGCGCCATCAATGAAAAGCGCAATCCGCTGCTGGGCTGACATAAGTATTCTCTATTAGTGTCTGCCGGAGCGGCGTAACAACCTTCATTATTCAAGCGGCATCTTTTATTTACGCAGGCAATTAAATTGCGTGGAAAAATTATGACGCGCCTTAAACTAGGCTGCTATTAACCCTTCGGACGAGTAAAAACGACAATGGCAATTACTTAATGGCGTGTAAATTCCAAGAGTCAAGTTGTCAGAACCAAGGCAGTCAAGCCTGTGTGGGACAAATAAACAGTTTTTTATGATTTAAGATTGCGACTGCCCGGCTTGATGGCCGGAAGGGCGGCCAAATCCGGCGGCAACTGGCCCGGTGCATAGGCCGGAATGTCGAGCTGAACGAGGGACACCAGGGGAGCGCCGAGATCGGCTTTGCCACCGGAGCGATCGATGAGGCAGGCGGCGCCGAGAATCGTGCCGGGATGCTCCCGCAGGGCCGCCAGACATTCCCGAGAGGAAAGTCCCGTCGTAACGATGTCCTCCACCATGACGACGCGGGCTCCCTCCGGAATCGTGAAGCCGCGGCGCAGGACGAACACCCCGTTCTCGCGCTCGACGAAGATCGCCTTGCATCCCAGATGCCGGGCCGTCTCGTAGCCTGGAACGATGCCGCCGACAGCCGGCGAAACCACATAATCGACGGCCCCGAAAGTCTCCCTGACCTTCTCCGCCAGCGCCCGGCAGACCCGTTCGGTGCGTGCCGGATCCTGGAACACGAACATCTTCTGCAGGAAGACCGGGCTGTGCAGCCCGGACGAGAGGATGAAGTGTCCCTCCAGCAACGCGCCTGCGGAGCGGAATTCGTCGAGAGCTTCGTTCGGGGTCATGGCTTCGAGTCTCCTGCGTCGGCGCTCTTTGGCAGGCAGACCGGCGCGAGGCAAGGGGAAACAGGATGCCTTATCGTGAAGAATCCGCAACCTCAACCAGCCATCTGGGCAGGTCTGCAAGCGACGGCAGTTCCGCGAAGCGAGGATGTTCTGTCGGGAGTGGGGCATCCTCGTGGGCCCAGACGAGATGGTAAGGAATGAGGACGGCATAGCTGCCGGCCTCGAGAGCGGGCAGGACGTCCGAGCGCACGGAGTTTCCGGCCATCGCGGCATGTTCCGGGCCTGCGCCATGCCGCGAGAAAATTCGCGTGTAGGTCTGCGCCTTCTTTTCGCTCACGATCTCGACGCCTGAGAAGAAGTTGCCGAGACCCGATGCGGCGAGCTTCGATTCCTGGTGAAAGAGGTCGCCCTTGGTGATCAGGATCAGCTTGTATTGCGCGGAGAGTTCTTCGAGTGCCTCATGGACGCCGGGGAAGGGCTCTACCGGATGCCTCATCATCTCCCGTCCGGCCGCCAGGATTTCGGTAATGACCTGAGTGGGCACTTGGCCCTTGCTGACCGCGAGCGCCGTCTCCAGCATCGAGAGCGTAAAGCCCTTGGCGCCGTAGCCGTAGAGGCCGAGATTGCGCTTCTCCGTCGCCTCGATCTCCGCTTCGAGCGTCTCGGCATCGACAAAATCGGCGAGGAGTTCGTTGAAGCGCTGACGCGTCAGGCGATAGAAAGTTTCGTTATGCCAGAGCGTATCATCGGCATCGAGGCCTAGAACGGAGATGGGCATCTGGAGTCCCTGCCGTGACCTTTTTCAGGGGCTGTTTTGCGTCGCCTGCACGAAGGCGCCGAACAGGCTGTTACAGGGATGATCTTGCATGGCAAAGGCCTCCGGATGCCACTGAACGCCAATGGCGAAGCGCCGGCCTGGAATCTCGATGGCTTCGATCACGCCGTCATCCGCTCGGGCCGACGTGACGGCTCGATCAGACGTCTCGACAACCGCCTCCTGATGGCGGCTGTTCACATCGAGCCGTGTCGTGCCCAGGATGCGCGACAGCATCGTGCCCGGCACGATCTCGACGGAATGTATGGCATTCCGATTGTCATGGTCGAGGATATGCGAGCCGGCTTTTCGGACCTCATGCACCATGCGCCCGCCGTGAAGGCAGGCGAGCATCTGCATGCCGTTGCAGATGCCGAGCACTGGCTTGTCACGCTCGAGAAAGCCCTGCATGAGCGCCTGCTCGACCTCGAGGCGCTCCGACGACGGATACCGCGATCCGTCACCAGCGATGTACCATTCATGGGGAAACCGGATGCGTCCGCCGACGCTGACGAATCCGTCGAATTCTGCGATGACGCTTTCGACCATATCGGGGAGATAGGGAATCCCAAATGGCATCCCGCCCGCGCGATGCACGGCCGTGAAATAGGTCTTGGGCATCTCGTATCCGCTGCCGCCTGCGGTGGTGTTTTCATCCATGATGACGGCGATGCGGGGCTTACGCGACATTGAGGGTCCTATCCGGTGACGCGGTCGACGCGGCTCACGACACGCTTGGCGCGCAGCTCCGCGATGATGGCGTTGAGGTGCTTCAGGTCCCACACCGTCAGATCGATGGTCATGTCGGTGAAGTCCTGGGTGCGCCGCTTCATGGAGACATTGTCGATATTGCCGTCATGATCGGCGATCACCTGGGTAATTTGGGCGAGCGATCCGGGCTCGTTGATCGATTGCAGCTTGATCCGCGCGGGGAAGCGCTGCGTGGAGCCCGATTCGAGATCCCAGCGCACATCGATCCAGCGATCAGGCTCGTTGTCGAACGCGGCCAGCGACGGGGATTGAATCGGGTAGATCGTGACACCCTCACCGGGAGTGAGAATGCCGACGATGCGGTCTCCCGGCACGGCGCCGCCATCTGAAGCGAAGCGGATCGGCATGTCTTTGTTGAGTCCACGGACCGGAATGCCGTCCGGATGCTCGCTCGCCCCTTTCTTGCCCGCCCCGTCAGGCTGCCCGCTGCCCTTGCCGTCGGAGCTGGCTCGCCGCTCGTCCAGATAATCGGGATAAACCGCCCGCACCACGTCGCCGGAGAACATTTCGCCTCGGCCCACCGCCGCCAGCACGTCTTCGACGGACACCCGCGCCAGACGGGGCAGGGCGCCTTTCAGCTTCTCGTCGGAGAAGGGACGAACGGCCCGCTCAAAGGCGCGCTCCAGGATTTGATGGCCGAGTCCGGTGTATTGCCGGCGCACAGCGGCGCGGGTCGCGCGGCGGATCGAGGCGCGCGCCTTGCCGGTGACCACGAGGGATTCCCAGGCCGCCGGGGGCGTCTGACCCTCGGCGCGGACGATCTCTACCTCGTCGCCATTCTGCAATTCGGTCAGAAGGGGCGACATGCGGCCGTTGATCTTGCAGCCCACCGCCGTGTTGCCGACATCGGTGTGCACCGCATAGGCGAAGTCGATGGGCGTCGCGCCGCGCGGCAGGGCGATGAGGCGCCCCTTGGGCGTGAAGCAGAAGACCTGATCGTGGAAGAGTTCGAGCTTCGTGTGCTCGAGAAACTCTTCCGGATTGTCACCCTCGGCCAGGAGGTCGATGGTGCGTCGCAGCCATTGATAGGCGCGGCTTTCCGTGGCGAGGCGCGAGTTGTCGTTGACGCCTTCCTTGTAGAGGGCATGGGCGGCGATGCCGTATTCCGCTACCTCATCCATGTCGTCGGTGCGGATCTGCAGTTCCACGCGCTGGCTTCCGGGGCCGATCACCGTGGTGTGGATCGAGCGGTAATCGTTCTGCTTCGGCGTCGAGATGTAGTCCTTGTAGCGCCCCGGCACCATCGGCCAGCTGGTATGGACGACGCCGAGCGCCCGGTAGCACTCATCGATGGTGTTCACGATGATCCGGAAGGCGAAGATATCGGACAACTGCTCGAAGGAGACGGATTTTCGCTCCATCTTGCGCCAGATGGAGTAGGGCCGCTTCTGGCGCCCCGTCACCGTCGCCTCGATTCCTTGGGCGCGCAGCTTGGTCGTCAGCGTCCGTTCGATCTCGTCGACGAGCTTCTCGCTCTTGGTGGAGAGTTCGTGCAGGTGACGCTTGATGGCCTCGTAGGCTTCCGGATCGAGGTTCTGGAAGGACAGCTCCTCCAGTTCCTCGCGCATCTCCTGGATACCCATGCGTCCGGCGAGCGGGGCATAGATGTCGAGGGTCTCCTCGGCGATGCGCTTGCGCTTGTCCGGCGGCATGAACTGGAGGGTGCGCATGTTATGCAGGCGGTCGGCGAGCTTGACCAGCAGCACCCGCACGTCGTCCGCAACGGCCAGAAGGAGCTTGCGAAAGTTTTCCCCTTGGGCCGCCCGCTTGGAGACGAGATCGAGCCGCTTGATTTTCGTCAGCCCATCGACGAGAGCACCGATCTGAGGGCCGAAGGTCTTGTTGATCTCCTCCAGCGTCGCCTGCGTGTCTTCCACCGTGTCGTGGAGAACCGCCGCCGCGATGGTCGCCTCGTCGAGCTTGAGGTCGGTGAGGATGGCAGCCACTTCGAGGGGATGGCCGAAGAACAGGTCGCCGGATGCGCGCTTCTGGTTGCCATGGGCCATCATGGCGTACACGTAAGCACGGTTGAGAAGCGCCTCATTGGCCGAGGGGTTGTAGCGCTTGACCCGCTCGACGAGTTCATATTGGCGCATCATGCGGCCGCATTCTCCTTTTGGTCCGTTATCTGGCTGAAATCACGAAGTTATCGAAGATATTGTACAACGTCCTCCAACCGCAAGGCGAATAGCTTGCCGCAGGCGGCCTATGCGGGGGTGTGGTTAAGCCGGCCAACAAAAAAGCCCGGCATCGAGCCGGGCTTTTGAAACCGTAGCGGGTGCTTATTCGCGGTCGTCGTCGTCCGCGCTGCTGCTCGGGGGCACGAGGCCTTCGAGGCCGCGGAGCAGGTCGTCTTCGCTCATGCGGTCGAACTGGACGTCCGCATCGTTGTCGCCGCCGGTCGAGGGCGCGGCAGCCGTGTTGCTGAGCATGGGAACGGCTTCGGCCTCGGGCTCGTCCACCTCGACGTATTTCTGCATCGAGTGGATGAGCTGCTCCTTCAGATCATCGGGAGCGATCGTCTCGTCCGCGATCTCGCGGAGAGCCACGACCGGGTTCTTGTCGCGGTCACGATCGATCGTCAGCGGCGAGCCCGACGAAATGAGGCGGGCCCGGTGGCTGGCCAGCAGAACGAGCTCAAACCGGTTGTCGACCTTGTCGATGCAGTCTTCGACGGTCACGCGAGCCATGCGGGGCTCCTTCTTGAGTCATTGAGAATATCGGAAGAGGGACCGGATACACCGGTTGGCAGGAGAAAACAAGAGGAAGCGTTCTCCGGCAGGGACTTAACCTGAAGTGCGTTTGCACACTCCGACCTTACCCCAAGCTATAGATTATAACATAATATAGCATGAGCTGGCGGGCGCTCCTTGATGATCTTACGTAAGGGCCTACACACGCCGGGACATTCCTTCGGATGGCTCTTGGCCAGGTTGGGTTTTCGCCAGAGCGGTGTTGACAGACGTCTCCTGACTGGTTGGCGGCGTCTCATCTGATAAACAGGTCAAGTGCGGGGCCGCGTGCTCTCCGCCTTGACTCATCGGCTCCCCGGTGCGAGTCCCGCGCGGAATTCGATCAATTGAGGGTTCCATTCCTGATGAAGCGCGCATTCATTTTTCCCGGTCAGGGGAGCCAGGCGGTCGGGATGGGCAAGGCCCTTGCCGATGCCTTTCCGCAGGCCAAAGCCGTTTTCGACGAGGTTGACGCGGCTCTCTCCCAGAAACTTTCCATCATCATGTGGGAAGGACCGGCGGAGGAATTGACCCTGACGGCCAACGCACAGCCGGCCCTGATGGCGGTAAGCCTGGCGGCGATCCGGGTCCTGGAGGCCGAGGCGGGCCTTGACCTCGAGAAGCATGCCGCCTTTGTCGCCGGCCACTCGCTGGGCGAATATTCGGCGCTCGCCGCAGCCGGCAGCCTTTCCATCTCCGATACGGCCCGCCTGCTGCGGATTCGTGGCAATGCCATGCAGAACGCCGTTCCGGTGGGGCAGGGCGCCATGGCGGCGCTTCTCGGCCTGGAATACGACGCCGCCCTCGAAGTGGCCCGCGAGGCCGCGCAGGGCGAGGTCTGCGATGCGGCCAACGACAATGGCGGTGCCCAGGTCGTCGTATCGGGCCATAAGACTGCCGTGGAAAGGGCCGTGGCGATTGCCCAGACCAAGGGCGCCAAGCGCGCCGTGATGCTGGCCGTGTCCGCCCCCTTCCATTGCGCGCTCATGCAACCTGCGGCCGATGCCATGCGCGAGGCCTTGGGCACCGTGACCGTCAATGCCCCCGCCGTCCCGGTCGTCGCGAACGTGGAAGCTGCGCCCATTACCGACCCGGCGGCGATCCGCGATGCCTTGGTTCGCCAAGTCACCGGCACCGTTCGCTGGCGCGAGAGCGTGGCCCATATGGCCGCCCAGGGCGTTGAAGCATTTTATGAAATCGGCTCCGGTAAGGTCCTGACCGGACTCGTGAAACGCATTGCGTCCGGCGCCTCGGCCACGGCCATCGGTACCCCTGAGGATGTCGCCGCTTTCAAAGCCTCCCTGAACGGATAAGAGGAGCCCTGCATGTTCGATCTCACTGGCCGCAAGGCTCTCGTCACCGGCGCCACGGGCGGCATCGGCGGCGCCATCGCCCGCGCTCTCCATGCCCAGGGCGCCACCGTCACCCTGTCCGGAACCCGGCGGGCAGCCCTCGACGAACTGGCTTCGTCCCTGGGCGAGCGGGTCCATGTGGTCGAGGCGAATCTGGCGGACAAGGATTCGGTCGAGGCCCTCGTTCCGGCGGCCGAGGCCGCCATGGGTGGGCTCGACATCCTGGTCAACAACGCCGGCGTGACGAAGGACAACCTCTTCATGCGCATGAAGGACGAGGAGTGGGATACGGTCATTGCCGTGAATCTGAGCGCCTCCTTCCGCCTGTCGCGGGCCGCCGTGAAGGGCATGATGCGCCGCCGCTATGGCCGTATCGTCAACATCGGCTCGGTCGTGGGTTCCACCGGCAATCCGGGGCAGGGCAACTATGCCGCCTCCAAGGCGGGCCTGATCGGCATGACCAAGGCGCTCGCCGCCGAGGTGGCGAGCCGCAACATCACGGTTAACTGCGTCGCTCCAGGCTTTATCGCCTCACCCATGACCGACGTGCTGAACGAGAAGCAGCGCGAGGGGATCCTGGGCACGATCCCCATGGGGCGGCTCGGCCTGGGCGAGGAAATCGCTTCCTCCGTGGTTTATCTTGCGTCCGGCGAAGCCGCCTACGTGACGGGCCAGACCCTGCACGTAAACGGCGGAATGGCTATGTTCTAAAGGAACTTATCGCCCATTCGGGAATCTGTTTGCAGGTGTCGTTCACCCCTCGCCAGATAGGATAAGCTTGTGTTAAGCATGATCCCGATCAGGTCAAAGGGGTTGACCGGCGCTTAAAAATGCGGCTTTGCACGGCGCAGGGTAGCCGTTTCAGCGTTGTCAGCTGAACAGCTGATCTAATTTGATTTCTTAACCCGCCCAATTCCTGAGGCGGCAGCCACTGAGGAAAATACGATGAGTGACGTCGCTGATCGCGTGAAGAAGATTGTTGTCGAGCACCTCGGCGTCGAAGCCGACAAGGTGACCGACAATGCCAACTTCATCGACGACCTGGGCGCCGACAGCCTGGATACGGTCGAGCTGGTGATGGCGTTCGAGGAAGAGTTCAACGTCGAGATCCCGGACGACGCGGCTGAGACCATCGTGACGGTCGGCGACGCGATCCGCTTCCTCGAGAAGAACGCAGCCTAAAGCGCTGAAAAGGGCGTCGGATGACTCATTCGACGCCCGAATTTTATTGATCGATAGGGCAGGAAATCATGCGCCGGGTAGTTGTTACAGGTCTTGGCATGGTCACCCCGCTGGGAAGCGGGGTCGATGCCACATGGTCCCGCCTCGTCGAGGGGCAAAGCGGCGCCAACAGGATCACGGATTTCCGGGCCGATGACCTGGCCTGCCAGATCGCCTGTCAGATCCCACGCGGCGACGGCTCCAACGGCACCTTCAATGCCGATGAATGGATGGAGCCCAAGGAGCAGCGCAAGGTCGATCCCTTCATCGTCTATGCGATGGCCGCCTCCACCATGGCGCTGCGGGATTCGGGCTGGGAGCCCAAATCCTATGAGGACCAGTGCGCGACCGGCGTTCTGATCGGCTCCGGCATCGGCGGCATCGGGGGCATCTACGAGGCCTCCGCGACCCTGATCGAGCGCGGCCCGCGCCGCATCTCGCCCTTTTTCATCCCCGGCCGTCTCATCAATCTGGCCGGCGGCTACGTGTCCATCGAACATGGCCTGAAGGGTCCCAATCACGCCGTGGTGACCGCCTGCTCCACCGGTTCGCACGCCATCGGTGATGCGGCCCGTCTGATCGCGTTCGGCGATGCGGACGTGATGGTCGCGGGCGGAACGGAATCGCCGATCAACCGGCTGTCCATCGCCGGCTTCGCCGCCTGCCGCGCCCTGTCTACGAATTTCAACGACGACCCGACGCGTGCCTCGCGCCCCTACGACAAGGACCGTGACGGCTTCGTCATGGGCGAGGGCGCCGGTGTCGTCGTGCTCGAAGAGTACGAACATGCCAAGGCGCGCGGCGCCAAGATCTATGCCGAGGTCATCGGCTACGGCCTGTCGGGCGATGCCTACCACATCACCTTGCCGTCTGAGGATGGCGACGGTGCCTATCGCTGCATGGCCGCGGCCCTCAAGCGCGCCGGCATCGACGTCTCCGAGATCGACTACGTCAACGCCCACGGAACCTCGACGCCGCTCGGCGACGAGCTGGAGTTGAAGGCCGTCGAGCGCATCATGGGCAATGCGGCGGGCAAGCTCTCCATGTCCTCCACCAAGTCGGCGATCGGCCACCTTCTGGGTGCTGCGGGCGCCGTCGAGGCGATCTTCTCGATTCTGGCCATGCGCGACGGCATCATTCCGCCGACCATCAACCTCGACAATCCGTCGATGGAAACGGCTATCGATCTCGTGCCCAAGCAGGCCAAGCGCAAGGAGATCAACGTGGTTCTGTCGAACTCCTTCGGGTTCGGCGGGACTAACGCTTCGATCATTCTTCGTCGTGTATCCTAGAGCGCGTTGACATTCAGGCTTTCGACGGACTCGCAAATCTGATTCAAGCTCCTTTTGGGCGCGGAGGCTTGGGTGAGCGGAGTTCGTCTGATGTTGAAAGATCACCAGTGGGATCGGATGGAGCCGCATTTGCCGGGCAAACGCAT
>NZ_VOSK01000169.1 GCF_009296175.1 Microvirga tunisiensis | reverse complement strand
GGGCCGGGTGCAGGTGGGCTGGAAGATTGACAATCGCGGCGGCGAAGCCGTCCTGGCCATCGATTGGTGCGAGCTGGACGGCCCTACGCTCGCAGCGCAGCCAAGCCTGGGCTTCGGCTCGCGCCTGTTGCGGCAGACCATCACCCGCGAGCTCGCCGGGCAGCTCGACCTGCGCTATGAGCGCGAGGGCGTGTGCTGCACCATCGCCGTCCCGACTGGGTCGGGGAACCAACAGGCGGCCTGAGCGGCGGAATCCCGTTCAGGCCGCCAATCTCCGGATGCGCTCCTCCAGGGCCGTGAGCTGCCGGACGTAGGGCGCGCGCCGCTCCCGGTGGCGCTCCTCCAGCTTGCGGATTACGGTCTGCTTGAGCCACTCCTCGGCGTTGCTGCCCCTGACGATCGCGACCTCACCTTGATGTGCGAGGTCCATGTCGGCAAGTGCTGCCAGCAGTTCTTGCAGCAGGGGTCGGAGATCCGGTGGGTACATCCGCGGAGCGTCCCGTGTGACCGAGCGGGTATTCGGTTCAGGCGTGATGGGCATGGGCTGCCTCCGCTCGTGACCGGCTCTTGCCGTGTTCTCATCCAGCAAGTGGGAGGAGCCCGACGCTGCGCAACTCCCCAAAGGAGGTACGGTCAGGCCTGACGGCTGTGGGCCCTCAGCGGCGCGGGACGGTGCTGCCTCCGAGGGCATGGCATCCCGGATGGCGCCGCGAAGTTGGTCCCGCAGCTCAGGCGTGTCCTCGCGCCCGTGCACCGCCACCGCATGCTGCACAGCCGCGTTCAGGAGTTCGGCCTCGGTATCGGCCATGATGGTGATCGAGCAATTCACCTCGCTCGGGAAGGCACGACAGTCGATGAATTTGCGTCCCATGGCAGCCTCCATGATCGCCGCAACCCCGCCCGTCAGGCCCCCCGATTCTATGGCCGGGGCGGTCGTGCCGCGGCCAAATCGCCGACCGGAGCACGCGGTACGAAGGTGGCGGGCGTGATCCCAGTTTGAGCGCAATGTTCAGGCAGAGTCAGTTTCCCCAAGGACGATATCCGGGGGTGCCCCAATGATCCAGGTCCGCCACCAGCCGGAGTTCCTCGCTCACGCCGACGCCCTTGAATGCTGGGCCAGGGCAAGGGAGCGCGCCGTCCTCGTGCTCGAATGCGAGGCCGAACATGCCCTCCGCTGGGGACTGGTGGATCAGGCCCTGCGCTTGCGATCCGCAGCCTCGCATCTGCGCCAGGCCGCCCTTGAGGAGCGTCGGCGGGCAGCCCAGTTGCTGGAGGCGACCGCGGCCCCAGCTCATTCCGCATGACAGGCATACGGTTCGGTGGTCATCCACCGGAGCAGCCGCCCCACAAGTCGACCGCCAGCACAACCTTCCCGTGTCGAGCAGACCTCGTGGCCTGGTCTGACGCGGCCGTACCCGATCCGCCGGTCCGCTGGGCTTGCCGGACCCATGCAAGCCAGCAACCATGAAATCGCACGTCAGCAGCCTGCGACGAGGAACATCACTCGCGGGTCCTCGTTGGCCAGCTTCAAAAGGATGATGGCCGATGCTGGCAGGATCCCGCGTTCTCGTAGTCGAGGATGAGGCACTCATCGCGATGAGCATCCGCGCGATGCTCACCGAGGCAGACGGGGTGCCGGTCGGACCGGCCTCCAGCGTCCGCGAGGCCCGCCAGCTCATCAGGGACGTCACTGTGCTCGACGCGGCCGTGCTGGACGTAAACCTCGCCGATGGCGCGGTGACGCCCATTCTGGAGGCCCTGAGCGCACGGGGCATCCCGACCTGATCGCGCTGTCCAAGCCCGTGCTGCCGGCCCGCCTCATCGGCGAACTCCGGAAGGCAATCGGTCCCTCGCGCCCGCATCGGGCCCGGGGGTGCCCCATGGAACCGGTCAGCCAGCGCCTTCCTGCCAGGTCCCGGCACGTGGTCGTTCGTTTCAGTCTCAAGCTTGCCGTGTTCCTGATCATCTGCGGCCTCCAGACCGGGTCAGGAGACCCGAACCTGTTCTCCGAGGTGACAAGGCTGGCTGCCGTTCTCTGCGTGGTTCTTGCCCTGCACGCCCGCGAGCGCCCGATGGGCCCAGCGCTCAACTACTGGGATGAGGCCGTTGTCTTCGGCTTGGTTTCCCGCCTCGGCGGCATTCTTGGATTTGGATGACGCAGCCATGGCGCGCTCCTTCGCGTGGGAATCCGACAGGAATTCTTGGCAGCATACGGTCGAAGACACGTTATGCGACTTCATAGGGGAGGTTCTGCGAAATTATGAGGTTGCGCCGCTCAACTCCTCCAGGGAAAAGCGAAGCCTGAACAAGGCCCGTCCGGCGGCATCGGTGACCTCCATGTGCCAGTCGCAACCCTTCCACGATTTTTTACTTTGACCACGAATGATCTCACCGGCGGTCTGGACGGCTTCCTCACGCGCTTCCTCGAGCCCGGGAAGCTCGGTTCCCTCGGTATCGGGATGCGCGGACCCGTTGAAGGTATGGAAGAAATAGCGAGGCATGGAACACTCTTTTGCCGGCAGGCGAGAGCGCACGGATCTCTCAATCGTCGGTGCCTGGATCACTCATCCCAACGACGGTGGATCAACTTCCTGGATCTGGCTTCGTTCGGAGCAACGTCGAGGCTGGCGAACTGAAAGCCCTCGCCATCGGAGGTGAAGCGCGCTCCCTCGCGGGGGTCGAAGCGATAGCAGGCCAGGCTCAACAAGACCGTTTCCGTCTGGTACTACGCCTTGATCCAGCTCGGATCGGCGATAAATACTTCAGGCATTGTCAGCAACCGAGCCTCAGGCGCTGGCGGCTGAGAGACAGGCGCTCCCGCCTGATCACCCAGGAGCCTGTCTTGGATGCCATCCACCCCCAAGCCGCCGCTACAGCGCCTGCCGCTGCGGCTGAAAACCATTGCCGCCGATCAGGACATCGTCAGCGAAGGGGACACCCCCGCCGAATGCTGCCTTCTGGTTGGGGGCTTCGCCTGCCGCTACAATGTCACGGCTGAGGGCAAGCGCCAGATCCAGTCCTTCCACATGAGCGGCGACATCCCCGACCTCCAGACCCTGCACCTGGAGGTTATGGATCATAACCTGGGCACGTTGATCCCGTGCAAGCTGGCCTTCATTCAGCATGACGACCTGCGCGCCCTCATGCGCAACCATCCTCGACTTGGCGATCTGTTCTGGCGCGATACCCTCATCGATGCAGCCGTGTTTCGGCAGTGGGTGGTCAACGTCGGGCGGCGTCAGGCTCCGGCCCGCATGGCGCATCTGCTATGCGAGTTGCTGGTGCGGTTGCGAGCGGTTGAGCTGGTGGAGGATCATGCCTTTACGCTGCCGGTCACCCAAGGGGATCTGGCCGATGCGATGGGCCTCTCCAACGTGCACGTGAACCGGGTGTCGCAGGAACTCCGGGCGAAGGGCCTGATTGCCCTGCACGGCAAAACCCTGAAGGTGCTGGACTGGGAGGGCCTGAAGAGGACAGGCGAGTTCGATCCGACCTACCTCCATTTGGCGAAGAAAGAGGCGCTTTGAACGGCAGGAGGGGTTTCATCGAAACGGGAGATGATCCCGTCGACACTTGGCCTCGGCATTCGATAAGGGTCTTGGCGGAAGTTTACCACTCTCAAGCCACCCATGTTGCCAGGACGCCAATCACCTGAGCCATCCTGTAGGGTTTCGAGATGATGATCCCGCCAGGGACTGGCTGCATTTGCTCCGCATAACCTGTCACGTACAGCACAGGCAGGTCGGGGAAGCGCTCGCGGTAGGCACGCGCTACTGCCCAGCCATTGGCTCCCGGCAGGCGAATGTCGGTCAGCAGGGCATCGACAGCAAGCCCGGTTTGCAGGAGCCTCAGAGCGCCATCGCCGCTGTCCGCTTCGACAACCTCGAACCCAGCATCTTCCAATCCCGCCGCAGCCATCTCGCGGACGAACGGATCATCTTCGACGACCATAACTTTCATCACGTCCGCACCTGCCCGGTTACCCATCGTGGAGAGTTGTAGCTCTCATCGCTTGGGACGCCATTCCATTCCACAAGAGCCTTCCGCGAAATTTCCCTACAGTAGACGTGAGGTGCACCATCTGGGGGCTGACAGGATCCGAGTGCTTTTCCGCATGCGGCGATCCGGAAATCCTAAGCTGGCGCGCCGTGCAATCCGGCGATGCCATCCTCATGGACGAGCCCCATCAACTCGGCCAGGCGGTTCCTCGCCCGATTGACCCGGCTCTTGATCGTCCCGACCTTGGTTCCCAGCGACTCGGCAGCTTCCTCGTACGACAGACCCTCTGCACCGATGAGCAGCAGGGCCTCGCGCTGCTCCTGGGGCAGTTTGGCAAGCGCCACATGCAGATCCTGGACCGTGAGCCTGTCCTCCTGATCGGGTATGGAGATCATCGTCGCCGCGTGGACCCCGTCCGAATCCTCTACCTCGCGTTGCGTCCTGCGGTGAGCGGAGAAGAACAGGTTGCGCAGGATGGTGAAGAGCCAGGCTTGGAGGTTCGTGCCGGCCTCGAACTTCTCCTGCTTACTGATCGCCTTGAGCACTGTCTCCTGCACGAGATCCTCAGCCCGGTTCATGTCATGGGTGAGCGAGATCGCGTAGGCCCGCAGCGAAGGCAGGCTGCCCATGAGTTCGTCGACAAAAGCCTGATCCACCGGTTCGGTGTGGGCCCGGATGACCTGCGCCACGCGGGTGAGAAGCTGGCCCAAGCTCCGGGGCATCTTCTCCGCGTCAGGATCGCCGTAAAGAGCGCGCAGCTCGCGCCCGAGATGGATCTGGATGGCGTCGGTGAGGGAAGGGTCCTCGGCGGGGTGGGAGCGTTCGTTCGGGATGCACTGTCTCATCTCCAGTCAGATGCACCAGGCCGGGCTGGTTTCAACCGTGGAAGAAGGACGCGGGAGCGGAGATCGCCAGTGCCGAAGTCAGTCGCCGGCCCGTGACAAGGGCCACGTGGAGCCCGCCGCGTGACCGTGCAGTTGCTCCCGTTCGTCATGTTACCCGGCTGGGACCGGGTCAAGCGGCGCTGATCGCAACGGATCCCTTCAAGCCCTGGGTCACCTCTAGTCTGGCAATCTCCAGGCACAGGGCCATCGCGTCCCGCAGGCTTGTAGCAACGAGATCCGCCCGGGCCGCTTCCCGCAGGGCCGCAGCCGCCGCGGCGTCCATTCCCTCGCCCCAGCATCCGAGCAGGATTCGCGCCTGCGGCATCTTGCGGCGCAGGCGACACACAGCATAGCGCATGTGGGCCGGGCTTCCCGCATCGAGATAGGATAGGCACACCACGGCGACGCCGGCATCGTCGATCCTCGCAACGGCCTGGATCGACAGCGAGGCTGGGCTTTCCACCCGGGCGCGAAGCCCATGCTTTGTCAGGAGCTGCGCCAGCATCAGGGCGGCCGCCTCATCGACCGAGCTCTGGCCGGCAATGCACAGGATCGGTGTCTCGCCCCGGAAGCGCGGATTGAGATCCTCCGGGGCCAGGGTCAGAAGGTCGGTCCTGCCGCTCTCGCCCTCACTGGCCTCAACGGCGGCGGCCGCCTCTGGGTCATCGGTGCGGCCGGATTTCGGCTCCTGGTCAGGATGGTCGGAGAGATCGTCCACCAATTCCTCGACCGTTGCCCTCATCCGCTCCAAGCGGGCCTCGTCGAGAACGCCACGCTGTGCGTCGGCGCGGGCGAGCCGCAGGCCCGCCAACGCCACTTCGTCGTAGTACACGGAGAGCGAGCGCTCCTTGAGGAACTCCTCCGCGACGTCGGCTGCCTCCGCGGGATCACCGGCCAGCATGCGCTGGTAGAAGATCTCCGGCGGCGAGAGGGCCGGGCGGTCGCCGAGCATGACGTCCAGGAACTCGAGCCGCTCGACATGCCGGCCGAGCACGACGAGGCACACCGTCAGCGGCGTCGCCAGCACCAAGCCGATCGGTCCCCAGAGCCAGGTCCAGAACGTCGCCGCGACAACGACCGCCACGGGAGACAGACCCGTGCTGTGCCCGTACACGAGGGGCTCGACCACGTGGCCGGCGAGCGGCTCCATGACGATGAAGAGGGCCGCGGTCATCAGCAGCATCGACCAGCCCGGATCAACGGCCGCCGCCAGGGCCAGCGGGAAGGCCGCGGAGATGAACGCGCCGATGTAGGGGACAAAGCGCAGGATCGCCGCGAGGATGCCCCACAGCACCGGGCTTGGCACGCCAATGAAGTACAGGCCGATGCCGATCACCACGCCGAAGGCGGCGTTGAGGGCCAGTTGCGTCAGGAACAGCTTGCTCAGACGGCCGGCGGCATCGTCGAGGGCGGCGGTGGTCTTCTGGAGGTCATGCGAACCGGCCAGGCGGATCAGACGGTTCCGCAGGTCCTCCCGTTGCAGCAGGATGAAGATCACGAAGATGATCACGATCCCGGTGGTCGCGGCCGGGTGAATCAGCGGGGTAATGAAGGCGCCGAGGGTTTGCAGGGCGCCGGGGTCGGGCTGGCGTACTTCGACCGGGATGGGCTTCGTCTCGGTGGCTGGCGCGCTGCTCGGCGTGAGCGGATTGGCCGGCGGGGATGTCCCGGCCTGCGGCCTGTCGAGTTCCTTGCCGAGATCCTGCAACACGTCCGCGGCGCGCTCGAGCGCGCTGCTGCCGGCGGCGGACCCGCGCAGGGACTGCACCTTCTCGCGCATGGTGGCCTGATAGCGCGGCAGGTCGCCGGCGAGCTGCGTGACCTGCGTCGCCATGACGGTGGCAAGCGCCGTGATACCGGCAAAGGCGACCAGGACGACGCCAATGACCGCCAGCGCCCGTGGAACGTGGGCCTTCTGCAACAGCCGGATGAGCGGGGCCAGCACGAAGCTCAGAAGAATGGCGAGCGCGACTGGAACGAAGACCTCGCGCCCGACGTACAGGGCCGCGATAATGAGAGCGATCATGCCGACGACGCCAAGACCAGCGGATGCGGGGCCTGGGGTGAGGATGTCCCGCTCGGCGATCTTCGGCTTCAGCTCTGGCATGAATGGGAATTCCCAGGCCGCCGTAGGTCGTGAGCGCCGGCCCGGCCCAGTTCGACAACGCCTGGATGCCGGAATCGCTCCTTTCTGCCGCGGGCAGCGTGCGGGCGGTGCAGTCCGAAACCACGATGTGACAGGGAACCGTTCAGGTTCAGGGCCGTTGCTGTGTTGCGACGCAGCAAATCTCTTCGCTGTTGCGAGATTACCTTCCTAATATCTTCGCCGCCACTTTCCAAAGTTCAGTCAATCCCGAAGTCCGCTCGCCTCGGAGAGCGATTGTTTCGCTCGTCCGTCGCAGTCCGTCACAACCAGATCGGGCAACGGCATCCCACTCAGTATTGCGTCTGGCTTCTATTTTTCATGAGGACGATATGACGACCATCAGACAATTGCTCCAAAACGGTCCGGCCAAGGCCAACGAGCTTTTCGCCAAGCTCGTGGATACCTCGGACGGTGCGATCAAGACGCGCGAGCGGCTGTTCGCGGACCTCAAGGCGGAGCTGGATCTGCTCGCCAAGCTTGAAGAAGAACACCTGTTCCCGGTGCTCAGAAAGCATAAGACGACCAAGGGGCTGGTGTCCGAAGCGCTCGCCGACAACAAGCAAACCAGAATCCTGCTCGACGAGCTTGAGGCTACCCCCAAGGATAGTGAGGAGTTTGCCACCAAGGTGGCCGAGCTGCGCAAGATCCATCAGCAGAGCGTGCGCGACGGGAAGAACGAGCTGCTGCCGGCCGTGCTGGAGGCGCTGAGCGACGAGGAGGCCCAGGCCATCGTCGACCGCATCGAGGCCGAGAAGGCCGAGATCGAGGAAGCCCGGATGGTGGAGGCTGAACAGCGCCGTATCGCGGCAAGGCTCGAGCGTGAGCAGGAAGCAAGGCGTCTTGCTGAACAGGAGGACGAGGCGGAGCGCGAGCAGGAGGCTCGCACGGCCGTCCGCCAGACCGTGGACGCCGTCGCACGGACAGGCGAGGCCGCCGCTGAGAGTGCCACGCAGATGGTCCGGACTACGGCAGAGGTCGCCCAGCGGGTCGCGACGGCGCCCATGAGCACCGGCTCGGTCCTCTGGGATTCGATGTTCAACCTATGGACGGCTCCACTGGGCCGTGCCGTGGCTCGCCCTGCGAACGGCCCATCATCCTCGCAGGCGGAGGAGGTCATTCCGCTCGCCGAGGAGACCCTGGTCGTGGGCAAGCAAACCGTGACCAGCGGCACCACCACCGTGCGTCGCGTTGTCGTGGAAACGCCGGTTCAGCAGCAGGTGTCGCTTTATGATGAGAAGGTCATCGTGGAGCGGCGCAAGCCGGTCACTGATGCCGTGACCGGAGAGACCTTGACCGAGGTCACGATCGAGATGATCGAGACGTCCGAGAGGCCCGTGGTGGGCAAGAGTGTGAAGGTGCGGGAAGAAGTCGTTGTCCGCAGGGAGCGCACTCAACGGATCGAGACCGTGCGGGACACCGTCCGCCGAGACGAGATCGAGGTCACGCACTCCGACGAGAACCATCGTTCCGGCAAGACGCGAGCGGCAATCGCCTCCAGCCACAAGTAAGATCAAGAAAGCAACGCCTCACCTTGCACACAGGTCGCGGTTCTCGATCGCGACCTGTGTGCTCGCAAAACGCAATAGGAATGCCGGTCGCGTCAGGGCCTGCACCGGATCACGGGCAGCAATTCCGAACCTGCCCCCTTGATCGGCGCTGTCGTGGACACCCACGCCCGCCAGATGGATAACTTGGGAAAGATTGTTCGAGATGAAGGTCACCATGAACATCGACTGCACACCGGAGGAAGCACGCGCCTAAGTGCAGCCTATGCAGGAGCACCTGATGAGAGAGATGCAGGAGCGCCTGTCCGCCAACCTGAAAGCGATGGATCCGGATACGATGGTCAGGACCTGGTTGCCGACTGCCGTCAAAGGCTTCGAACAATGGCAGGACATGCTCGCATCCCAGATGAACCCGGCAAGGACGAAATAGGAGCCTTGGCGGCCGTCACGATCCCATCGGGAGCCAGCCTTTGGCGCTGACGCCCATCCTCCAAGGGAGATCATCCATGACAGGCCGCAGATCTCGGGCCTGCGTCATGCCAGTGCGATGTCGAGGTTGATTGGGTTATAGAGGGTATTGGCGACAGGGGACCATCGCACCGCATGATCGAGGAGCGCCTGGAGGACCTCGCGCGGTGTGTCGGCCTCAATCTGCACACTGATGCTGATCGTCTCGAAACCGAGGCCCTTAAAGTCCAGGTCTCCCGTTCCCCACAGAGCCGCGAAGTCGATGTCGCCCTCGAGCTCAATCGCGAGCCGGCGGATCGGAATCGCGCGGGCAGCCGCGTTGGCCTGGATGCTGACCGACAGGCACGAGCCCAAGGCCGCGAGCAACGCTTCCGAAGGACTCGGCATCGTGTCGTCATTCAGCAGGCTCAACGCCTCCACGTCGCTCCCGCCGCCAAACGGTGTCAAGTCGCGAATGTGGTGCTTTTGGCTGAAGCGTCCCGTGGCCTCGGTCCAGCACCGCACCGTCCGGGTCGACGACGGCAAGGCCTTGCCTGTTGCCTCGGACTGTCCCTGATCGGGCGACCCGAGAAACCCGCGAGGCTGTCCGGACGTTGGCGTCCTGCGGTCGGTCACTGGGCAGCCTCCTGGGAGTGGTGGACGTCGAGGGTTAACCCCGTCCTCACCCGTTCCGGGCCAAGCAAGATCGGTTACCGGGTAAGCGAAATTGCATGGGACCTGACGTGCTGGACTGGGATGACCTTCGTTTTTTCCTGGCGATTGCCCGGCATGGCAGCTTGACCGCCGCCTGCCGCGAACTCAGGGTGGCCCAATCGACCGTCGGCCGGCGTCTGGCATCCCTGGAAGCAAGCCTGGGCGTGCGGCTGCTGCATCGTACCCCCGAGGGCTACACCCTGACGCTGGCCGGCCAGGACGTGCTCCGGCAGGCCGAGCGTGTCGAGACCGAAGCCCTCGGGGTGGAGCGATCCGTCGCCGGCCGCGACGTCAAGCTCGCGGGCGCCGTGCGCGTGACCTGCACCGAGACGATCGCGGCGCACATCCTGGCCCCGTGCTTCGCAGCCCTGCAACGGCAGCACCCCGGTATCCTCGTGGAACTGATGCCGGACCCGCGGGTGGTCAGCCTGTCGATGCGAGAGGCCGACATCGCGGTCCGGCTCATACGCTCCGAGCAACATGATCTCGTCGTGCGCCGGATCGGACAGATCGCCTTTGGCCTCTACGCATCTCCGGACTACCTGGAGCAGCATGGCGCACCGGACTTCGAGGCGGGTTGCCCGGGCCATCGCCTGATGACCCTGCTCGATGATGTGGAGATCGATCCGCAGGCACAGTGGCTGTCGGACCTCGCGGCGCGGGCCAGTCTCGGCATGCAGACCAGCAGCCAAGAGGCGCTGCTGTTCGCCGCGCGGAGTGGCGGGGGCCTGGCCTGTCTGGCCCGCTTCCGGGCTGATCCGGACCCTGGCTTGCGCCGCCTCGAGACGCCGCTTCCGCCTCCGGTGACCGAGATCTGGCTCGCCGTGCACAAGGACAGCCGCAGCACACCCAGGGTCAGGGTGGCCCTGTCCGCCATTGCCGATGCGGTGAAGGCCCTCGGGTCCACGCTGAGCCCGCGGGATTGAGGCAGCCCGGAGCCGCCATGCATCTTCGCATAGCGGGTCACCAGATTTGCACCGGATCGCACGACCGGGAATGGCGTTGTGTCCGATGTGCAGGCCGCGCCTACCCTTCGCAATCCCAATGCAGCCAGCCTGCCCCCAACACGGTGATCGTCCATGTCCTTGTGCCCTCAAGGCCGGCCGTCCCCAGTCCTCAAGCGAGATCACGGAGACACCACGATGACCCAACAGAACATGACAGCCCAGCAGACGGTGACGGCCCTCTTCGACGATCGCGCCGACGCCAGGAGAGCGATCGACGAACTTGTCAGCGCGGGCATTTCGCGCACCAGCATCACGTTGATGCCGGAGGACGATAGCGCCTCATCTCCGGTGACGGGCTCATCCTACGACACTGACCGCGACGAGAAGGGCTTTTTTGCCTCTCTTGCCGATTTCTTCCTGCCCGACGAGGATCGCTCCACCTATGCGGAAGCCATGCACCGCGGCAGCACCATGGTGACCGTCACGGTTGATGCAGCTCGGGCCGAACGCGTCGAGGACATTCTCGAGGAATACGGCACCGTCGACCTGGAGGAGCGCGAGAGCGCGTGGCGCGCTGACGGATGGCAGGGCCATACGCCCGACGCTACCGCGATAAATGCCGCGACAACCAGGAAGGCGAGCGGACCCACCGCAAGCCGCGCGACGGATGCTGGTGAGGAAGTGATCCCGGTGGTCGAGGAGCAGCTCCGCGTCGGCAAGCGCGATGTCAGCCGGGGTCACGTCAAGGTGCGCAGCTACGTGGTCGAAACTCCGGTGAGCGAGCAGGTCAGCCTGCGGACCGAGAGCGTCCAGGTCGAGCGTCGCCCTGTTGATCGCGCCGCAGCGGTGGGGGACGATACATTCCGCGAGCGCACGATCGAAGCCGAGGCCACGTCAGAAGAGGCCGTGGTCTCGAAGGAAGCCCGCGTCACCGGCGAAGTTGTGGTCAAGAAAGGCGTCGAACAGCGCACTGAGACCGTGTCGGACACCGTCCGCTCGACCAAGGTCGATGTCGAAGACGATCGGGTCGCGACGGACAAGACCACGTTGAACCGCAAAGACGGAAAGTCGCTGAAGCGCTCGGTCTGAACCTTGCGGGGCGGATCAGATCGGGTCCGCCCCCTTTCACCTGGTATGGAGATGACTGGTGCAGTTTCTTGATGAGGCCGCCCGCGGCATTTACGGACCATCAGCGAGCGGCATCGATCCCTCCTCGCCGATCGCGGTGGCTGTCGCTGCCCTCCTGACGTCACGCGGCGGCAAGGAGTACGGCGAAGGAATCAGCCAGCTCCTCGATCGCTTCACCCATTGCGGGCACGGCGTAATCGCGCAGTCCTGGGTCGACATCGGCGGCAACCAGCCTGTCACGCCGAACCAGCTTGAGGAGGCCCTCGGCCCCGCAAAGATCCACGCCTTGGCGCGCCAGTCCGGCCTCCCAAGCCAGGAGCTGATCACCGCGCTCTCCCGACACCTGCCGGGCATCGTCGATAAGCTAACCCCGCTGGGTCAGGTGCGGACGCACACAAAAACGCATCGACGACTAGAACCATGAGGACACCATGAAAACGATCAGGGACTTGCTCATCGAGGAGATGAGAGACACCTACAGCTCTGAAACCCAGATCCTGGAAGGTCTCGGCGCCATGGCCGAAGCCGCCACCTCCCCGAATCTCACGCAGGCGTTTCAAACCCATCGCCAGGAAACACAGAACCAGGTCGAGCGCCTCGAGCGGGCTTTCGAGCATTTGGGAGCCGATCCTGAAGGGAACACCTGCGAGGCCACGCAAGGCCTGATCGCAGAGGCGGAGGAAGTGATGGACGAGGGGCTTCCGGGCGAATTGCTCGATGTGGCCCTCGTCATGGCCGCGCAGAAGGTCGAGCATTACGAGATTGCCAGCTACGGCTCCCTGAAGACCATCGCGCAGGATTGCGGAGAGAGCGAAGTGGCAGCGCTGCTTGCGCAGACCCTGGAGGAGGAGAAGGCGACAGACGAGAAGCTGACGCAGCTTGCCGAAACCGAGATCAATAAGAGGGCCATTGCTGCCTCTCCATCGGCTTGATCCAACATTATTGAGAATAGGCGCTTCGTCACATGTAATAGGCGTGCCATCCAGCCAAGCGCATCGTGCTGATTTTGCCCTAAACCATGTAAGCGTCATCTCTTCTTGAACGAGCAGAAGGTGTCCAATCATGCGCGAGTCCAACTCCGGGAGTGTCGAGATGAGTGAGACTGACAAACCCGACACGCTAGTGATCCCGATCGTCGAGGAGGAGGCGAAGGTCGCCAAGCGGCAGGTGGTAAGCGACAGGATTATCGTGAAGACTACCGTCAACACTGAAGAGCGCGTCCTCAAGGAAATGCTGTCACAGGAAACGGTCGAGGTCGAACGAATTCCAGTCAACCGCGTCGTCGATGTTGTGCCACAGCTCAGGACCGAGGGCGACGTCACGATCGTTCCCGTGTTCGAGGAGCGCCTCGTCGTCGAGAAGCAGCTCTTCCTGGTGGAGGAAGTCCGGATCCGGCGCACGACTTCGGTCGAGAGCGTCGAAGTACCGGTGACGCTGCGCAAGGAACTTGCCACGGTCGAGCGTCTCGACGGCTCAGGCGAGCCGATCACGGAGTGAGTTGACCCGGTTCTACATCCGGAGCGGCTCCCGCAAGAAGGATCTATCGTCGTTCGAACCAATAGCACGATCTCGAGCTTCTTATCGGATCAGCGGCGTGGGGATCACTGCGTTCAAATCTGTCCCAGACACCGGCGCTGGCCTCATTCCATCATCCACGCACCGGCGGCCCCGCTCGCAATCGAAGCCTGGACAGCCTTTATCGAGGTTGTCGGTGGCCAAGGATTCAGGCTGTTGCCGACTGAGAGGTGCGATGTGCTCCCCGTTCTCGGCTGAGAAGCAGCCCATTTTGACCGATTCGCCGCGCAGCTCGAGCGCACCCTAAAGGTCTTACCCTGCAACACGCTCGCTTGAGTCAGTGGCTCAAGTGCGGGCGTGTTCCAAAAACGGCCTTATCAGAATTCTGCCATCGAATCGGGAATGTCTCTTAGTGGCACACCTGAGACGTTAGCCCGAGGGCAGCAATCCTCACGTAACCGGACGCTCCGAAAGAGCCAGGAACTTCAGTGCGTGACCCAAGGCGGACTGTCCTGTGCGTGTGCATAGGTGTTTGGTGGCGGAACGTTGTTGGGATCGGGTGCGTTACGCCATTGAGGAGTACACTTGGCGCTTTGACGGCCTGCGACGCCGAGCTTCTCACCGCAGGAGGACGTGATGCACTCCCTTCATCCGCA
>NZ_VOSK01000168.1 GCF_009296175.1 Microvirga tunisiensis | reverse complement strand
TGATGGGCGAAAACCAGTTGCCGAAAGTAATCGCGGGTGTCAGATTCCAGGACGGCACCGAGATCGCAACGACGCCAACACACAACGTCGCCTGATCGGCCCCATCACCCAAAATCCAGCATAGGTCGGACCCAAGTTCCTCCAGCAAGAGAGCCGCTCGTTGCTCCATCGCAGCGTAGTCGAGAGCACGGCGCCGGGTCGGCTCGTAGCCGAGAAAGATGTTCTCGGCGACGGTGAGATGCGGAATGAGGCAAAACTCCTGGTGAACCAGGACGATACCGGATGCTTCCGCATCCACATTGGTCTCAAAGAAGATGTCAGACCCGTCGACGAGCAGATGGCCGGACGAAGGCTGCTCATAGCCCGCAATAATTTTCATGAGTGTTGATTTGCCGGCGCCGTTCTCACCCACCAGCGCTGTCACCTCACCAGGTGATACAGCAAAATCGATCTCTTTCAGGACCTCAACCGGCCCGAAGCCTTTGCGGATGCTGTTTGTGCGCAGCAGCGTCATGCCCTGGCGCTCCACTTGTGCCGGGCTCTGCGCCAATGTGGATAGCGTTCGCCCGATCCGGGACGGGATTGTGGTTGGACACATGGGTTCCGCCTCACCATAAGATCAATGGTTTAGGCTTTAGCCGTAGCCATGTGACGGGCTTCACATGCGAATGGGCCAGTGCTGTGTTTCATCGGCGTTGTCCTCAAGCTGCGCATGCTCAGGATTTGCTCTCGGGATCCCGCATTCGTAATTTATGTTGCTTAATTAGAATACTTGCAATGAAAATTGCGAATGTCAATCACACTCTGGGCGGGGCGTTGGTGAATTGCGCAGTTTTGACGGTATTTTTCGTCACAGGCATTGTGTCGACGAGTGTTGGCTCGGCACCATGGCACCTCACTTGGTGCTTCAAACCCTGACAGATCGACCGCTCAAAGCCGACTCCAAGGCGCAGTCCGCAAGCCGCAGCGCCTGGCGACCATCGAAGGGCGTCACCGGCATAGGCGATCCTGCTTGAACCGCGGCAATAAAAGCATCGAGTTCATAACGGTATGCATCAGCGTAGCGCTCCAAGAAGAAGTTCAGGAGCGGCTCACCGGCTTCCGTTTCATGGCGGGTCCAGCGGCGAACCGTCGTTGGCCGCAAGTTTTCATTCTGCAGCATTCCCGCCGAGCCGAAGATCTCGAAACGCTGATCGTACCCGTATACGGCCTCCCGGCAGCAGTTGATATGGCATTGACGCCCTGATGCCGTCCTCATCTGCACCATGACGGTGTCGAAGTCGTCAACCTCCGTCAGCGCCGGATCCACCAGACGGCTCGCGGTGGCCATCACCTCAGTGGGCTCTTCGCCCAGGAGCCAGCGGGCCATGTCGAAATCATGGATGACCATGTCCCGGAAGATGCCACCCGAATGCTTGAGATACTCGCGCGAGGGTAATCCGGGGTCGCGGCTGGTGATGATGACCTGGCGGACCTCCCCGATGGTACCGGCATCGATCGTCTGGCGAAGTTGCTGCGCACTGGGGTCGAAACGGCGGTTGAAGGCCAACATAACACGGCCGTTCAGGCGTTCGATTTCGTGAAGCGCCGCATCAGCCTTAGCGATATCAAGATCGATCGGCTTTTCACATAGGACGGCTTTTCCCAACCTGACGGCATGGAGCATGAGGCTCACATGGGTATCCGTCGGGGTGCCGATCACAACAGCATCGACGTCATCGCGTTCGATGAGCGGGATCGGATCCTGTGAGGCTTCGCACGAGAGAAGATCCGCAAGAGAGGATGCGGCATCGCCGAACGGATCGGCCACCGCGACCAGCTTCGCGTTTCGGTTCATCGCCACATTGGCTGCGTGGATTTTGCCGATCCGTCCGGCCCCAAGCACTGCAACGCGCAACATCGGTAAGGCTCCAATCAGTATAGCAACCCAGCGGCCACATGATCTGTTATGCTCTCATCAGTTCCTTGGCCGACGGCGACACGCTGCCGGCGTTCACCACGAGCTTTGGATCGAGGCTTCCAGCAAAGAAATCCAGGATGTTCTGAACCGCGGACTCCGACATGCGGATAGCGCTCTCTCGTGTCAGTCCCGCCGAATGGGGGCTGAGAATCACGCGATCATTGCCAAAGAGCCGGTGGTCATGCGGAGGCGGCTCGGCCGTGAACACGTCGAGCCCGGCGCCGGCGAGCCGACCGTTTTCAAGGGCCGTGGCGAGCGCCTCTTCGTCAATGAGTCCTCCGCGGGCGGTGTTTACCACCACAGCGGTGGGCTTCAGCTGGGCAAGCTCTCGAGTGCCAATCAAAGCGCCGCCTGAAGAGAGCGGAATGTGCACGGAGATCACATCGGCCAGCGCAAGCGCTGCATCGATGTCCGGAGCCGGAATGGCGCCGGTATTTCTGATCACGGTCTCATCCACAAAAGGATCGTGGACGAGAATTTCCATGCCGAAAGCCTGAGCGAGCTTGGCGACAGAACGCCCGATCCGGCCGAACCCGAGCAGAAGGAGCGTCTTGCCGGCGAGCTCCGTAGCGTCGAAACGGTTACGGTAGTTCCATTCGGACCGCCGTGTCTTGGCGTCATACGTGAGCGTCCGCTTGGCAAGGGACAGGATGAGCATCATCGTGTGCTCGGCCACGGATCGAGAGTTGACATCGCCAACAATGGCCAGCGGGATCCCGCGCTGGTTCAAGGCTGCAACGTCCACCGCATCGAACCCGACACCGTGGCGTGATACGATCTTCAGATGGAGCGCCGCATTGATCACGGACGCGGGCATGGGCTGGGTCCGGATGAGCACAGCATCCGCATGTTCAACAAGAGGGGCGTAGGACTCGGTCGAGACCTCGTCGACCAGGTCGAACGTCACGCCGGGAGCGGACCGCAGGAGGGCCAGGCCCGCATCGTGGATGCGCCCGGCGACGAGTATATGGGGCATGTCAGTATCCTCCCGTGGCGGTTGCGGCGGGCGACGGCTCTTGGTCGGCGATCAGCTTGCGGGCCGTGGCAACACTGGCCTGAGCCGCGCCTGCCAACAGCCGCACGTCATTTGAGATGGTGACAAGATCGAATCCCCAGCCGATGGCTTTAGCCCCATAGGTCGGGGTACCATTGTGCAGACAGGCGCGAATGCCGGCCTTATGCGCCTTGTGCAGAATGGTCTGAATCACCTCGACGATCTCGGGCTCCTCGCGGTCAAACCCAGTTGGATAGCGCCGTCCCGACAGACCGAGCGTCAGATCGGCGGGCCCGATGTAGACACCGTCGAGGCCGGGCGTCGACACGATGGCGTCGAGATTGGCGACCGCGTCAGCCGCTTCAATCATGGCGAAGCACAACACCTCGGCGTCCGCGTGCTGCCCATAATCCGCGCCGGCCGAAAAATTAGCGCGTGTCGGACCAAAGCTCCGCATGCCATCGGGCGGATAGCGAACGTAAGAGACCAGACGCTCGGCCTCCTCGCGTGTGTTGATCATGGGGCAGATCACGCCATAGGCACCGGCATCCAAAGATTTCATGATGGCCGCCGGATCGAGCCAGGGCACCCGGACGAGCGGAGTGACGGCACTTGCCCGCATCGCCTGAAGCATGGTGGTGGCGACTTCGTAGCCGATGAGCCCGTGTTGAAGATCGATCGTGATCGAGTCGTAACCCTGCGCGGCCATGATCTCCGCCGTGAAGGGACATGCGATGGACAGCCATCCGTTGATGACGGGCTTGCCGGCGCTCCATTGCGCGCGAATTCCGTTGGGTAGCATGATGCCTCGCCGCGTTAGACCGCAACCTGGGATAATTTGACGTTTAGAAAATCGAGAATTCCTTCCGTTCCCCCTTCCCGTCCCATCCCGCTCAACTTGATGCCACCGAAGGGGGCTTCCGCGGCGGCAAGGGCGAAACTATTCACGCCCACCATTCCGGATTCGATTCGTGACACCGCCTCACGGATGCGAGTTGGATCTCTGGTGAACACGTAAGCTGACAGCCCGAAGTCACCCGCGTTCGCGCGCTGGAACACCTCTTCGTTGTCAGAGAAGGGGGTGATCGCCGCGATGGGACCGAAGTTCTCCTCCGCAAGCGCAATGGCGTCATCAGGGAGTCCGGATATTACTGTCGGTTCGAAGAAGAAGCCCTTATTCTGACCCTGCGGCCGTCCGCCTCCGGCTTCAATGCGTCCACCACGCTTGTTTGCGTCCGCCACAACCGCCTCAATGGCATCAACACGACGTTGGTTGATCAGTGGTCCCATCTGGGTGGTTTCATCGAGGCCATGTCCAAGCTTGAGGGACCCTGCCCTCTTGGCGAATCCAGAGACGAACGCGTCATGGAGCGACTCGTGAACATAGAAGCGATCGGGCGCGACGCAGACCTGTCCCGCATTGGCGAATTTGGTGGGAACTGCCAGATCAAGCACCGTGTCGACGTGGGCGTCGTCGAATACGATCATTGGAGCATTGCCACCGAGTTCCATGCTGACCCGCTTCATTGTCGCCGCAGCATCCCGGATCATCTGCTGCCCGACGGCCGTGGACCCCGTAAGCGTAATCTTACGCACCACGGGCGATGCCATAAGACGCGTATAGGTCGTCGCCGTTGGTCCGATAACGAGGTTTACCACTCCCGGGGGCACACCCGCTTGCCTCAGGCAGTCGACCATAATCATCGCGGCCCCAGGAACCTCGCTTGAAGGGCGGATGATCACGGAACACCCGGCCGCCAAGGCGGGAGCGACCTTGCGTGCGATCAGAACGGCGGGGAAATTCCAAGCCGTGAATGCAGCGACAACGCCAACGGGCTCGTGTAGCACCTCAACGCGCCCGCCCGGCGCCCGGCTTTCAACGATGCGACCATAGATCCGACGCGCCTCTTCCGCGTACCAGCGGAACTGATCGACGGACAGGGCCCATTCCCGCTTGGCCTGAGCGAGGGGTTTGCCCGCCTCGAGGGTGATTTGGCGTGCCGCCTCTTCTGTTCGCTCATGCATCCGGTCGGCCGCAGCGTGCAAGAAATCCGCCCGTGTCCAGGCCGAAGTTGCCCGCCAGCGCTTCAGCGCCTTGTCGGCAGCCCCAATGGCGTCATCCACATCAGCCTCGGCAGCGGTGGGGACCTCCCCGAGGGTTTCCCCGGTGGCCGGATCCACGATGTCGAGGGCGCCCTGCCCGCCGCGAGCACGCCAGTCGCCGTCGATGAACAGGCCAAACCTTTCATACATCAGACGCGATCCCTTGCTTGGCTATGATGTTTGCTGCAACAATCGTTGCACGTATGAGGAGGCTATTGCTGGCTTGAGCGTGCCAACGACAGGGCCAGGGGCTCATCGGATCTGGCCAAGGTGCGAAGAACCGCCATGTCGGTGTCGGGCTTGGGCAGCTGGGCAGCTGGGCACTGCTGATTCAGCAAGATCCTCTCTCTGTCATCGTTGTGCACAGCGCTTGTACCAGCGCCTTTCGCAAGAAATATTGCATATTGATAACTTGTGCAATAAAAATTGTATGTCAAGCGGACAAAGTCTAGACATTGACGGCTGCGCCTGAGCAGGTGAGGACACGCTGCAAGTGGCATTCGGGCAAGAACTGCCCGGCATCCCGACCGCAAGTGAGGCCTGTCAGCAGGAAGGATCGAGAACCAGTGGCGCTACAGACACGAAAGAAAGGCGGAGCCAAAATGCCAGGAAAGGACAACCGGCGGACAGACCCGACCCCGAAGAACTATGAGGGGATCGTCAATCTGATTGCCCAGGAGTACCCGAACCTGTCCCAGGGGTTTCAGCAGATTGCGCGGTTCTTCACCCAAAACCCGAACGTCATTGCCCTTGAGTCGATCAATGCCATTGCGGCGCAATGCGGCACTCACCCCTCGAGTCTCGTTCGCTTCGCCCAGAACTTCGGCTATTCAGGTTTCAAGGAACTTCAGGCGGTGTTCCAGACCCGCCTGGCGACCGCTGCTCCAGGCTTTCGGGAGCGCCTGAGCGCTCTTGAGAGCGAGCTGTCCCGCAATGAGGAGCGCGGCAACCTCGGCTATTTGCGGCAACTGGTTGTGCGTGACATTGCGGCTCTCCAAGACCTTCTCGAAGGGGTCGCCGAGGAGGATCTGGCGACCACAGCGCGGCTGTTGGCGAAGGCTGAAACCATCTATATCGCCGGTCAACTCCGGTCAGAACCGATTGCATCGTTCCTACGGTATGTTCTGACGATGTTGCGTCGGCGGGTTGTGCTTCTTGATCCAGCCGGCGGTCTGGCGCAGGAAATGGCTGCAACGATATCTGATCACGATGTGCTCGTTGCAATCGCTTTCCGCCACTATGCAAAGGAAGTTGTGGCGATTGCCGACGTGGCGGTCGGTAGTGGAACTCCGATCGTGGCTATTACCGACAGTCAGTTGTCGCCCCTCGCCAAGGACGCCCGGGTTTTGTTCACGGTTCCCGAAGACGAGTACACGTTCTCACGGTCTCTGGCTGCCCCCATGTGTCTCGTACAGTGCATTGCGGTGGCAACGGCCGCCCTCCTCCAGCCCAGCCGGGATGAGGCCCCTCGTATCCCTACCGTCACTGAGATTGCACGTGACCGAACGACGGAGCCCAGGCGCCGCGGCAAGGCTCCAGTGAAGACGTAGACCTCCGACAAAACAATTTTCGCAATTTATCTTGCGAAAATTGGAAACACGCAATAATCTTTTCCAAAACCGGATACGCTGCACCAACAGCGCTTTTTGATTTGGGAGGAGATTGCATGTCGACCGTTCGCTGCACCATGGCCCAGGCTTTGGTTCGTTACCTGTGCAACCAGTTCACCATCGTCGATGGCGAGCAGGTCCCACTGTTTCCCGGTGTCTTTGCAATCTTCGGACATGGCAACGTTACCTGTCTTTCTGAGGCTTTGGAAGCAGTCCAGGATACCCTGCCGACTTGGCGCGGGCAGAACGAGCAATCGATGGCGCTCGCCGCAATCGGCTTCGCAAAGGCCAAGCGGCGGCGTCAGATCATGGTAGCCGCTACCTCGATCGGCCCAGGTGCCCTCAACATGGTAACCGCCGCCGGCGTGGCCCATACGAACCGGCTCCCGGTCCTGCTTCTTGCCGGCGACACCTTCGTCAACCGCCGCCCCGATCCCGTCATGCAGCAGGTTGAGCATTTCGGCGATCCGACGATCAACGTCAATGATGCGTTCAAGGCCGTCACGCGGTATTGGGATCGGATTGTTCATCCCGAGCAACTGATCTCGTCCTTACCTCAAGCTGTCGCGACACTGCTTGATCCGGCGGATTGCGGGCCGGCGTTCATCGGGCTGCCGCAGGACGTGCAGGAGATTGCCTGGGATTATCCAACTGCGTTCTTTGAGCCGACCATCCACACAGTCTCACGCCCGCGGGCGGACCGCGACAAGCTCATCGAGGCCGTCCGTCTGCTCAAGTCGGCCAAGCGCCCCTTGATCATTTCCGGCGGCGGGGTGCGCTATTCCGGTGCCGAGGACGTTCTCGGACGTTTCGCCGAAGAGCATGGCATTCCACTGGCGGAGACGATTGCCGGCAAGGGCGCTGTCACGCACGAGCACCCCGCTCATGTTGGGCCAATGGGCATTGTCGGTTCCACGTCGGCGAACGCCTTGGCTGCGGAGGCTGACGTGATTCTCGCTGTGGGAACGCGCCTCATGGATTTTACCACGGGGTCCTGGACCTGCTTCTCGCCCGACGCCCGCTTCATTTCCATCAACGCGGCCCGCTATGATGCGACCAAACACCGTGCTCTTGCGGTGGTTGCGGACGCACGGGAAACGATCGAGGAACTTGCGGAAGCCGTGCAAGGCTGGAAGGCTGATACGGCCTGGACCGAGCGGGGCCGCGTCGAGTTCGCAAAATGGAACTCAATGCTCGACGGCTTCCAGCGTCCGACAAATGATCCCATTCCGACCTACGCCCAGGTTGTCGGCATCGTTAATTCCAAGGCAGGCGAGCGGGATCTCCTCATCGCCGCGGCGGGCGGACTTCCCGGCGAGGTGATGAAGAACTGGCGCGTCAAGGAGCCCAACACCTTCGACTGTGAGTTTGGCTTCTCGTGTATGGGATACGAGATAGCCGCCGGATGGGGCGCCGCCATGGCGGATCCAACCCGTACGCCTATCGTCATGATCGGTGACGGCACCTACATGATGATGAACTCTGATATCTATTCCTCAGTCTTGGCTGGCCACAAGATGATTATCATCGTGTGTGACAATGGCGGCTACGCGGTCATCAACCGCTTGCAGAATGCCAAAGGCGGCGCCTCGTTTAATAACCTGATCCGAGATTGTCGCGTGAAGGAGCCCTTCTCGGTCGACTTCGCAAAGCACGCGGAAGCGATGGGAGCGTTGACCCGACACGTCGAGAGTTTGGCGGATCTCGGCCAAGCTTTGGATTGGGCTAAAACGACCGACAGGACGACCGTCATCACCATTGTCTCAGATGCCTTCACCTGGACCCCTGGAGACGCGTGGTGGGATGTCGGTGTGCCGCAGGTCAGCGGACGAGACGAAGTAGTCGAGGCATCCAAGGCACAATTGGACGGTCGCAAACGCCAGCGTGTCGGCGTCTGACCTTGCATCGGGGCCAAGATTTGACGGCAGCTTCCCGGAGACAATGATGAGAGCCAAGTTGGGAATTGCGCCCATTGCGTGGTCCAATGATGACCTGCCGGAGCTGGGTGGGGACACAAGCCTACAGACCTGTTTGAGGGAAAGCCGGGAGGCTGGCTTCTCAGGTGTGGAGACCGGGGGCAAATTCCCGAAATCCGAAGCCGAGTTGCGTCCTGAGCTCGAGACATTTGGTCTTGAACTCGCATCCGGCTGGTACTCCGGCACTGTTCTGGATGCGCCCGACGATCTCGCCGAAGAGAAAGACAAAGTGGCATCACAGCTTGAGCTGTTTCGTTCTCTTGGCGCCGCCTGCCTGGCCTACGGTGAGACGGCTGGAACGATCCAAAACAAACGTGATGCACCCTTGGCCACTCGGCGCCGGCTCTCTGAAGACGAGATCAAAGTCTATGGACGACGTTTGACGCGCTTTGCCGAGCATTGCGCCGATGCCGGCGTGCCGCTGGGCTTCCACCACCATATGGCAACGGCCGTTGAGACGGAGCAGGACCTTGATCTGCTGATGAAGCACACCGGTGAGGCCGTGAGATTGCTGTTCGACGCAGGACACATGCGCTTTGCTGGCGGCGACGTACTCCGCGTGGTCGAGAAGCATGGAAGCCGGATCATTCATGTTCACACAAAGGACGTTCGCGGACCTGTCATCGAGAGCCTCGACCGAAGCCGTCAGTCCTTCTTGGACGCGGTGCTTGAGGGGGCCTTTACTGTTCCAGGTAATGGGACGATCGACTTCACGGCTGTGATCCAGCGCCTCGCCGATGTGGGCTATGAAGGCTGGTTCGTCGTCGAAGCGGAGCAGGATCCTGTTAAAGCCCCGCCCGCTGAGTACGCCAGGATCGGCTATCGCGCCCTGACCGCGGCACTTACCAAAGCCGGTTACCGCATCGACGGAGTATCAGCATGACACAGATGAAGGGGAAGATCGCTGTTGTAACTGGCGGAACGCAAGGACTTGGAGCCTCCATTGCTGAACTGTTCGCGAAACGCGGGGCATCGGGCATCGTCATCTGCGGCCGGTCGCGAGAGAAGGGAGAAGCGAAGGCGCACGCCATTCAGGAAGAAACCGATGCCCGCGTCGTGTTCGTGCCCGCTGATTTGAGCAGGGTTGATGATTGCCAGGCGGTCATCGCCAAAGCGGAGGCCGAGTTCGGACGCGTTGACGCACTTGTCAATGCTGCGGCTAGCACGGACCGCGGCACGATCATTGATACGTCACCGGATCTCTTCGACACCATGTTTGCGGTCAACGTCCGAGCTCCCTTCTTTCTGATGCAGGACACAATCAAAATCATGCGTCGGAATCACGTTGAGGGTACGATCGTGAATATCTGCTCGATGTCGGCAAAGGCCGGGCAGCCCTTCATCGCGGCGTACTGCTCCTCTAAAGGGGCACTTGCGACCCTCACCGAGAACACAGCCTATGCCCTTCTCATGAACCGCATCCGCGTCAATGCCCTCAACATTGGCTGGATGGCCAGCGAGGGCGAGGATCGCACTCAGAAGCAGTATCACGGCGCCAATCCGAACTGGCTTGCCGAGGCAGCCGCGCAACAGCCCTTTGGACGCCTGATCGACCCAAAGGAGGTGGCTCGTGCCGTGGCGTTTCTGTCAAGCGACGAGTCAGGCCTGATGACCGGATCCGTGATCAACTACGATCAATCGATTTGGGGGGCATATGATGCGGCCCCGAGACCCGCCGCCCCTCTGTGACAATCCTGTGGTCCTCCCGCCTGCCCTGCCGGAATTCTCCCATCTGGCAGGGCCCTTTTTTGCTTGGAGTATCGGTTCGGCGGGACTGAACTCACGAGTCGGTAGCGCGGTTGCAGGAACCTCATGTGTCGTTGGGTCGTCCTCGAAGCGCTATGGACATCTTACGGGTGAAGGCTCGGAACTACAACCGATGGGAATGATGCTAAGGCGCTTTGCTCTCCCCGGTGACGGGATCTGCAAACTCGGATGAAGCTATCGCTGCGCATTTCCATTCGCCTGACAGAGTGTTCAAAGGCTCGGAGAATACAGGTGGACAGTCCAGTGCCGCCGTCAGATGCGCCAGACCTTATCGTCCACGTTTATGGCTCTAGGACACAGTTTTCCATTGGCGCTCACGCGATGACTTAACTGCCGTGTCGACGATTTTCTGAATCTCATAAGCTTCACGGAAGTCAGGTCCACGATGTTCACCGCCATCGATGGCTGTCAGAAAATCCGCAACTTCGATTGTCTTCAGATCATTGAAGCCGAGCTGGTGGCCGGGCGCGACGCAGAAGAGGCCGTAAGGATGATGTTGAGGACCGGCTTCGATCTTCAGGAAGCCCTCATGACGACGGTCTCGGCCGACTTGGTAGAAGTGCAGCTCATTTAAGCGTTCTTGATTGAAAACCAGTGTACCCTTTGTACCATTAATTTCGAAGCCGAGCTGCATCTTTCGGCCAGTCGCGACCCAATTCGCTTCAATCGTCCCACGGCAGCCTCGCGCAAAGCGGACCGTCAGGCGGGCAATATCGTCGACCTCGACCGTGCGTCACTCGCTGGCTCCGGGAGCAATGGGTCGGCTCTTAATAACGGTTTCGAGATCGGCAATGACCTCGTCAATGGGACCAAGGAGAAAACGTGCCATGCAGATAATGTGACTGCCGATATCAGCAATGGCGCCTGCCCCCCCGTTGGATCAACACGCCAACTGTAAGGCTCATCCGGATTGGCCATATAGTCTTCGGCATGGATGCCGCGGAAGCCGGTGATTTCTCCGAGTTCACCGCTCGTGATCATTTCACGGGCGAGGCCAAGCAGAGGATTTTTGATGTAGTTGTAGCCAACCTGGGTGACAACACCGGCTGCTTCGGCAGCCTCCATCATGTCACGGGCCTCCGCCGTGGACGGGGCAAGCGGCTTTTCACAATGAATGTGCTTTCCAGCAGCGATTGCGGCCAAGGCCATCTCACGATGAAAAATGTTGGGTGTTGTGATTGATACGATGCCAATTGCCGGATCAGCGACAAGATCCTGCCAATTGTCTGTATAGCGCGGGAAGCCGAGCTGAGTGGCCGCACGTTCAGCAGCGGCCCCGTTGACATCCGCGACGATCTGGAGTTCAGGCCTCGTCCCCGGAAAGATGCCTGACACGGCCCGGTAGGCAAAGGCATGCGCCTTGCCCATGAAGCCGGTTCCAATGACTCCGATGCCAATCTGGCGCATTGACTTCCTCTCCCTTCAGCCTGGATTTCACGGCCGCACGCACAAAGAATCCCAATAGAGTCAGGATAGAGGGAGGTCGCCAAAGTGGCTCATTGTGAAAGCGACAATGCCGCATGTGGCACCCGTCACCTGGGCCCCAATCAGTCCCCTTTTGTCACCAGTTTGCGACACACCTTCCTTAAGGGAGGCTTTACAATGATAATTGCAGAACGTCAATAACCGCACAATTTATTGCATTATCTCGTTTGCGGGTTGAATGACGCCCCCTGGGAATTGACTCGCTCAAGCGAGGATGAGGAGAGACATCACAAGCTTAATTGCGATCACTCTCGTGGTCGTTCTGTTCAGCACGAGCAATTTGCTCAGACGGCACTGCGATCCTAACATATGATTTCATGTCGAAGGAATGGACATGCGCTGGCCGAGCACGAGGGCAGCGCCCCCGGCAATGAGAAGCAGTGGGACCAGCGCGAAGGCGCCTCTGATGCCAGCTTGGTCAGCGAGCCCTCCGAGCATCAGCGGCGCTGCGATGAGAGCGACGCCTGTCGCCAAGGAGGAACGCGCCGTCGCCAAACCCGTAGCCGAGCCGGCCCGGCCAATCGCAAGGGCCAGACTGACTGGGAAGAGGTTGGCCACACCGAGCCCGGTGACCAGGAGCCCAGCCACAGCCGCTCCAGCATGCGTCGCCGACCAGAACAGAAGGAACCCGCAGAACGCGATTGCAAGTGATGGCAGCACCACCTGTTCATCGCTGAGCCGAGTCAGCGCGAATGCGCCAACCACCCGGCCGGCAATGATGCCAACGGGAAAGGCCATGACCGCGACTGCGGCCCTATCGCGCGATAATCCGAACACGCTCTCCAGATAACTCGGGCTCCATACCACAAGGCAGAATTCGGTCGCGACGCTGAGCGTGATCAACAACCAGAACGCCCAAAAAGCCTTCGGCAACCGGCTTCGGTCCACGGACGCCGCGGCCGGGCCGACCGGGAACGGGACTGCCCAGACTGCCCAGACCGTGATGATGAGCATGGCCCAGGCGGGGACGAAAATGGTCCGCCAAGTCGCCATGCTGACGACGCCCCACACCGCGAGTGGGGCGGCGAGCGCGCCGAGGTAGGACAGGATGTTGGCCTCAGTGAAAGCCATGCTGCGCGCCTCACCGTGTCGTTCGGCCAGAACAGCCGGCACCACAATCAGTATCAGCGTGCCTACGAGCCCCATCATGGCAGAACCGCCGATGCTTACGGCGGCCGATGGCGCACGGGCGATCAGCAGGATCCCGATGCTAATTCCTCCGAGAGCTAACTGGGCTGCTCGCCTGCGGCCGAACCGCTCAACCGCCGATTCGCCCAAGAGGCCGGATAAGATCACGCCCGCCGCAAACGCGCTGGTATGGAGTGCTCCGGCCACGTAACTCAGGTTCAGTTCGGCTCGCAGAGGCGGGAGCAGCGGCCCGATCAGCGCCAGGAAGAACGTGTAGACTGTGAGCAGCCCATAGGCGGCCCAGGTGGTCTTGTCGCGAACGATGAAACGACCGTATGTGACGGTTTTGGTGCGCATGGGTGGATCCTGCCACGTAGCCGGGCGAACTTCACCCTAGAATCGAACCCGAGGACCCTACCGGCGTCGCTCCACTGCGAACGCAACTCGGCGATTGCTTCAAACATCACGACGCCGTGGTAAAAATTGCACAGTGACATGTCGAGTTAGCTTCAGTGGACTCGGCCCGGGGCGGCCCTTCGAGCGTTTCGAACACGACCCATCGCGGCATTCGCATCGTCCGGTCTTAGGGCAGCAATGGGTCTGAATGTAGTGTTGAGCGGACTAAATGAAGGTCCGCTCACGCTGCTAAAGCGGAAATCCAGATAAGGTCCGCCTGGTGCCATGGAACGAACCCGCTCGCGCGGGAGGACACTGCGGCTGGGGCGGCGCCATGACTTGGGGGCGGTAACCCGCTGAAGGGCACACAATGACAGGACTGGGTCCTGTCTTGAGGATCGAGGGGTTTGGTCCCTCCACCTCACGACAGGAGCCCTCGATGACCGAGACAGCCATCAGCCCGCTGCGCCAGCGCATGATCGACGACATGACGGTGCGCCATTTCGTCGAGAAGACCCGCACCGATTACATCCGCCAGGTCAGACGCTTCGCGGCCTTCCTCGGCCGCTCGCCGGAGACCGCCTCGCCCGAGGATATGCGGCAGTTCCA
>NZ_VOSK01000167.1 GCF_009296175.1 Microvirga tunisiensis | reverse complement strand
CTTCTTCCTGAAAATCAAGCACTTCAGACGCATCGCCACGCGCTACGAACAGACCCCACGGGCGTTTATGTCAATCCTTTGCCTCGTCAGCGCGTTCATCTGGACCAAATGAATGTCAACGCGCTCTAGTTGTCAACGAGATTCAAACCTGTTGATAAGAGTGAGGATAAGTCGGACGCCACATGCTTCACCCGCATAAAGGCCGTATTGGTCCTTCGCCTTTGACCGCGAAGGACCATGCCTGAATCAGGCGGCGGACGACACCGCCGGCGCTTCGGGTTCGGAGCCCTGCGCGAAGGGGAATCCCTCATCGGCCCAGCCGGTCATGCCGCCGAGCATCAGTTTGACCGGGCGGCCGAGGTGCGACAGCTTCAGGGCCGCGCGGTCGGCGCCATTGCAATGCGGACCGGCGCAATAGACCACGAAGAGCGTGTTCTCGGGCCAGACGGCCATGCGCTCCGCCGTCATCTCCCGATGCGGAAGACTGAGTGCGCCCGGCACGTGGCTGCGCGCGTAAGACTTGGGTCCGCGTGCATCGATGAGCACGAAATCGACGGTTCCGCCCGAGAGGGATTCGTGCACGTCGGCGCAATCCGTCTCGAATGACAGGCGGCTTGCGAAATGCTCCGCAGCCTTGGACGGAGCAGCCGCGGGAATGGCGGCGACGGAACTCGTTGGCATGACAACCTCCTTGTGAAAAAGCCGTCGCCAGAATTCCGCAGAGGCGTCATGGTGAAAAGTGGCGCTTCCGCCAACAGACGTAAACATCATGCCAAACCGCTTCGTCGTCGCTCTCGCCTATGACCGTTTGAGTACTTTCGAATTCGGCATCGCCGTCGAGATCTTCGGCCTGCCCCGGCCTGAGATGGGACCGGACTGGTACCGCTTCGCGGTCTGCGCCATCGAGCCCGGACCCCTACGGGCCATCGGGGGCTTCCAGATCATGGCGGATGGCGGGCTTGAATTGCTGGACCAGGCCGACACCATCGTCATCCCAGGCTGGCGCGGAGCGTCCAAGGAGCCCGTGCCTCCGGCGCTGATCGCCGCCTTGCAACGGGCCCATGCGCGAGGCGCGCGCCTCATGTCCATCTGCTCCGGCGTCTTCGCGCTTGCCGCAACGGGACTTCTGTCCGGCAAGCGGGCGACCACGCACTGGCATCACGTGGAGCAACTCTCCCAGGCCTATCCCGATATCAAGGTGGAGCCGGATGTTCTCTATGTGGACGAAGGCAGAGTGCTGACCTCGGCCGGCAGCGCCGCCGGCATCGATCTCTGCCTCCATGTGGTGCGCGCCGATTTCGGACCCGAGATCGCCAACCGCCTCGCCCGCCGCCTCGTGGTGCCGCCCCATCGCGAAGGCGGACAGGCGCAGTTCATCGAGCGGCCCGTGCCGCCGGCGCGCGAGGGCCGTCGGTTCGCGCCCCTCTTCGACAATATGCGGGCACGCCTTGGCGAGGAGCAGCCGGTCGCCGACCTGGCCGCCGAGGCCGGAATGAGCGTGCGCACCTTTCTACGCCGCTTCAAGGCCGCGACCGGCCTGCCGCCGGGGGAATGGCTGCTCACGGAGCGCCTGGTCCGCGCACGGGAATTGCTGGAGACCACGGGCCATTCCATCGAGAGCATTGCCAATGCGACCGGTTTCGGCTCCGCAGCCACCCTTCGCCACCATTTCCGGGCGCGGCTCGGCACGAGCCCTGCGGCCTACCGCAACCGGTTCGCTTCGGAAGCAACGCGGGCCGCGGACATGTCAGGCCCGAAAAAGCAAAAAGCCGCCCCTTGGGGCGGCTGATTTCAGCTCGGAAGGCTGACCTTAGCTGCTGCTGCGCGAGGAACGGCGCTTACGGCGCTGCTGACCGAGGCCCATTTCCTTGGCGAGTTCCGAGCGAGCCTTCGCGTAGTTGGGAGCCACCATCGGGTAATCGACAGGCAGAGCCCACTTCTCGCGGTACTGCTCGGGCGTCATGTTGTACTGCGTGCGCAGATGGCGCTTCAGCGACTTGAACTTCTTGCCATCCTCGAGGCAGACGATGTAGTCCGGCGTGACGGACTTCTTCACCGGAATCGCCGGCTTCGGCGCCTCGACGGGCACTTCCACGGTGCCGCCCCCGACACGCAGAAGAGCCGAATGGACGTCGCTGATCAACGTCGGCAGATCGCCCGAAGGAACAGAATTATTGCTCACGTAGGCCGAAACGATATCTGCAGCCAGCTCAATGTAGTTCGAAGCAGCGATGTTGTCGCTCATTTTGATTTTCTTCCTTTCCGGCTCTTTAGAATCGCTCAAAAAAGCATTTCAACCTAAATTTGAGCATTCTCGTCTGAAGCAATGCTTGCCTCTTGCTTGAGCCGCACCGTACTTGCACAGAAGTCGTGCTCGCTCGTCCAAGTATGTCAAATCGAGCCGCATTGCAAGATGTGCAAAAGGAAAACTTTGGAAAACTTCATATCAACTTTCACTATGCAATAAACCTACGTTGAACCGTTAATGCCTTCCGCCATAGGTTAAGGCTTTGAACACATTAATTTCATCCTTTCGACCCGAAGAAGTAACTAGAAAGGCACTTATTTTGCACGATTGAGGTCCCCAAAGCCCAAGCGGACCCATCATGGGCAATCTCCGTTATCTGTGCATAATCCCGCCTCTTGATGATTTGCCTGGATAATTTCATGAATATTGAACGGCTTCCCCTCCATCCCTTGCCTGCGGCTCCGTCGATCCCGGCGAAACCGCATGTCTTCGAAGTGCATGGCACTCGGATCCAGGACGATTATGCGTGGTTGAAGGCAGAGAATTGGAAGGACGTTCTCAAGGATCCTTCGGTTCTGGATTCTTCCATCCGCACCGTCCTGGAGCAGGAGAACGCCTACGCGGCGGCAGCCTTTTCCGGAACGGAGGAGTTTCAGGCCCGCCTCGTGGCCGAAATGCGCGGACGCATCAAGGAGGACGATTCCACCGTTCCGGAGCCGGATGGGCCCTTCGCCTATTTCACCCGCTACCGTGAGGGCGGGCAGCATCCCCTCGTCTGCAGACAGCCTCGCGACGGTGGGCCTGAGACGATCATGCTGGACGGCGACAAGGAAGCCGAAGGACGGCCCTTCTTCGATCTCGGCGGAGCGGATCACTCGCCTCACCATCGCCTGATGGCCTGGGGTGCAGATATCAAAGGTTCGGAATACTTCACGATTCGCGTGCGAGATCTTGAAAGCGGCGCGGATCTGCCGGACGAGGTCGCGCAAACATCGGGCGGCGCCGTATGGCTCAACGATTCTTCCGGCTTCTACTACGTCGAACTCGACGAAAACCACCGTCCCGTGCGCGTCAAACGCCATCTTCTCGGTTCAAGCGCCGAGCAGGATCAGGTGATCTACGAGGAGAAGGACCCCGGCTTTTTCGTGAAGCTCGGCATCACGCAGTCGAACGCCTTCGTCCTCATCGAGGCGAGCGACCACGAAACCTCCGAAATCTGGCTGCTCGACCGGACGGACGCATCGGCATCGCCACGGCTCGTCGAGCCGCGCACGCCGAAGCTGAAATACGACGTGGAGCATCACGGTGACAGCCTGATCATCCTCACCAATGCGGATGGCTCCGAGGACTTCAAGATCGTCATGGCGCCCGTCGCGACGCCGGGACGGGCCCATTGGAAGGATCTCTTGCCCTATCGACCCGGCACGATGATCCTCTCCGTGGTTGCGCTTGCCCGCTATCTCGTGCGCCTCGAGCGGGAGAATGCAAATCCCCGCATCGTGCTGCGGGAATTCGCAACAGGCCGCGAAGAGAGCATCGCCTTCGAGGAGGAAGCGTATTCGCTCGGCTTCTCGGCCGGCTACGAATTCGACACGGACGTCATCCGCTACCATTACTCGTCGATGACGACGCCGAGCGAGGTGATCGATTATCATTTGCGCACCGGGGAGCGCACGCTTCGCAAGCGGCAGGAAGTGCCGAGCGGCCACAACCCGGCGGATTACGTGACCCGCCGATTGTTTGCGACGGCTCCCGATGGCGAACAGGTTCCCATCTCGCTCGTGCACCGGCGCGAGGTCGCGCTCGATGGCTCCGCGCCATGCCTGCTTTATGGATATGGTTCCTACGGCATGTCCATGCCCGCGAGCTTTCGTACCGGAATCCTGTCCCTCGTCGATCGTGGCTTCGTCTATGCCATCGCCCATATCCGGGGCGGCACGGAAAAAGGCTGGCGCTGGTACATGGACGGCAAGCGTGAGAAGAAGACGAACACGTTCAAGGACTTCATCGCCTGCGGCGAGGCTCTCATCCAGGCGGGCTACACCTCCCGCGGACGCATCGTCGCCCATGGCGGCAGTGCGGGCGGCATGCTCATGGGAGCGGTCGCCAACCTGGCACCGGACCTCTTTGCGGGAATCATCGCCGAGGTGCCGTTCGTCGACGTGCTCAACACCATGCTCGACAGCGAACTGCCCCTCACCCCGCCGGAATGGCCGGAATGGGGCAATCCGGCCGCGGACGATGCGGCTTTCCAGTCGATCCTGTCCTATTCGCCCTATGACAACGTGAAGCCTCATGCCTATCCGGCAATCCTGGCGCTCGCCGGTCTCACAGACCCTCGCGTCACCTATTGGGAGCCCGCGAAATGGGTCGCAAGGCTAAGGGCCACCATGACGGGCGGGGGTCCGGTCGTGCTCAAACTCAACATGGAGGCCGGACACGCCGGTGCCGCCGGTCGTTTCGATCGGCTTGAGGAGGTCGCCCTTGCCTATACCTTTGCCATTCGATGCATTGAAGGGTTCCAGAACTGACTCGATGCGCTATGTGAAAACATAACACCTTGAGAGAAGCCGCTGCACCAAGCCGCAGAGCGTACAAGACTATGAGAGTACAGACCAATGATCAAGCGCGGCAGTCTAACGGCTGAGGACGATATCGCCTCTCAGGAAGGCGATAAGCAACGTATCGCAGAGCTGGAATCTCGCTTGGCTCTGGCGGAGGGAGCGCTGCGCTCCAGCAACTTCAAGTTGAGAATGGCCCTCGACATTGCCCGGCTTGGCGCATGGGAGCGGGATCTGGAGACTGGCGAGATCACGGGCACAGCCGTCTTCAAGGCCTATCTCGGGCTCCCGTCGGACGCAAAGCTCACCCATGCCGAACTGCAGGCCATGTTCCATCCGGCCGACCTCGAGCGCATCAACCAGGCGATCGCCTATGCGCTCCGCACCAAGACGGATTTCAATATCGAGCATCGCATCCTGAGGGCTGACGGAAGCATCGGCCATGTTCACGTGCGTGGGGCATCATCTATGAGGGTAACAAGCCTACAAGTTTCGTCGGCGTGCTGCAGGATATCAAGGAGCGGCAGAAAATCAGGGAGGAAATGGGCCAAGCCCAACGCCGCCAAGAGTTCCTCCTCAAGCTCAACGACCAGCTCAGCAATATCGACGACCAATACGAAATCATGGAGATCGCCGCACGCAATGTGAGCGAACTTCTGAAGGTCGACACCGCAGGCTATGGCGAAGTCTATCAGGATCGCGGCGTCATCATCGTTGAACGCGAGTGGTCCTGGGGGCTCATTACCAATGAAGGCAAGGTTGAAAAGATCGACCAGCAGGCCAGCCCGATCATCGAGTTGTTAAAGCGCGGACAACCCGCCATCATCAACGATGTGAGAACGGACCCGCGCCTCGACGACCCTGCTCTTCAAGCCTTCTACAGCACCATCAACGCGCGGTCGGGTTTCGCCGTTCCTATTCACAAGAACGGGCGTTTCATCGCCGAATTCTACGTCTATTCATCGGTGCCGCGTGACTGGACGAGCGACGAGATCGCACTTGTCGAAGATGTGGCGGAACGCACTTGGCTGGCGATAGAGAAAGTCCGGGCCGAGACGAAACTTCGCGAAACCGAAGCGCGGTTCAAGCTCATCGCGGAGTCGCTCCCAGCTCTCGTGTGGATCGTTAAGCCGAACCTGGAATTGACCTACACGAACGAACGATGGGTCACCTACTCGGGCCTGCCTCCGGAAGGCGCGCTGGGACATAGCTGGACAGCTGCCATTCACCCGGACGACTGGGCGAGAATGACCGAGGAGCTGAAACCCGTCATGGCCAATGAAATCCCTTATACGACCGAGGTCCGCTACCGCTCGGCGGAAGGGGAGTATCGCTGGCATATCATCCGGGCAGCCCCGGTGCACAATGCCGCCACGGGAGAGTTCAACGGATGGGTCGGCACGAGCGTCGACATCCATAATTTGAAGCTGACGGAAGCAGCCTTGCGGATCAGCGAGGAACGTTTGTCGCTCGCGCAGCGCGCTGCCGGAATCGGCGTGTTCGACTGGGACGTTCCTGCCGGTAAGGTAACATGGACGGCCGAGCAGGAACGCCTGTTCGGCCTTGAGAAGGGCACGTTCGGAGAAGATTTCTCCAGTTGGGAGGCAAGAGTGCTCCCGAAGGATCTTGAGCCCGCCAACAGAACTATAGCAGAGGCGTTGGCCCGTCATGACCCCGAGATCAACTTGGCCTATCGGATCCGGCGCCCCGACGGAAACATCCGCACGATCGATACGACTGCGCTGTTCTTTTATGACGACAAAGGCGCTCCGCTGCGCATGGTGGGAGTCAATATCGACATCACACGCTACAAAGATGCGGAGCATCGCCAGAATCTTCTTATTCGCGAACTCCACCATCGGGTGAAGAACACTTTGGCAACCGTCCAGGCCATCGTCGGCTCCACTGCCCGCACCGCCTCCAGCATCGACGAGTTCTACCAGGGCTTCGTGGGTCGCATCGTCTCGCTCGCGCGCACCCACAACCTCCTCACCGAGGATTTATGGCAGAAGGCGGCGCTGGAGGAACTCGTCAAGACCGAGCTCGGGCCTTACGAGGACGAGGCACGAAACCGCATCACCATCGAGGGCCCGCACCTCGAGCTGCCCTCGGAAGCGGCGGTGCCGATCGGCATGGCGATCCATGAGCTGACCACGAATGCGGCCAAGCATGGGGCCCTATCCACCTTCGGCGGGCAGGTCGAGGTTCGCTGGCGGGTGGAGCCGGGAGAGGAGCGCCCGATGCTGCATTTCTCCTGGGTGGAGCATGGTGGGCCGCGGGTCAGCACACCCACCCGCCAAGGCTTCGGCACACGTCTGCTCCAGCGGGTACTGGCTACACAGCTGCAGGCGGACGTCTCCATGAACTTTATCGAGGAGGGCCTGCACTTCTCGATGCAGATGCCGATCCCGACCGAGCCTCCCACCTTCAATCCGGACACGTAGGGTTCCATGCTGCTCGACGCGACACGCTCTCATCTTCTTGTCGTCGATCTCCAGGCCCGGCTCATGCCTGCCATCCATGAAGGCGAGAATGTCCTCCGGAATGTGAAAATCCTGCTGGAAGCTGCCAAGCGGCTGGAAATTCCCGTCTCGGTGACGGAACAGTACCCCAAGGGCCTCGGCCCGACCGTACCGTCGGTGCAGGAGGCGCTGCCGCCTGAAACGGTCACGTTGGCCAAAACCACCTTCTCCGCCGCCCGCGACCCCGCGATTGCGGAGCGGATCGCAGCCCTGCGCGGCAGCGGCCTGAATCAGCTCGTGATCTGTGGAACCGAAGCCCATATCTGCGTGCTGCAAAGCGCTCTGGAATTCCGGAATACGGGCCTGGACGTCTTCGTCGTTGCCGATGCTGTGTCGAGCCGCTCGAACCACAGCGTTGCCGCCGCCTGCGCGCGGCTTCTTCATGCCGGTTGCCATTGGGTGACGACGGAGATGGTCGCCTTCGAGTGGATGGGAGAAGCGGCCACGGACGATTTCCGCGCGCTGGCTCCCCTCTTCAGATAGAGGACGACGGGCTCCCCTCGCCTCCTGCGGCGATGAACTCCTTCAGCTCGTCCAGGGACTTGAAACGGAACACGCCGCTCGGGGTCTGCGCCTCGATGGAGCCATCCGAGAACATCACGTACTTATTGTCGCCGGAATTGTAGGTGCCGACGACCATGGCAGGACGCGATGCATCGGAAGCGGTCTCGCCTTCGAGTTCCGCTTCCCTTTCGGCGTCCGTCGTGACGGCAGGCTCGCGATCGGGCTCCGGCTCAAGATCCGACACGATCTCGATAACCGGCTCCGGACGCTCGTCACGTTCGTCGAGATCGCGCGGCTCGGGCCCACGCTCATCCAGGTCGCGATGATAGATGTCGGCACCGTCACTGACGCGCGGCTCTTCGTCCTCATCGCGCGCCCGTTCCGCCAAAAGGAAGTCGGGCACCTTCATGTCCAGTTCGTCTTCTTCATGGGACGATGCAGAGGACGGGCCTGTCCTGGGTGGGAACGACGGAAGAGTGTCGGGAACTTTGGGTTCCTCTGGCCATTTGGCAGCCTCTATCTCCTCCTTGATCGGCTCGTGCTTGCCCTCATCCTCGAAGAGCGGAAGGGTGGCCTGCGCGTCATCGGGACGCTCGCCGTCGTCAGTCTCGGCGGCCGTCTTTCCGGCCACGAGGCCCCCGGAGAGCGCCGCAAGCGAAAGTCTCTTCGATGATTTCGGCGTCCCGAGAAGGGCTTCTTTGTCGAAGCCGCCCTGGAGCTGCAACAGGCGCTTCTCGATCTTCGCCAGCTTGGAGACGGCGGCGGCGATGCCGAGCAGAATCGCGCCACTCGCGGCCGTGATGCTGCCGGCGATCACCATCGTCCAGCCGCGCTCGACCAGAACGATATCCCATCCAAAGAAAGCGGCGAGCAGCCCACCAACGATCATCGCAAAAGCGAGGGCCAGAAGAGCGATGATCATGCCGTCTCCATCATACGCAAACCCAGAGCATCGGACCCAAAAGTGGACCCCACTTTTGGGATCCAATCCGATGCTCCCCCTATAAGGGCGCATCGTTGGGGCGGAAAACCGGATCCACTTTTCCGCACGATGCGCTAAGATAATCAAGGCAAAGCTATGCCTCTATAGGCAAAAGACAACCGGCTGGGAAGCTTGAGCAGAAAAAAGTCCGCAGCTCGGCCGTTGCTCTTGGGCAGGTGGCGCTTTAACTAACGCTTCAGGTCGCTCAATCCAAAGGAGACCCCGATGTCGTTCACTCTGCCCGAACTGCCTTATGCTTATGATGCTCTGCAGCCCTACATATCGAAGGAAACCCTGGAGTTTCACCACGACAAGCATCATGCGGCTTACGTCAACACCGGCAACAACCTGCTGAAAGGCACGGAATTCGAGGGCAAGAGCGTCGAGGAGGTCGTGGAAGGCTCCTACGGCAAGAACCAGGCCCTCTTCAACAATGCCGGGCAGCATTACAATCACATCCATTTCTGGCTGTGGATGAAGCCCAATGGCGGCGGCGCCCTTCCCGGCAAGCTCGAGAAGAAGATCGTCGAGGACCTCGGCTCGGTCGACAAGATGAAGGAGGACTTCATCCAGGCCGGCGTCGGCCAGTTCGGCTCCGGCTGGGCCTGGCTTGCTGTGAAGGACGGCAAGATCACCATCATGAAGACCCCGAACGGTGAGAACCCGCTCGTTCACGGCGCCCAGCCGATCCTCGGCTGCGACGTGTGGGAGCACTCCTACTACATCGACTACCGCAACCGCCGGCCCGACTACCTCAAGGCCTTCCTCGACAATCTCGTGAACTGGGAGCATGTCGAGGAGATGTACGAGAACGCGACCAAGTAAGCGAAACAGCCATACGTCGGACGGGCCTCTTCGGAGGCCCGTTTCATGTCACTCCCATGGAGATCGGACCGTGATCGACTTCCTGTACCGCTCCCTCCTGATCGGGATTGGCGCAACGGCAATCTTCGACCTGTGGGGACTGTTTCTGAAGCATGTCTTCGGATTGCCCGGCGCGAACTGGGGTCCGGTCGGCCGTTGGTTTTATCATCTTGCCCGCGGAACGGTGTATCACGAGGACATCGCGAAAGCCCGGCCCTTCGCCTCTGAGCGGGCGGTGGGCTGGATCGGCCACTACGCGGTCGGCGTCCTGTTTGCCGCCGTCCTTCTCGCTCTCGTGCCCGTCCACTGGCGTCAGGAGCCGACCCTGATGCCCGCCTTGCTCGTCGGCCTTGTAACGGTCGGCGCGGGCTGGTTCCTGCTTCAACCCGGCATGGGAGCAGGCATCGCTGCTTCGAGACGGCCCAATGCGAACCAGATCAGGGCTCTGAACATCGCCGGACACGTGGTTTTCGGACTGGGCCTCTACGCGAGTGCCCTTCTCATCCGCTGAGGCATCAGGAAGCCTCAGGTCGCGGGACGAGTCTCAATCCCCGCTCCTCCAGCAAGTCGCGAAAAGCGTCGGACTTCAGATAGTTCAGCTCCTCCACCCGGCTTTCCAGCGCCGGGTCGAGGGCCCGCAACTCGTCATCCACATAGCCCGGATGGCACATGACCAGGGGGTGGGCTCCGAGTTTCGAGAAGGCTTCTTCGAAGACGCGGGCCACTGGCACCGAGAGGTCGAGTGGGGCAAAGCCCGAAAAGCCCTTGTTCGTCCGGAAGCCCGCCGCATGGGCGCTTCGAGCAAAGCCGCGGGCTAGGGATTTGACGATCAGTGCCTTGCTGCGCCCGATGGGTCGGCGCAGGATCGCCATGGCTTTGTCCGAGGGATCGCGCAGCCACACGCGCCCGGCATAGCCCCTCGCCTTCAGAGCCTGGATCAGAGCCGGCCTGATCGCCGGCAGGACATGGACATGCTGGTGGCCGTCGACGAAGGCGGGTGCGTCGCCGAAGGCCTCCTCGAAGGCTTCGATCTGGCGGCTGATTTCCTCAGCGATTTCGCTATCGGGCAATTGCCGTTTCAAGGCCTTCGGCAGCAGGTCCTTCAAGGCCGGAAAGGCCCCTAAGGGCGCAAGCCTCGGCATCGGTCCCAAAGGTGTGCCCGCGGTGAAATTGAGGTGCAACCCGACCGCAATCCGATCACGGAGAGGCATCAGGCTCCGCGCCATCCGGCGCAAACCGGGCATGTTGGTCATCGCTCCGGTCGCGGACAAACGGCCCATCTCCGCCAGTTCCACGATGCCCCGGCTGACCCCATCGGCAAGGCCGAAATCATCGGCGCAGAGTATTACGGAACGGAAGGAACTCATGATTGTCCTTAAAATCGGCTTTGCCGCACCCTAATGCCCTTGAGCAAAGGCGCAAACTCGGCTCTTGATGCAGCCCGATAATCAAGGGTCTTTCCAGTGGCGTCGCCTCAGCTCAGCGTCATCATCCCCGTGCACAACGAGAGCGCGAACATCGCACCGCTGTGCGAGCGCCTGCTCCCCATCCTCAGCCGGATCACTTCTGTCTGGGAGGTGATCTTCATCGATGACGGCAGCCGGGACGATACCCTGGACAAGATCAAGGAGATCAGACGCGCCGAGCCTCGCATCGGCGCCGTCTCCTTCAGCCGCAATTTCGGCAAGGAAATCGCCATCGCGGCCGGGCTCGATCATGCACAGGGCGAAGCCGTGGTGATCATGGATGCGGACCTGCAGCATCCGCCGGAGATGATCGAGACCTTCGTGGAGCGTTGGCGGGACGGCTATCTCATGGTCTACGGGCAGCGCACAGACCGCTCCGACGAAACCCGCGTCAAGCGCGGCTTCGCCCATCTGTTCTATCAGCTTTTCTCCCGCTTCGGCGAAATCGGCCTGCCCGAAGGCGCAGGCGATTTCCGCCTCATCGACCGCAAGGGCGTCGAGGTGCTGCGGACCCTCGGCGAAAAGGCCCGCTTCTCGAAGGGCCTCTATGCCTGGATCGGCTTCAAGGCGACCGGTGTGCCCTTCGTGGTGGAAGAGCGCCAGTTCGGCAACTCGAAATGGAGCTTCAGGACGCTCTTCCGCTTCGCCTTCGACGGCATTGCCGCCTTCTCGACGGTGCCGCTGCGGATCTGGACCTATATCGGCTTCCTGATCTCGATCCTGTCGATCGCCACCGCCGTGTTCTTCGTGATCCGCACGCTCCTGTTCGGCACAGACCTCCCCGGCTTCCCGAGCCTGATCGTCTCGATCATGTTCTTTTCCGGCATCCAGCTCATGTCACTCGGCGTGGTCGGCGAATATGTCGGCCGCATCTTCGCGGAGGTGAAGCGACGGCCGCTTTATGTGGTGGCGGAGCGGATCGGCGGCGCGGCGGAAGTCTCGAGTGACCTCGTTCCCGAAAACTACCGCATGCGCCGGGCCTGACAGCGATGTTCCGAAAAATCCTCTCCGTCGGCGGCTGGACGCTTGTCTCGCGCCTCACCGGATTCATCCGCGACGTGGTGATTGCGGCCGTCATGGGCGTCGGCCCCATCGCCGATGCCTTCGTGGTCGCTTCCCGCATCCCGAACCATTTCCGGGCCATCTTCAGCGAGGGCGCCTTCAACAGCGCGTTCCTGCCCACCTATGCGAGAGTCCTGGAAACGCAGGGGGCCTCGCCGGCCCGGTCGTTTGCCAGCCGCATCAGCACCCTCATGCTGATCGTGCAGGTCGTGCTCCTCGTGCTGGCGCTCTTCGCGATGCCGGTGGTGGTGACCCTGCTCGCTCCCGGCTTCTCGGAGGACCCGGCGAAATTCGATCTGGCGGTGACGCTCACCCGCATCACCTTCCCCTATCTCCTCTTCGTTACCCTGGTGACGATCCTCTCCGCCATCCTCAACGCGCATGAGCGGTTTGCCGCCGCCGCCGCGGCCCCCGTCCTGCTCAACGTCTCCATCGTGGCGGCTCTCGCTGTCGCTTTCCTGTTCCCCAATGCCGGTTATGCGGCGGCTTGGGGTGTCACGGTCGCGGGCGTGCTCGAACTGCTGCTGGTCTGGGTCTCGGCCAAGCGGCTGAACATTGCGCCCGAGATCGAGGCGCCGCGCCTCGACCCGGCCATGAAGCACTTCTTCAGGATCCTCGGCCCGGCCGTGATCGGCTCGGCAGGCGTGCAGCTCGCCATGTTCGCCGACACGATCATCGCTTCCTTCCTGCCCACAGGTGCGGTGGCCTCGCTCTATTATGCCGACCGCATCTATCAGCTGCCTCTCGGGGTGATCGGCATCGCGGCCGGCACCGTGCTCCTGCCGGAGATGAGCCGCCGGATCGCCGCGGGCGATGTTGCGGCAGCCCATGGCGCCCAGAACCGGGCGGTGGGGCTGACATTGGCTCTCGCGGCACCCTTCGTCGTGGCCTTCCTGACTATGCCGGATCTCATCATGTCGGCCCTGTTCCAGCGCGGCGCCTTCGATGCGGCTGCCGCCCAGCGCTCCGGCGCGGTGCTCGCGGCCTATGCCGTCGGCCTGCCCGCCGCCGTCCTCATCCGATCGGCCGTGGCGAGCTTCTATTCCCGCTCCGATACGGTGACGCCGCTCATCGCCTCGCTCACGGCGGTTGCCGTCAACGTGGCGCTGAAGATCGTTCTGACCGGCCCCTACGGGGTCGTCGGCCTGTCGCTCGCCACCGCCATCGGCATCTGGGTCAATCTCGGCCTCCTCGTGATCCTCGCCATGCGCCGGGACTGGATGGATCCGAGCCGTACCTTGGGCCGCACGTCGGCTGCGGTCGCCGCCGCAAGCCTGCTGCTTGCCGCCTTCGCGTGGTTTGCGCCCGTGCCTCTCGCAGAATGGACCGCCGCTCTCCCGGCCTGGCGCAACGAGATCCTGCTTGCCGTTCTTGGCGCCGCCGGTGCCCTGATCTATGGCAGCGTGCTGCTGGCAGGCCTCAAGGTGCTGGGAGTTCGGCTGTCGCGACGCTGATACCCCCAATGGTGAGAGATGTTCGGGAACTTCTCGACTGAGATTCCATCCAATCGGATGTGCCGGGAATTGCCTGGCCCAGAGAGAGGATGACATCATGATCTTCCGCTTCGCTGCTGCGATTGGAATCCTGACGCTTGCCTTGCCGGCCTTGGCCGCCGATCAGGTCGAGAAGGCTCCACCGACGGGGGCCTACAAGAAGGTGAGCGAACTCGTGAAGCTGCCCGACTTCCTGCCGGGCCTCGGTCAGCTCTATGTCGATCCCAAGACCCTGCCTGCCGGGCCGTTCCTAGCTGTCTGGATGCGAGACCTCCTTGGCATGAGCGATGACCTGGAGGGCGGGCGGCAACGCGTCTGCATCGGGTGGCTTGTAGCGGCGGTTGGCGAGCTTCGGCTCGGCAGCCAGGCGGCTTCGCACAACCTCATCCGGGGATCGCCCCTTGAGCACGCGTTGACGTCTTCTGTTAT
>NZ_VOSK01000166.1 GCF_009296175.1 Microvirga tunisiensis | reverse complement strand
GACTGGGTCGCCGATCAAGCCCTTCTTGTGAAGCCGATCCGTCGTTGCCCAGTCGAAGCCCTTCCAGGCACAACGCTCGTTATGCAGCGTCAGCCATAACAGCGCCAAAACGGCATCGTCGATCTTGTCCTCATCGATCTCCATGAACCGACGTTACCACGCGCGGCACCCAAAATCCCGCGGCCCCGCTCGGATGGATACGGTTCATACAGCTGCCCGAAGCCGGAATAGGCATCCGCCTGCAGAAGACCGCTGTAGCTCTTCAGGAAGGACTGCGGGTGCTCACCCTTGCGATCGGCCGAGTAGAAATACACCGCAGCTGGCGGATCGGCGCCGCCAAAGGGGCGGTCATCGCGCACCACGGTCCAGAGCCGGCCGGTCTTGGTCTTGCCCTTGGCCAGCACCGGCACCGGTGTGTCGTCGGCATGCAGCCGTTCCGCCCTCATCACATGCTCGGTGATCAGCGCGCTCAACGGCTGGGTCGCCACCGCGACCGCACCGATCCAGTCGCATAAGGTCGAGACATCCAGATCGACCCCTTCCTGGGCAAACACTGTGCTCTGGCGGGTCAGCGGCAGATGCAGCCCGAACTTGCCGACCGTGATCTCGGCCAGGAGATGCGGGCCGGCGCGGCCGCGCGGAATGGCATGGAACGGCGCCGGCGTCTCGGTGATCGTCTCACAGGCCGCACAGGTGAACTTCTCGCGGACCGTCTCCACCACGACCCAGCGCGCCGGGATGCGCTCCAGGGTCTCGGTCACGACCTCTCCGAGCTTGCGCAAGCCTCCGCCGCAGCAGGCGCAAGAGGTCGGACCAGGAAGGACAACGCGCCGGCGCGGTGTACTATGCCGGAATTGACGTGTCGTTGGAACACTTATGTTCAAATGCAAGCGGCATGGCCACGACTGTTCATCCCGCCAATCATGGCTGGTCCTGCATAGTGTAGCTGATGCGCAATGTAGGAGGCAGGACCTCAAGACGACGGTTTGCAAACTCTTATACGCTGGTTGGATACCGCATTTCCGTGTGTACGCCTGGGGCTGCTTCTATCTTAGTACGGGCATCGACGTCGTCGGCCACTCAGTTCCATCGAAGATTCCCCGACCGGGGCCCTTCCTCCCAGATTGAGCATCAGCAGATGATCGATCTTGTCTCCTCTTTCGAAGGCGCGCGATAGGCGGGGCTTGGCTCAGCGTGGTGAGCTGGTGGCACTTCCTGACCGATCGCCCACAGGAAGGCCGCCATTTCTCTCGCGATCGCGGTGATCGCGATGGCCTTGTGCTTCCCCGCGAGGATCATTGTTCGATAGCAGGAGCAGAGCCGGAGCTGACCTTTCCAGGCTATTTCGCGAACGGTTCTCGGGAGCCCTTCCAACTGCGCTTGCTTGGTTCGACTGACCCGCGCAGGGAAGCGGTAATACCAACTCCCATTGATCAGAACCCATGCGCCCACTCGCGCAAGCCGACGGACATTATGGTCCAGGGCTGATCAGTGAGTTTGGTCCAAGCCGCGCAGCAATGATCGAGGATGTCCGTGTAGGACGTGAAGATCCGGTTGGAGAGCCAGTTCTCCCTCATAAATTGCCAGATGTTCTCGACCGGGTTCAACTCGGGCGCTTTGGCGGGCAGCGGCACCAGAGTGATGTTGGGCGGCACCTTCAGCTTGCGCGAGACATGCCAGCCCGCTTGGTCGAGCAGCAGCACCGCATGTGCTCCGGGCGCCACCGCTTGCGCGATCTCGGCCAGGTGCAGCGTCATCGCCTCGGTCGTGCAGCGCGGTAGCACCAGGCCGGCGGCTTTGCCTTCAGCCGGGCAAATCGCCCCGAAGATGTAAGTGGAGGCGGTTCTCAGGTCCCGCGGGGCGGAGGGACGCGTGCCGCGCTTTGCCCATCGGCGGGTGATCTTGTTCTTCTGGCCGATGCGCGCCTCATCGGCAAACCAGATCTTGAGCGGCTTGCCATCAGCCTCGTTGACCGCGATTTCCGCCAAACGCGTGGGAAGCTCTTTTTAAAAACCGCCACCGCGGCATCGCTCTTGGCGTGATGGCGCGGGCGAGCCGAGAGCTTGCGGTAGCCGAGCGTCCGCAGTTCGCGGCCCAGCGTCGTCTCGCTCACCCCAATCCGGAACTCGTCCCAGAGCCACTGCACCAGATCCTTCAGCCGCCAGCGCACCACGCCATGGACAGCCGGAATGGGGCCGCTCTCCACCAGGGCCAGCAGGGCCTCGCGGTGGCAGGCTCGGAGCTTGCAGGCATTGCCTGGTGCCTTGCCATCGATCAGGGCTTCAGGCCCATGGGCGTTGAAGCGCACCACCCAGTCCCGCACCGTCTGCAGCCCGACCCCACCGACCTGCGCCGCTTTGGTCCGCGTGCCGCCATCGTAGATCTCGGCCAGCGCCAGCAAGCGTCGGCTTTGCCCAGCATCGTGGGTGGCCTTGGCCAAAGCCCGCAGCCGGGCCGCGTCATAATCCTGGCGAAGCTCGATCCCTGGGCGCATGGCGGACCTCCTGATCGCCAGCATGGAATCAGACGTGCGCCCGGCTGAAAACCCCGAATGAGTCAGCCTTCATGCCGCTTGGTATTAGTGCAACCTTCCAGGTTAGCGCTGCGACCAACGCTGAATTAGCAGTACACCAATATCGCCCTCTCAAGACAGGCCAGATGGGCTCAGACGGTTCTTTGCGCTGAGAGGTTAGAAGTGAGTCACTATCGCCTCGCTCGCTCGGGAGCACGAACTCCAATCTTCGCTTGAACCATTCCTCAGTTACCTGCATCACCAGACTCGGTGGAGAATGGGTCCGCTCTATGTAGCAGGGCTTGTCAGTCTTGAATTGCCCGCGCTGACTACAACCAGCTGCATCACGTTGGGGCGGTCTGCCTTCGGGTCTCCAGAGGTACGAAGTTACGCCGTTCGCGCCGATCGGCCTCGGCCACCCGTCGGATCCTGTTTTAACAGCACGTCACAAACCGCAACTCGGAAACAATTTGTTCGGCAGTGTTATCAGTCTCTTTCCCCGACCCTCTGTTCGGCTCAAAGTCGTACTTTCGTAAGGGATGTTTCTCAGGGGGGCAGACCACCTCCAATAGTGATCTGGAATAATTGGGACAACGCCATACGGTGTAATCCTTCATGAGACGCGGATATGCCTTTGAGAGGATATCGCGGTGCACCAAACCCTATTAGCGTTAAACCGTCGTCAGAGCAGCATAGCGACTGCGCTCGCGCACGACAGCTAAAGCATTCGAACAAACCCAACCTAGGCCGAAGGGTAAACCATGAAGAGTGGTGATATTGCGGAGCATGCATCGAACGCTACCCTTGAATGCAAGGACGCGATAGATGGCTCTCTGTCGCCGGACAGGGTCAATTCAGCTCCGGTGGGCAGGTCTCTCAAAAGGTTTTTCGATGTGACTGTAGCCACTATGGCGCTGTTCTTTTTGGCTCCGCTGCTTATTGCTGTCATTTGTTTACTGCTTATGACCTCCCGAGGGCCAGTTCTTTACAGGCATAGGAGGGTCGGCTTCAGAGGCAGCGAATTTGGATGCCTCAAGTTTAGAACAATGCGCGCCTACAGTGAGGAAGAGTTTCAGGCATATCTGCAGAAAAGCTGTGAAGCGCGTAAGGAATGGTACGAGACAAGAAAGCTTAAACGTGATCCGCGGGTGACAGTTATCGGCGCATTCCTCCGTAAATCTAGTATTGATGAGCTTCCACAGCTATTTAACGTAATAAAAGGTGAAATGAGCCTTGTTGGTCCGCGCCCTGTTACTAGGCAGGAGCTGGATAACTATGGTCCATACTCCGGATATTACTTGCGGACTAGACCAGGTCTGACAGGCGCATGGCAGATCAGCGGCCGTAGCGATACATCGTACCAAGAGCGGGTTGTGCTCGATACGCGATATGTCCGCGAATGGTCCTTTTGGGTAGACTTGAAAATAATTGTGTTGACGCTTCCCTGCGTGATAGCGGCAAAGGGAAGTTGCTAATCCTACAAATCGAGAGTGTCTCGACCCGCGTGATTTCGGGTTCTGGCAAAACAATACTGACCCGATCACGTTCGCTAAGCATGATCTCGGCTGTGCCGATGCCATCGGCGTTCAGCAGCACGATGGTTGCCCGCCAGACGTGTTTCTGAGCCGTATTCCTATTGCTGACAATGGTCTCAAGGCGAAGCTGGACTGTGCGAGCGAAACGGAGATGTCTGCGCGCGCGCCACAGCCTCCCACGCACAAGCCCCAAGAAGAATCCTCAAAAATGGCTCTTTCGTCCGGCGAGGACCACTAAGGCAGACCTAGTGATGATGCTACCTGACGAGTTAATCCTTTGTGGCTCTGGAGAGATTGTGCCGAACGATATACAACTAGCCGTGCCAAGTGGACCGTCGCGATGAACTGCAAAAATCTAAACACGTTCACTTACACATTGTGTTTGTGATGTTGCGAATCACATGCTTCAACGTGTGCAAGCCCTGCAGGATCGCGGGATTGGTGGCTTACATGACAGTTTCGATCCATTCAAAATCTCTACTCGGTGAAGAAGAGCAGCAACTCTGATCTACCAAACGTTGTTGCACCGTATTCTATACAATCCAAGCCGACGACAGATTAGGCTGAGTTCAGAATTTGATGTTGTTCAGTGGCAAATGCCACTCCGCTCATGCCCGTGTGAGTGAAAAGGAAAGCTCAAAGAATGAGGGTCGCGATCATACATTACTGGCTCGTGGGCATGCGCGGCGGTGAGAGAGTCCTTGAGGCTTTATGTGAGATGTTCCCAGAGGCAGACGTCTTCACACATGTGCATGTTCCTGGAGCAGTTTCGTCCACAATTGAGCGACACCACATTCAGACAACATTTGTATCCAAACTACCTCGCGCGGCCCGCTTTTACAAATCTTACTTGCCGTTCATGCCGATGGCACTCGAGCAACTGGATCTGCGAGGCTATGATCTAATCATCAGTTCGGAGTCCGGGCCCGCTAAAGGCGTTATTCCACCTGCCGGAGCCCTGCATCTTTGTTACTGTCATTCGCCCATGCGGTACGTCTGGAATATGCTTCATGATTATCAAGAAGGAACGTCACGTTTTGGCCGTCTCTTGATGTCTCCATTATTACATTATGTTCGGTTCTGCGACGTTGCAGCGGCTACGCGCGTTGATGCCTTCGCGGCAAATTCCAGAACAGTTGCAAAACGCATAAACTCGTATTGGCGGCGGACAGCCGATGTAATCTTCCCTCCGGTCGACGTGCAGAGTTTCAAGCCCAAAGCTGAAAAAGAACTTGGCGATTTCCATCTCATGGCTGGAGAGCTCGTTCGATATAAGCGGCCAGATTTGGCAGTGGAGGCATTTTCTCGCACTGGACGGCGGCTCGTCGTCATCGGCGGTGGTGAAATGCTCGCTGAACTGCGGGCAAAGGCAGGTCCATCAGTAACATTGCTCGGTCCACAACGCTTCGATGTTCTAAAAGATCATTATGCCCGCTGCAAAGCTTTGATCTTCCCGGGAGAGGAGGATTTCGGGATCGTGCCTGTTGAGGCCATGGCAAGTGGCCGGCCCGTTGTTGCTTTTGGACGGGGCGGTGCGACGGAGACGGTCGTCGACGGTGTGACGGGAACATTCTTTGAAGAGCAGACCATCGAAGCACTTCTTGATGCAGTCGAACGATGTGAAAACGCACACTTTGACCCCGCTGCAGCTGTAGCTCGATCTCGGGTTTTCGGAAAGGATGTTTTCAAAGCATCGATGGCCGAGTTCGTGCAGCGCTCGCTTGCTGGCGTGGCCGCTTGAACATGCTTTTTGTAAGTTGCAAGCGACTGGAGAGAACTTTGGGCTCAGAGGTGAAGGTTCGCATCGGCAGATGGTGTGGAAAGCCTGAAGATGCCCGTATGTCCAGCGTTGGCGGTGTTCTGCTGACCGGTCAGGTTTCGGCGAACCAGGATACTGCTCTATGATCGAACCCATAGGTATTGCTACGATCGTTCTTGGCCTTGTATGCATTCTCCTCGGGCCCCGGGCCACCATCGCAACGCTCGTGGTTACAACACTGTTTGGGTCTTCGGCCGCGCTCTTCATTGGGGCAGCGAATATTCAGCCAGCCCATTTTTTCCTTGGCTTTGTGGCCGCTTCCGCGCTTACCCGCTCCCGCGAGATTACCGCAGCGATCAGAGCCGTAAGCCCCCCAATGCCCGGATTTTGGCTGGCATGCCTGCTTATATACGGAGCAGTAAGCGCCTATGTGCTACCTCGCATCCTGGCAGGAAGTACTTTAATCTTTCCAATTGGCACATCGGAATACAGTGGGTCAGGCTTAGTTCCCCTTGGTCCTGTGTCCGGCAATATAACACAAACTGTGTATCTCAGCGCCGATCTCGCATCCTTCGCCCTGGTAGTAGCAGTTGCTTCAACCCGCGCCGGATTCGAGGCGATCACGGGCGGTGTAATTGCATATGCTATTGGCAACATCCTGTTTGCGTTGCTGGATCTCGGTACATATCTGACCGGAACCCAGGACCTCCTCAGTTTCATGAGGAACGCTCGTTACACACTTCACCACAATGAAGAGGTAAGTGGGTTGAAGCGCATCGCCGGATCATTCACTGAGGCTTCGAGTTTTGCAGGATCAACAGTCGTTGCCTTAAGCTTCACAGGAACAATGTGGCTTTGTGGACGCCGTCCGGCTTGGACCGGTATTCTTGCCTTGGTGTCCCTCATTCTAGTCATCCTATCGACATCATCGACTGGACTCCTGGCGGTGCCGTTTGTGATGATGATCTTGTACGCGACTGCACTTTATCGCTCCGGGCTTCATCCTAGCGGGCATGTTAGTGCGGCAGTCGTGCTACTGGCGCCACTAATTGTAATTATCGCGGCCTTAGTTGTGTTGTTAAATGACCATTTAACGGCTGTTATCCGCGACTACGTTGATCTTCTGGTACTTAGCAAGTCAACCTCCCAGTCTGGGATCGAGCGAGCTTCCTGGAATGCTGCGGCACTGCAGAACTTCTTCGATTCCTGGTGGTTCGGCGTAGGCCTTGGTACCACACGTACCTCAAGCTTTGCCCTGGCAGTTCTATCACACGTCGGGTTGCCGGGTGCCATCCTGCTAATGATTTTTATTATCTCGGCATTCGCACGCCAACGTGGCCGGCCACGCACATTTCCCTCGGACGTCCGCCTTGCAGCGCGTAATTCATGTCTATGCAGCCTTCCGGCGGCTGTCGCATCAGCATCGACTTTGGATTTAGGTCTCCTCTTTTTTATCATGGCCGGTCTGGCTTGTGCTGAACCCGAGCGGGACGCTGCAGAATGGCCGGGTGGTGCCCGCGTCCGGAATACTGGAGCACAAATATGACCACGGAATCGGAATTTGCCGTCAACGGGCGATTTTTGATGCAGCCTATGACTGGCGTGCAGCGTTATGCGCGGAATGTGCTTGCTGCAATGGACGCAGCCATTCTAACTTCGAATATCAAGGTACCAATCATTGCACCACTATCCGCAATTGACCCGCAGCTACCAACAATGCCTTTTATGGGCGCTGGATCATTAACTGGGCATTCATGGGAACAATTTGTTCTGCCGGCAAAGTGGTCTGGGCGCCTACTCAATCTTTGTAATACGGCACCTGTGGTCAAGCGAAACCAGGTGCTATGCATACATGATGCCAACGTCTTTGTGGCACCTAAAAGTTACGGGGCAGGTTTTCGCGCGGTTTACAAGTCGTTGCAGCCGCTTCTCGCTCGACGTTCGCTTAGGATCGCTACCGTCTCTAATGATGCGGCCCGCCAGATCGCGCAGCACCTACCGGTGCGCATGTCCGATATCGTCGTGCTGCCGAATGGCCATGAGCATGTCAACACATGGGACTCGGCACTCGCCGAAGTTGCTCCTTCTATTGTTGCTGACCCTTCAATTAGGTCAGCGCGGGGGTTTGTTCTGGCGCTCGGATCGCGCGCACGGCATAAGAACCTGCAATTGCTCCTGAATGCAGCACCTGGTTTCGCTGAGCTTGGCCTCGGGATAGTAGTCGTGGGCGGTGGCGCAGGCATCTTCACTCCTGAAACCTTGCAAGCTGCTCCAAACGTTCATGTGATTGGCTCTGTCACAGATCATGATCTAGCATTTCTAATGGATCGAGCAGTCTGCTTGGCATTCCCGTCTTGGACAGAGGGATTTGGCTTGCCGATCCTTGAGGCCATGGCACGAGGCTGCCCTGTCGTTTCATCGGATCGGGCGAGCATGCCCGAGGTCTGTGGCGCCGCCGCTTTGATGGCGGCGCCCGATGATCCGGCTGCTTGGATCCAGCATATGCATGCGCTTCTAGAGTCGTCCGATCTCAGACATGAGCTTATTGAGCGTGGACGAGAGCGTGCTCGGTTGTACTCCTGGAGCGATACGGCAGCCGGCTACATCGAGCTAATGCGTGAGCCTTCAGCTCGCCTTCCACGTTCTGGCGCGACACAACAAGAACTTCCGAATGTGGCAGTCATTGTGGCGACCCGTGGAAGGCCCGATGTTGTGACGGCTACCTTGCGTCATCTGATTGAAACCCAAACCCTCAAACCTACCGCTATAATTATTTCATGCGTTGAACCCGAAGATGCAGGGAATGCGGCTCTCCTGCCAGGCGTTAGAGTTGTTAACGGGCGACCTGGACTTGCAGCGCAACGTAACGCCGCACTTTCAGCATTACCCTCTGGGGTTGATATTGTAACTTTTTTCGATGATGACTTCGTGGCCGATGCGGGCTGGTTGGCTGCTGCAGCCCGAACGTTTCGGGATGATGCGGAGGTCGCTGGCTTTACCGGGCATGTTCTTGCCGACGGAATAAAGGGGCCAGGCTTAAGTTTTGAGGAAGCCGTCCGGATTGTAGAAACAACGGGGAGGCATCCTGGCTGGCGGCGCTTGGAACCATACAGTCCTTACGGCTGCAATATGGCGTTTCGCTTATCGATGATCGGCAGCCAACGGTTCGACGAGCGTCTGGTGCTCTACGGCTGGCTTGAAGATCGTGATTTTAGTGCGAGTATCGCCAAACGCGGAGGGCGGCTCGTCAAGGACGCCAGTGCTCGAGGTGTCCATATGGGTGTTAAGAGTGGACGCGTGGCGGGAGAACGGCTCGGATACTCCCAAATCGTCAACCCACTCTACATGCTGCACAAGGGGACAATGACCCCAGTACAGGTTGCCGACCATCTGTTCCGAAATGTCGTAAGCAATGTAGTACGCGCGGTGAGCCCAGAACCCTTTATCGATAGGCGAGGGCGGCTGAAAGGAAATCTGCTCGGTCTTGCGGATGTATTATGTGGGCGGCTTAATCCTGAACGTGCAGCGGCAATTCGTTTGAGGCAAGGGGCATAAGATTGTACAGGAGCACTATAAACCCAATTCGCACAACCAAGGTCGACTGGTTGGTTGATGAGCATGTAGCTGAGGTCGCAGATGACGGTCCTCGAGCCCTGATCACCGCGGTTGCTTCGGCGGCCAAACGAAATAAGTATCAACTGCTAGCATGGGTAGTAATCTGTACCGGGTTAGCGACGTTCAATGCGCTCACAATCCCCCCGTCCTATACGGCTACGGCGAGCTTGGTGCTTGAGCCTCGCGCGTTGAATGCCGGGCCTACCTCGGTGAATCCGGCGGCAATGTCGCTCGACGCAAATCAGGCTGAAACTGAACTTCAGGTTATCAAATCCGAACGTCTTCTAACTTACGTCTTCGAAAGTCAAAATCTGGGAAAGCATTCCGACTTTGCATTCCAGTCACCAAGCATGTTTAGCCGAATGCGCGGCTATATCCAAGCGGCTCTTAGTAATGAGCCGACGCGCCCACCAACCGCAGAGGAGAGCCGGCAGATCGCTTTTGCCAACTTCGCCGCCCGTGTGGACGTTCGAAGGATCGGTCAGTCCTATGTAGTGGATGTGTCTTTCACGTCGTCGGATCGAGAACTTGCGCCCCGCGTGGCGAACGCGATCGCGTCAGCCTACCTCTGGCAGTCACTTGCTTCCAAAACCGATAAAGCAAGGAATGGCGCGGAGTTCGTTCAAGGGCGTCTCAATGCGCTCTCAGCCCAGGTTAGTGCCGCTGCTGCCGCTGTCGCCGCGGGCACACTCCCCACCACTGCAGTACCAGATGCTGACTCGCGGGTTATTGGTGCAGCAGTCCAACCTCTTGGGCCCTCGGCACCTCGCAGAGGACTGATCATTGCCCTTGGGGCCATCATAGGTCTTACGACTGGGTTCATTATCCTAATTGTTAGTCAAGTGTTCGATCGTCGGATCCGTACAAGAGAGGTTCTCATACACGCTACGGGTCTCCCATGCCTCGCAATAGTCCCCGAAGTGCGTCGCTGGAAAGGGGTTTCGCGACTGTCTGAGAAAGACATGTGCTCTTTAGTATCGTTGCGTCCTGAGGGGGAATTTGCAGCGGCCATCCGCGACATACGAACATCCATCATGCTGGCGCGTTCTTCCAGGCAGGGTCACGGCAATGATGTTGTCGCGCTCGTATCCTGGACACGTGATGCGGGCTGCACTCTGATTTGTGCTAACTTGGCTCATATTGTTCGGGAGAGCGGGGCGAAGGTCACAATCGTTGATGCAGACATTCGCCAGAAAGGGTGGAGCCTGGCCGATCAGTCGCCGCAGGCTGCGATCAGCGCTCCGTTAACCCTTGCTGATGCGCTCACAAGCGATACACCTGTCAATGAATCGGATTTGTTGGAATTTGAGGGAATCGCTTTGCTGCCTGGGCGCTCGTCAAGCTCTAGGATAAATCAGCTCGCCTACCTGAGTACACCGAAAATGGCGCAAATTTTCGACATGGCACGTAATAGGAGCGAAGTGCTTCTGGACTTGCCACCGCTTTGCGTTGGCGCAGATGCAAGAGCGGCAGCACAGTACGCTGATGTTGTCGTATTAGTTGCTGCTGCAGGGCGCACAACGAGGGACGAGCTTGCAGCTGCCGTACAAACCTTGAAAAGCGCAGGAGCGAATGTGATTGGCGCTGTGCTCAATCGAGCCGGTGCGTAGCTTGAGTTTGATGGCTAATTTTATTGGATTTCGGACCCTGGGGTTGTCTTGGAACGAGAAATGCAGGTAAGGGCACTGGGGGCATTTATATCCTTGCGTGCTTGATTGTTGCGATTTCTACGGCGCAGCGCACACTGAAGGCGAGGTTGTCCCGAGCTAATCCCGGTAACTCAGGGCTGCTTCCAATTACTTCGGTACTTTGATTGAGGTTGCAGAATGCTCGCCATGAAAACCCTTCAAGGGGCCGCTTGGTTGGTCTCCGCTCGCATGGTGGGGCGCGTGATCGACTTCATGACACTTCTGGTTCTAGCAAGAGCCTTGAGCCCGGCAGATTTTGGACTTGTCGCTGTCGCAATGACTCTTATTTTTGTGGTGGAGGTGGTTTCCGAGCTCCCACTTACTCAAGTTCTTGTTCGCCTTGACAATATTAGAAAGTCGCACCTGGATACTGCTTTTACCTTAGCCGTTCTGCGAATATTGTTGTTCGCTTTTATCATAGGATCTGCAGCATGGCCTTTCGCCGCAGTCTACGATGACGATCGTCTGATGCCATTGCTTGTGGCTCTAGCTGTGGGTCCAATAAGTAGGGGCTTATACAGCCCTGGTATGGTTAAATTTTTTAGGGATATTAACTTTTGGCGAGGATTCGTCACTGAGATGTCTGGCAAGATTTGCGGCACTGCTTTGGCGATCTTGTTTGTTTATCTGGGAGCTGGTTACTGGGCTATCGCTATAAACGGCATTGCCTCGGCAACCCTGGCAACTGCAGCATCCTATGTGCTTGCTCCCTACCGACCTGCATTCTCCCTTAAGGAGTGGCCGGAGTTTGCCAATTTTATCAGTTGGTTCACGGTGGCACAGTTTGTTGGGGCTCTAAATTGGCAGTTTGATCGTATGCTGATGGGGCGTTTCGTCAGCAGAACGAGCCTTGGCCAATATACGATGGCAAACGACCTCGCGGTTTTGCCTACACAGACTTTCGTTGCTCCGGCAATGACGTCGGTCTACGCAGCATTGTCTTCGGTGAATAGCGATCGAGAGAGGCTTCGGAATGCATACCTGAAAGCCTCACGATTCACAATGATGCTTGCTGCGCCGTTATGCTTGGGTATTTCTCTGACTTCAGACCTGATCATCAACTCTCTACTCGATACCAAGTGGGTCGAGTCGGCCGCCTATTTAGAGTGGCTTGCTCTTACAATTGTTTTGGTGCCGTATACGCAGCCTTTGCAGTCTCTTGTGCTTGCTGTGAGCAGGGCTGACATCATCTTTTGGATGAACTTCATCAACCTTTGCTTTAATGTAACGCTAATATCGCTTGGACTATACTTCGGCTCTATATTTGGAGTGATTGCCGCACGAGGGGCAATGTCGTTAATCATGTTTGCTGCGTCAGTTGCAGTAGCGCGGAGCCTTGCTGGAATTAGCGTTAAGTCCCAGTTCAGAAGCCTTCGGGAAGTTGCTGCGGCATGCGTAGTGATGACAGTCGCTGTGATGATCTTGCGATCCTATCTGAGCGCTATCAATATCAGCGTGTATATTGAATTGGTGTTGACGAGTGTCGCTGGTGCTTTGGTTTACGGCAGTGTGCTTCACATTCTGGGAGTTCGGATCATACAGGTCGTTGAAGGCATAGTTCGGGTGAAGCTTCCGGAAGTAAAAGGATGACCACGAAAGACAGACGTGGATCTCACATCGATAGGTGATGAAAAGTTTCTTGGGCACTCAACGGACTCACCGCCTGCGTGCGGGCCACCGACCATAAGAGGCATCTCAGCCGGCCAAGCTACCCATAGTGCAGAAGCCTAGCTGATCCTGCACTAGCTCCAAAACCGGGCCGCCTCGTGGGGCAGATCAAAGGGCGAAACTCGATGCGCATTCTTTATGTTATCTCTTTCCCGCCGTTTCCGATTGAAGTTACTGGTGGAGCGATTCGATCGCGTTTGCTTTTAGATGCCCTGAGTCAGTGTGGAGATGTGCGAGTTCTCTACCTAAATTACCGTGGTCCCGACCATTATCTGAGGATCTCATCGTCATCATCTCGCGAAGAAAACTACCTATCCGTATCGTCGATATCGATGCCAGGGACTAGCGGAAGCAAATATCGAAGCTATCTAGAAAAAGCCTCGCGTGCAGTAGGAATGTTCTTCGGAAGCGGGTTAGCTACCGCTGGGCTGCGGGTCAGCGATGAGGCCGAGCGGACCATTGATGAACTTTGCGGTCGTAATGAAGTCGACCTGATCGTCGGCAGACTGTGTCGCCCGTCAGCGGCTGCTGGTTTGCTAGCCGAATGGCCTGTCCCTCTTATCATTGATGCCGACGACTGGGAACCCAGCCGCACCGCCGCAAGACTGCAATCGGCTCCAAGGTATAATCTATTACTGCAAGCCTACCTGCAACGAGAATTGCGGGGTAATATATATTTAGGGAGTAAGGTATTAGAAAAAGCCAATCACATTTGGCTCGCTTCGGAGAAAGATACTGCGGCACTTAATCGAATTGATGTCACGACGCTGCCGAATGTGCCAATTTCCGATACTGGCGGTGAGATTCAGGCACTAGGGCCATCAGCCCAAGGATCGAAAATAATCTTCTCCGTGGGTGATTGGGGAAAGCATCAGAATTCAGACGGGATGAATTGGTACCTGCGGCAGGTCTGGCCGCTGATTCGTCAACGTATACCTCAGGCGGAGCTAAGAATAGCGGGCGTGGCTCCAGCTTCGCTCAGGCGCGACTGGGGCGCCATTCAGAATGTCCACCTACTTGGTTTTGTCGACGATCTGCGTTCCGAGTACGAAAAGGCTGGGGTCGTAGCAGCCCCAGTAACATGGGGTGGCGGCACAAAAATCAAAGTATTGGAAGCTCTCGCATATGGCCGTGTTCCTGCCGGAGCTAAACACGCATTTGAAGGCCTTGCTGATCCAAGAAGATTGGAGAATATTGCGGTTATTGAGCAGCACGCGCTTACACTCGCCGAAGCAACCGTTCAGATACTTATCAATGCACCGATGAGGCATTCGCAGGAGATTGCTGCAATACAGTATTATCTCGACAATTACTCAGTTGCGGCATTCAACAAGTATGTTGAAGAAACTGTTCGGAGCGTAATGACGGGGAGGGCGGAATTCCTCAGTGGTGATCCTCTCCACGAGGTGGTCGGTGTTCAAAGTTAAGGCTTGGACATTGGACCTGCCCCGAACGCTGGACCACGGCCGATCGGAACTTCCGGCCTCATGGCACCATCGGCTGGCTGGAAGTTCCGATGTATTTCATGAACTCGCTCGGGGTCTTATGCCTAAGCAGCGATTCGGTGGTTGGCGAACGGATGGCGATTTCGTTCGCAATTGAGCATCCTGACCGCCTCGTGGATGGCATCATCGAGGTTGTCTGGACCGTCGAAAGTCTGGTGAGCGAGATGATG
>NZ_VOSK01000165.1 GCF_009296175.1 Microvirga tunisiensis | reverse complement strand
GAACAAGAGCATCCGGGAGTGGACCGAGCTGCTGGCCGGCGACGAGGTGCTGGCCACGGCCATCCTCGACCGCCTGCTGCACCGAGCGCATGTTCTCAACATCAAGGGGCGCAGCTATCGCCTGCGGGATCTGGAGGAGGCTCTCCAGCGGGCTCACGCTTGAGCCGTCGTAAAACTGGATGTCGCCTTATCTCGTAAATCTCGGTGTCGCTTGACAACTGTACCGATGCCGCGCGGGATCCGCTGCAGATCATCGGCTGGTTCATCCTACGCTGGCAGGTCGAGGTCACCTTCCAGGAGGCTCGGGCGCATATGGGCGTGGAGACCCAGCGGCAATGGTCGGATCGCGCCGTGGCCCGCACCACGCACTGCTTGTTCGTGCTGTTCTCGATCGTGACCCTGCTGGCGGCCCAACTCGGTCAGCGCGCTCGCACGGCTGTTTGGATCGACAAGTGGTACCGCAGGTCTCACCCGACCTTCGCGGATGCGCTCGCGGCTGTGCGCCTGCAGATCTGGCGCGAAACGGGTTTACTCACATCCCGGCACCGGCATAACATGCCAAAACCCTCACAAGCGCTCCAGCGATGCTTGGCCTATGCCCTCTGCCATGCCGCGTGATGGGCCAAACTCGAGCTAAGAAGACGGCATCAAAATCGCGGCGAAGATCGGCAAGCGTGAAGTCCCGCCCCAGCATCTGTCCGCAGCGCAGGTCTATGCCGCCGACATCGAGCATCCATTCGACTTCGGCCTGGGCAAAGTTGTTGGGGGCTTTGTAAGATGCGATGCCATGTTCGTTGAGGCCGCCTGGCTTCGGCCGGCCGTCAAAGACGACCACGTCGTAGCCGAGGGTCGCGAGCCTGTGGGCACAGGAAAGTCCGGCAGGGCCCGCGCCGACGACGGCGACGCGCTTACCTGTTCGCGGGCCCTGCCTGTAGAGCTGCCGGCCGGATGCCATCACGGCATCGGTCGCGTGGCGCTGCAATTCGCCGATGATGACCGGCTTGCCTTCCGCGTCGTTTCGGACACAGGCCTCTTCGCAGAGCGTTTCCGTGGGGCAAACCCGGGCGCACATGCCGCCGAAGATATTCGAGTCCAGGATCGTCTTGCCCGCTCCTTGCACGTTTCCGGTGGCGATCTGCCGAATGAAGAGGGGGATATCGATGCCGGTCGGGCAGGCGTTCACACAAGGCGCATCATAGCAAAAGAGACACCGCTCTGCCGCGACACGGGCCTCGTGTTGGTCCAGCGATGCATGAAGGTCGCAAAAGGCTTCGTCATATGCGCCAGCCGCAAGCCGTCCGGCACTGATATCGGATGCTGAAGTCATAGGTCCTCCTGCCCGCTCCAGGCGGGTTTCAGGCCATCGATCCGTTCACCTCGGCCTGCTTCTCAAGGAGCAGGCTCTTGATTTGACCATCTGATCAAAGCTTTTCTAAACTGTCAAACGGCCCCTTAAAGGACTTTCGACCTGGGCTCGTTGTCTTGGAGGCGCAAGTAGTTTTGAAAAATCTCCTAGCGAAGGCCGGTTGACGGAAGAGAGATGAACTTCTCCTGGGCCGGACTGCTGCATGTTGTCCGTCTCTCACTTCCGAGAACGCGGTTTCTTCATCCGAAGAACGTCGGAGGTTGGATGGCCGGTACGCGGTGGAGTAGGACATGAGCGACATCCCCTTCGCGTCAGGGTCTTTGGTGTACAATTGTTGCACAACATTGTTTTTATTGTCGAAATAGCCACGTGCGTATCTTGCTACCGAGCGACAGAAACCTATAAAAGTCCTGGCTCCACCTCGCCTCGATTGGACTGGGCTGACCAAAGTGCCAGCACGTCGGATCGAGCCCTCACATGCTGTCCGCAAACTTCAAAGGCCATCGATGGCACTGGTTAAGACGACCGAACTGCCCGGTAAGGGCAATCTCCGTCAGGTTAATAGTGATTCCGCAACTCAAGCGGCATCGTCGACATCTCCAAAAGCAGGAAACTCACCACGACGGGCTCTCGAGCGGGTCAGGGCCCGGCAGCAGAAGGCTGCTGAGCGCATCGGCGCTGCCTCGGAGGAATTGGCCAGCGGGGTAACTGAGGCCTCATCCGCGGCGGAGGAATTGCGTCGCTCTATGGAGCAGATTGCCACTGGGGCCGAAGAGGCGGCAGGCGCTTCGCAGCAATCCCTGGCTGCCATCGTGAGCCTCGGCACCTCGTTCTCCGAGGCCCGACAGCATGCGGAGACCACTCGCGCCAAGACCGCCGGTCTCCAAACCCTGTTGATCGAGACCGGGGCTCAAATCGACGCTTCTGTCGCTGCCGTCGGAGCGAACGCGGCGCGCCAGAACGCCATGGTTGAGATCATTTCGCTCCTTGAGAAGCAGGCTGCCGCGATTGGCGAGATTACCCGCACGGTTGGCGATATTTCCGACCAAACAAACCTTTTGGCTCTGAATGCAGCCATTGAGGCGGCCCGAGCCGGAGACAACGGCCGCGGCTTTGCCGTCGTGGCCGATGAGGTGCGAGCCTTGGCGAGCACATCGGAAAGAAGCGCTCAGGATATCCAAACTCTTGCCGAAGGCATCGTCACGGAGGTCCGCTCCATCGCCGAGAGGATCAGGGCCGCAGCCGAAACGGCGTCCGGCGAGGCTCAGGTCGGCCGCGCCACCGTCGCGGCTCTCGACAGGATCCGCTCCGACATGATCCTTCTGGCCAATGGCAGTCAGTCAATTCTCGTTGCCGCCGTCGAGGCCGAGGCGGCCATCCGCGAAGCGCAGCGCGGGGCTGAGCAGGTGGCCAGCGCCGCCGAGGAGCAGGCTGCAGCGGCGGCCGAGGCTCAGCGGGCCGTGCAGCAGCAGAGTGTCGCTCTCGACCAAAGCCAGCAGACCGCGCAGGCGCTTGCCGTCCTGGCTGACGATCTCCAGACGAACAGTGCAGGATCTGCCAGCGCCGAACAGGTCGGATCGGCGGCGGAGCAGCTCTCGGCGGCCATTCAGGAATTATCGGGAGCTGCCGGCGAGATCATGACCGCCGTCGATCAGATCAGCCGGGGGGCTCAGATCCAGGCTGCCGCAACCCAGCAGGCGAATGCCGCAATGGGGCAGATCGACCGTGCCGCCGGCACCTCGCGGGACGTTGCAGGCGCGGCGGTCGAGCGGATCGAGTCTCTTGCCTCGGCATTCCAGGACAATCGCACCGCGATAATGCGGCTCGCCACCGGCGTCGAACAGCGTTTGAAGGAATCCCAGGCCGTCATAGGATTGAGGGGAGGTCTGGACGAGTCCAGCCGGCGCATTGAGAAGATCATCGATAGTATCGCGCTCGTCGCTGTTCAGACCAACATGCTGGCCGTGAGCGGCTCCATCGAGGCTGCGCGCACTGGTGAAGCCGGTCGTGGCTTCGCGATCGTCTCCGGGGACATCCGCGCCCTTGCGCGGGATGCCTCCGAGAATGCCGATCGCATCAAAGACTTTGTACGCCAGATTCGTGAGCAGATTACCGTCGTCCGGCGCGACCTGGAACAGAGCGCCGCGATGGCGGAGGCGGAGATCGCCAAGAACACCATGATGGCCGAAAGGCTGAATGCGGTGGAGGCCGATGTCGACGCGATCCGGCAGGGCAGCGCTGCCATCCTGGCGGGATCGGAAACGATCCTAACGGCGGTCCGCGAGGTTCGGCTGGGTACGCAGCAGGTCGCGGCTGTGGCCGAGCAGGCGGGAAGTGCCGCCACTCAGGCCGCCGCCGCGGCTCGACAGCAGGCGCGTGGCGCTGAGGATCTTGCCGCCGCCATTGAGGAGATCGCCTCCCTGGCAGACGAACTCCACATCGCGGAGTCGTAAGATCATGGCCGAAACGGCCCCTTCGGCTGTCACTCAGTCGTTCCTGACGATAATGGTGGGTGACGAACGCTTTGCCTTACCCGCCTCCGACGTTGCCGAGGTGATCCGCCCGCCGGCCGTGACTCGCGTGCCGCTCGGCCCTTCGAGCCTCGTCGGGGTCGCTAATCTGCGGGGCGCCGTGATGCCAGTGATATCGCTCCACTGCCTTTTCGGAGGCAAGGAGCGCCCTACTGCGAATGCCCGTGTTGTCGTTATCGATCGCGGCGCTCCAATCGGCCTCCTAATCGACAGGGTAGCATCGTTGGGGAGCGCCGATGCGTCGGAAGTGGATGGCGCATCCGCGCGTTTGATCGATCTCGATGCGCTGCTGTTCCGGGATTTTGGCAACTTCAGCCGCCGTGTGCAGCACCGGCGTGTGTCGGAAATGTCGGAGCCCCAAGCCGGCACGGCGATATCCCGTGACGAAGTGGCTCTCGTCTGCTTCGCGGTCGCAGGCCAGGATTTCGCCCTGCCCCTGGACTCTGTTCATGAGGTCGTGACGCTTCCCCCGGGTGTTGCGGCCGCTCCTCAGGCTGAGGACGTCATGCGGGGAGTCATGGCTCTGCGCGAGCGCCTGCTCCCGCTGGTCTCGCTCCGTGGACTCCTTGGTCTGCGCGCGGGCGGACATGAAGTCGCCAAATCCCGTGTCGTGGTCGCGCGGATCGGCGAGGCATTGGTAGGTTTGGTGACGGATGGCATGAAGGAGATCCTTCGCGTTCCCTCCGATGAGATCGAACCTGTGCCTGCAATCCTGACCCGTGGCGCAGCAGAGGCCAAAATTCAAGGCATCTACCGACTTGAGGGAGGGCGTCGATTGGTGTCCGTTCTGTCGACAGCCAGTCTGTTTCGTGATCGGGACTTGGCTGAACACGTCGCGCCGCAAATGGAGAAGAGTCCAGAGATGAGCAGCCCCGACAGTTCTTCGGATGGCGACGAGCAGTTCATCGTGTTTCAGCTGGGGGGTGAGGAATACGGCCTGCCCGTCGCATCCGTGGACGAAGTGGTGCGTGTTCCCGAAACCCTGTCGCGTCTGCCCAAGGCTCCAGACTTCATCGAAGGTGTCATGAACCTGCGCGGCCATGTCGTTCCGGTGATCGATCAGCGGCGGCGCTTCAAATTCGAAGGACGCGGTGAGCGGAGACGGGAGCGTATTGTTGTCGTCACGATCGACCATATGCAGGCCGGTTTCGTCGTCGATACTGTATCGGAGGTCCTCAAGATCCCCCGAAGCCAGCTTCGCCCGACGCCTGATCTGGCAGCGGATGGGAGCCAAATCATCGATCGCATCGCCAATATCGACGTCGAGGGGCGAATGATCCTCCTGCTCAATCCACGCGAACTCCTGGACAGAGCGGAGAAGGACCTGCTTGCGGCCATGGGCGATGGTCATCCGGATCGGCCTGCTCCGTGATCCGGCTGCTGATTGTCGATGACTCTCCCCTGATGCGACGTCTTCTCGGCAATGTCTTTGCCGCGGAGGGAGATTTCGAGATTGCCTTCGCCCGCAATGGCGTGGAAGCCCTTGAGCAACTTGCCGGATTTCAGCCGCATGTCATCACGCTCGATGTCTACATGCCGCAGATGGACGGCCTGTCCTGTCTCGATCGCATCATGCTGGAACACCCATGCCCTGTCGTGATGGTGTCGTCTCTGACCGCGGAAGGGGCAGACGTCACGCTTGAGGCTTTGGAGCTGGGTGCCGTCGACTTCATCGCGAAGCCGGAACGGGCTGTCTCGCTGGAGATCGAGACCCTTGCCCCTCTGCTGGTCGAAAAAGTCCGTGCCGCATCGCGAGCGCGCCTGCCGGGCAGTCTGAGATTGGCTGAACGGGTGCGATTGAAGAGTGGCTTGAACCGGAAACCGATGGCGGCACCTCGAAGGTCTCTCCGCCCGGTGCTGGCAGTGCGTGCGACCAGGAGCGCAGTCTCTCCGGCGTATGGCGTTGTTCTCGTCGGCACCTCTACGGGAGGTCCGCCCGCCTTGGATGCATTGCTTTCGCGGCTCCCGTCCGCCTTTCCGTGGCCTGTAGTGGTGGCGCAGCATATGCCAGGATCTTTCACCGGTCCGCTCGCCCGCCGGCTCGACAAGCTGTGCGCTTTGACAGTCATCGAAGTCACCCGTCCGATGCCTCTCGAAGCCGGTAACGTCTATATCGGGAAAGGCGATGCGGACGTCATCGTCGGCACCCGTCCGGATGGCCCTATCGTGCTGGCAGCTCCGTCCCTTCCGGAGCATCGCTGGCATCCGAGCGTCGACCGGCTGGTGGACAGCGCCATGCAGCACTTTGCGCCTACCAGGTTGCTTGGGGTGCTAATGACGGGGATGGGCAGCGATGGAGCTGAAGCCATGACGCGGCTTCGGGGGCAGGGCGGTCGCACAATCGCCGAGGCCGAGGAGAGTGCCGTCGTTTGGGGCATGCCTGGCGAACTCGTTCGAAGGGGCGGGGCGGAAATCGTTGCTCCATTAGAGCTGATCGCCGACCGGATCATCGATATGCTGGGGCGCTCATGAGCAAGCCGCAATCGCCGAAAAGGGTTGCCGGAGCGGAGCAAGGATCTGCGACGCCGCTCAATCCGGACGAGATCCGCCGCCTGTGCGAGTTTCTCTACGGCCGCACCGGGATGATCTTCGGTGAAAGCAAGCGCTATTACATCGAAAGGCGCGTCGCCGACCGCATGTCGGCCACCGGAATGCGCACGTTTCGGGCTTATTTCTCGCATGTTCAAGCTAGCGAGAGCGAGGTCGAGCACCTGATCAACATCTTCACGGTCAATGAGACCTATTTCTACCGTGAGGAGCATCAGCTGCATTGCCTGGGTCGTTCGCTGTTGCCCGACATCGTGCGAAATAGGAAACCCGGCGATCTCGTGCGGATCTGGTCGGTGCCATGTTCGACAGGGGAGGAGCCCTATTCCATCGCCATCTGGCTCCTTGAGAATTGGCCTATGGTCGATGCCTATCACATCGAGATTGTCGGATCGGATATCGACACGCGGGTTCTGGTCGAGGCGGAAGCAGGCATTTATGGGGAGCGCGCCCTGTCGCGCCTGCCGCCGGGCATGATCGAACGTTATTTTGATCTTCCTCATGAGGGTCAACGCAGGCTTATTCAGGATCTGCGGGAATCGGTGAAATTCACATCCGTTAATCTGGTGGACAGGGCCTCCGTTGCGGCCCAAGGCCGGTTCGACATCGTCTTCTGCCGCAATGTTTTGATCTATTTCGACGACGCCTCCCGTCTCCTCGCCGCAAACAATCTCTACGATGCCTTGAATCCGGGCGGCTATATCTGTCTCGGCCATACCGAGTCGATGAACCGCATTTCGAAGCAGTTCAGTCTCCGCCGCTTCGAGGACGCAATCGTCTATCAAAGGCCGGGGGAGGGTGCGTGATGGACGATCTTCTCCAGCATTTCACTGTCGAGGCGCGTGAATTGGTTCAGCAGGCAACCGATGACCTTCTGGCTCTGGAGCGCGAACCCGCTATCGCCGCCCACCTGGACGGTGCCTTCCGAGCCGTCCACACGCTCAAGGGGTCCGTCGGCCTGTTCGATTTCGCGCCTATGGGACTGGCCCTTCACGCCGCCGAGGATCTCCTCGGCGCTCTCAAAGGCGCAGAAGCAAGGATCGATAGTGATGTGATCGACATCCTCCTCGAATGCATCGGCCAGGCGGAGCGCTGGGTTGGCGCGATCGAACAAACCGGGCAACTGCCGCCCGATGCCGGTGAGGAAGGATATCGCCTCGCACGGGCTCTGCGCTCGCAGCTCGATGAAGGAGCGGCACAAGCTGCTCCTATGATCCCGGAGGTGGACGTCGGCTGGATCGATGATCTGTTGGCGGCAGGATCCGATCGAGCAGATCTGAAAGCGCATAGTGCCGGTCTTGTTGCTATCCGGTACACACCGCGAGCCGACTGCTTTTTCGCCGGCGACGATCCTCTCGCGCTCCTACGCTCGGTTCCGGATCTTGTCGCTGTTCGGATGACAAACAGGGAGCCGTGGCCTCCTGCCGCCGAGATCGATCCTTTCTCCTGCAATCTTCGGATCGAGGCTCTGTCCTGCGCCGAGTTCGATGCGGTGAAGACGGTTTTCCGCTTTGTTCCGGATCAGGTGACGATTCATGAAGTAGCGTGGCGGGATACAGCCGGTACTTATGAAGTCGGATCTGACGGCTCTCCGAGCCGTGAGACGAGTGCAGTCGGTGCGGCCGCCTCGCGGATGCTGCGTATCGATGCGGCACGGATTGATCGTCTGGCGGATCTTGTCGGCGAAATGGTCGTTGCCAAGAATTCGTTGGCGCATCTGGCGGCCTTGAGCGACGAAGGGATGGATCGAAAGGATCTTGTCCAAGGCATCCAGGCGAGTCAGGCAGCCATAGACCGACTCGTCGCGGACATGCACAGGGCCGTCATGGATGTTCGCATGATGCCCATGCGCGATATTTTTCGGCGCTTTCCGCGCGCTGTCCGCGATACTGCGGGGCAATTGGGCAAGCTCATCGATTTTTCCATGGAGGGTGAGGATGTCGAGGCGGACAAATCCGTCGTGGAAGGCCTGTTCGAGCCGCTACTCCATGTGTTGCGCAATGCCGTCGCCCATGGCGCAGAACCAGAGAATATTCGCCTGGAGGCAGGAAAGTCGACCGGAACGAGGATTGTCCTGCGAGCTCGCCGGGATGGTGATCGGATCATCGTCGAAGTGAGCGATGATGGGCGGGGCATCGATCCTGCATCCATCCGGCGGGCTGCTCAGGAGCGTGGCATCGCTCCAGGGGATCGGGTCGAGCGCATGAGCGATGCCGAGGCCATGGAGTTGATCTTTGCTCCGGGCTTCTCTACCGCGTCGGAGATCACCGATCTGTCGGGTCGAGGGGTTGGCATGGATGCCGTGCGCTCGGCAATCGAAAGACTAGGCGGCCAAGTCGGTGTGCAGAGCCTGCTAGGACGCGGAACGACAATTCGCTTTTCCCTGCCGCTCACCATCGTCATGACGAAGGTGATGGCAGTCCGGGTGGGTGGCGAGACCTACGGCATCCCCATCGACGGTGTCCTGGAAACGGCCTTCGTGGCGGCCTCACGCATCCTCCCCATTCAGGAAGGCGAGGCCTTTGTGCTGCGCGACCGGACGCTCCCCCTGGTCAGGCTCGTCGATCTCCTGGGGATCTCCCGCATCGCGGATCCAGGAAGGGGGGCGAAAGTTCTGATCATGTCGGCGGGGGATGAACGGGTCGGGGTTGCAGTCGACGGATTTGCCGAGCGCATGGACGTTCTGATGCGGCCCATGGCCGGCATCCTAGCCGGTATGCCCGGCGTGATGGGGACAACCCTTCTCGGAGACGGCAGCGTCCTCATGATTCTCGATATTCCGGAGCTGATCGGATGAGTGCGCGACTGGATGGCAATATCATCCTGCTAGAAGGGCAGTGTCGGGTGGAAGATGCCGAGCCGCTGCTCGGATGGCTTCAGGCGGACAGCAGCCGCGTTGTGGACTTGACGGACGCCGAGCACCTCCATGCGGCGGTTTTCCAGATTCTCATGGCCCTGAGGCCTCCGATCAGGGAAGGAGAAAAGGATGCCTTCGTCCATGACTGGCTGATACCCATTCTGAGAGTGGCAAAATCCTCCGACACAGGGTAGCTGGGGAGCTAAGCGGTTGTCATTATTCCCGGATACTCTAAAAGAACAAATATCCTTTTTCTCTCAAGCGAAACCGGCTGGTCCCAGCAGTCTTAATCCCCCCTGGCGGAGCATCTGAGTGGCTACAACTGTTCTGATCGTCGACGATAGCAAACTGGCGCGAATTGTCGCGGGCAAAACCTTGGCTGCTCTGCAGCCAGAATGGGAACGCATCGAGGCCAGTAATGCGCAGGATGCCCTTGAGATCCTGCGCGAGAGAAAGATCGATGTGGCGATGATCGACTTCAATATGCCGGATAAGGACGGTCTGGAATTGGCGGCCGAGTTGCGGGCCATTCACCCGACCATGCCCATCGCGGTGATCACCGCCAATATCCAGGACGAGGTGATTGCCCGGGCAAGAGAGGTGAATGCCACCTTCGTCAGCAAGCCCCTGACTGAGGATGGCCTTAGAGGATTCGTCTCCGGAGCAGCGCTCCGCCTACGTTCAGACGGCGCGTGAGCATAATGAAGGATGACATTGCTCTGACCGATCTCGAACATGATGCTCTGACTGAACTCGTCAACATCGGCGTCAGTCGCGCTGCCTCAAGCCTGCGCAAGATGATCGGTGAGGAGGTCCTTCTGTCGGTTCCCTCCATCGAGCTCATGGCTCCTCATAATGCGGCTCGACTGATCGGGGAGCGTGAGACCGACGAGCTCGTTGCTGTTCAGCAGCAATTCGAGGGTGCGTTCGCGGGTCGGGCTCTGTTGATCTTTCCCGAAGCAACGAGTCTCGATCTCGTCAGGGCAATCATCGGGAGCGATGTGCCGTTCGACCAGATTGCCGATATGGAGCACGAGGCGCTTGCCGAAACGGGAAACATCATCCTGAACGGCTGCCTCGCAACCATGGCGAACATGCTGAAACGCTCCCTCAACATCTCCTTGCCGGAAGTGATCCGCGGAGATGGCGCGAGGCTCTTCACTCTCCCGCACGAGCGGCCGGACGAGGGACTGGTTCTCTTTCTCTACATCAATTTCTCGATCCGGAATCGTAATATTCGGGGCTATATCGCCATGCTGATGGATCTGCCGTCGCTTGCCGCCTTGAAAGAACTGATCGCGGGCTTCATCGAGCGGGTTATTGGCGACGAGGCTTGAACGATGATATTCAGGCCTCCCTCAACCAAGTCCTACCAGATATGACGGCCCAATTCTTGTCACAGGGCGAAGCGAAGCGGACGATTGATATCGCTGTCAGTGAACTGCGGCGCATAGCGGGTCCGATCTTTTCGGCTTTCGAGAAGTCCGGGTTGCCCATGGTTGCAACCGATCCGCGAACCTCTGACAACCCGATCGTTTACGTGAACGAAGCCTTCTCCAGAGTCACAGGCTATTCTCCCGAGGAGGCGATTGGCAGAAACTGCCGCTTCCTGCAGACTCCTGACACGGACCAAGGCGCTGTCACGCAGATACGGGAAGCGATCACGGCTGGTCGGGCGATCTCGGCCGAACTGCTCAATCGTCGCAAGGATGGTTCACAGTTTTGGAACCATCTCTTCATCACGCCCATCTGCGATGGAGGCGGAGAGCCGCAATTCTTCCTCTCAACACAGGTCGATATCACTCAGGCACATCAGTCAAGGACGGTGCAGGCCGCGTTTGAGGCCAGCCAAAGGGAACTGGGCCAGACGAACGAGCGGCTTCGCCTCACACTGACTGTTGCCGGAACTGGCGGCTCCTGGGATTGGGACATTCCCAACCGACGCTTTACCGCGGATGCACGATTCGCAGCACTTCATGAACTTGATCCCGCAGAGGCAGCCAAGGGTCTGCCCACCGGGGATTTCTTCAAAGCCATTCATCCGGATGATCGTCGGAGGATACGTCTTGCCGTTGGCGGCATTCTCAACGGAGCGGAGATCTTCTCGAAGGAATACCGTCTTCTCGCCCCCGACGGCTCGGCCAGGTGGGCTCTTGCGCGGGGACGCTGTCATTTTGATGAAGATGATCGGCCGGTACGATTTACGGGCGTCGTCATCGACATCACCGAACAGAAGCACGTCGAGGAGCGTCTTCGGATCGCGCAGAGCGCCGGCGGGATCGGAACATTCGAATATCTCGATGGCTATGCGACCGTCAACGTTTCGGACGAGTTCTGCCGTTTGCTGGGACTTCATCCGAGCAATGTTCTCCCGGTTCGGACTGTCAACTCTCTCATCGAGCCGGGCGATCGCGCCATCGTGGAACAGAGCTCCGGTGAAGCTGCCTCGTATGTCGAGTTCCAGATCCGGCGCGCCGATGACAAAGAACTTCGCTGGCTTGCCTGGAGAGGCGAGTATGTGCGCGACACGGAAACGGCAGGATTGCGGTTTATCGGCGTGATCTATGACATCACGGCGGCCAAGCAATCTGAAGCGAGACTTCGAGAGCTCAATGAGAAGCTCGAAAGTCGTGTCGAGGAGCGTACCCGCGAGCGCGACCGGCTCTGGAGCCTATCAAGCGATTTGTTCAGTGTTTGCAATACCGACGGTTATCTCAGTGCCGTCAATCCGGCCTGGTCGGAACTGCTGGGCTACCGAGAGGATGAGATCGTCGGAACCCGGATCGATGCCTGGATCCACGAAGAGGATCGGGCGTCAAGCAATACCCTTCTTCAGAGCCTGCAGGGTGGGAAGGCGATCAACGACATCGACGTCCGCGTCCAGGCTAAGGATGGGTCCCATCGGTGGATCAACTGGACCTTCGCTCCGGCGGAGGATGTGTTCTACAGTGTCGGGCGCGATGTGACGCAGCGCAAACAACTTGAGGAGCAGCTTCGGCAAAGCCAAAAGATGGAGGCAGTCGGCCAGCTGACAGGCGGTATTGCCCACGACTTCAACAATCTGCTGACAGGAATCGTCGGTTCGCTCGATCTCCTTCAGTCACGTATGGCGCAAGGGCGCCTCGATAGGATTGATCGTTACATCAAATCCGCGATCACATCGGCTAACCGTGCCGCCGCACTGACGCACCGCCTTCTCGCCTTCGCGCGACGGCAGCCTCTCGACCCGAGGCCGGTCGATGCCAATCGGCTTGTCCTGTCCATGGAAGACCTTCTTCGGAGAACCATGTCCGAAGCAATCCAACTCAGGATCGTTGCATCCGATGACCTACCACTGACGCTCTGCGATCCGAACCAGCTGGAAAGCGCTATTCTCAATCTCGCGATCAACGCCCGGGATGCCATGCCCGAGGGAGGCACACTCACCATCGAGACTTCGGTCTCTAAACTGGATCGTATCTATACGGTCTCCCAGCAAGATGTTTCTCCCGGCCAGTATGTGACGATCTGCGTGTCCGACACGGGGACCGGCATGCCTGCCGATGTTCTGGCTCAAGCTTTCGATCCGTTCTTCACGACCAAGCCGATCGGCGAGGGGACAGGCCTCGGCTTGTCCATGGTCTATGGTTTCGCCAAGCAATCCGAAGGGCATGTCAGGATCTACAGTGAGCTAGGCAGAGGCACCACCGTGAAGATTTACCTGCCTCACTACACAGGTGAACTGGAAGGGGAAGTTGCCGCTTCAGGCTTAAGCGAGGTCCATCGGGCTGAGGCGGGCGAGACGGTTCTGGTGGTCGAGGATGAGCCGGTCGTTCGGTCGCTCATCCTCGAGGTTTTGGCGGATCTCGGTTATCAAGCCCTGGAAGCAGTGGATGGTCCGTCCGGTCTCAAAGTTCTAGAGTCGAAGCAACGGATCGATCTGCTTGTCAGCGATGTAGGGCTGCCAGGGCTCAACGGTCGCCAACTCGCCGATCACGCACGTCTTATGCGCCCTCATCTGAAAGTGCTCTTCATCACCGGCTACGCCGAGCAGGCAGCGATCGCATCCGGTTTCCTGGCACCCGGCATGGAGATGATCACGAAGCCCTTCGCCATCGAAGATTTGGCCGTCCGGATCCGTGAAATCATAGAAAGGGCCTGACAGGGAGCCGGCGCTCGACTGACGCTCGGATGAGTCCTACCAGACCTTACAGGATTTCCGAAGATCCTGTGCCGGCACGACCGAGGGATGCCGTCATGGATGGTTTCGCCGAACTCGCGCCGGTTTCTCGCCGATATCAGTATCGTTCAAGCGTGTCTCGATCCAACATGCCTCCTTTTTGAGGAGAGGGGCGATCTCGCGCTGACGCTCGGGACTCAAACGACTTTCCGTCGCTGCGATGGAGAGAGCACCGACCGGTCTGCCGTCCGATCCACGGATCGGAACACCGATGGCCCACGAGTCCGAGAGAAGCATGCCAGGGTTGAGAGCATAGCCTCGTGCCCGTGTGTCCTGAACGAGACCACGAAGCGCCGAAGGCGAGAACGGCGGATACTTGTCGGCGAGAACGTCTGCATTGGCCGCCAATACTTCTTCCACATCCCCGTCGGGCAAGGCGGCGAGCAAAGCCAAGCCTCCTGCTCCAACGCCGAGTGGATGCCGGTCTCCTGCATGAAGGGCATGAATCCGGATTGGATAGGGTCCTTCCTCGCGATGCACACAGATGGAATAGACATCCCGGGGCACCGAAAGAAAGGCGGTATCGCCGGTCTGCTGGCTTAGTCGTACAAGGGAGCGGAGGGAGATCGAATGAATACCAAAACGCGCGCTCGCCAGTGTTCCAAGAACATGAATTTCCGGGCCTAGATAATAGCGTCTCGTCTCCAGGTCTTGGTCGAGCAGGCCAGCCCGTACGAGCGCGAGAAGCATGCGCCTGACGGTCGGCTTCGGAAGACTGCACTGCTCAACCAGATCGGACAACCGAGCACCTGAAGGTCCAGCCCGCCCGACGAGCAAGAGCAGTGTTGCTGCTCTCTCGATTGATTGTGCTCCGTTGGAGGCCGCACCGTCGATACCCTGGGCGGCAATCCTAGCCGAAATCGTCTTCTGGTATTCCAACATATGGACCTTCAATGGCGGAAAATTGAGGAATTCTTCCAAAGAACAATTTTCAATTGACAATGAAGAGTATCAGAGTGCCTCCTCAGCTCGAGTTTAGCCCATCACACGGCATGGCAGAGTGCGTATACCAAGCATCGCTGAAGCGCCTGTGAGGGTTTTGGCGTTTTGTGCCGGCGCCGGGATGTGAGTAAACCCGTTTCGCGCCAGATAG
>NZ_VOSK01000164.1 GCF_009296175.1 Microvirga tunisiensis | reverse complement strand
TCCTCCTGCGAAGCCCCATCATGCGGCGACACTGTCTCGACCGCGAAGACGACACTGCTCCCGGCAAACCACAGCTTCGGCACCAAAAAGGGCTTGCATTCCAACGAGCGATTAGACGACAGGCTCGGTCAACCACCGACAATCCCCTACCCTTCAGGAAGGTCCGCTTCGGCCAGGCGAGCAGACCATTGTGTTACTTCCGGGATGTGCCATTTGAAGACGTTCCGGGTACATGAAGTCAATTTCGCGGAAGGGCGTTTATGGAAACAGCCTTGAGGCCGCTCGGCTGACCTGACATGGGACCGATTGAGCGCATTGTGCTCCCTTGCCAGTACCGTAATCTCGGCCGACCATCATCCGGCCAGGGAAGCTCGTCCCAGGAGGGTTCATGACGACCCACTTGCTGCGGTCCATGCCTGCGCTGACTGCTGATCCAGAGCCTGGGGCCGATCCCCTAGTGGCGCTCATCGTACAGGATCAGCGACCAGAACCCGGATACCGAGCTGGTCACGATGTTCTCACACGAGATTGCCTTCGATTCAGTCAGAACCGTGGTTGCCGTAGGCAGCCGGGGCTGGCGTACTGAGTGTCGTTGACTTGCGTGATCCGACAACTTGCGGACGATACCGGCAGAGTGATCGTGATATTGCTCGCGGCCGGGCCAAGTGGAGCGGCAAGCGCGATCGGATCAAGGGCGTTTCGCGGCTCATAGGTTGAGCCGACCAGGTACATCGGGATGCGACCGTAGGAGCTGCGCGGCGTTACTCTCAGGATCAGAGGACCGCTCTGCGCAACCTGTCGGGAGCGCGGTTGGGCGTCCGCAGGCACGGGCATGATCACGGATGCGATAGCGGCAAGAACAACGAAAGCAGATGTGCAATGCATGAGCTGTCCTCCTCAACAGGGGCACGCCTTTGCGTGAACCCGTTGCGGCTTCCTTGGCAGCACCGCCTGCTCTGTCCGACGGGCACCGGATGAGGATGACACTACGCCTTCCGGCAGCGTCCGCTTGACCTTCAGAGCCATGGGCTTGACCCTGCGGGACACGCACCGCCGAACCATGCACACACGGGGATCTTCGTCGTCGGCGAGCCTACGCGCGGGCAGCCGGGGAGTGCCGACATTGCCCTACCCGCTGCGTCGCAAAAGCCCCGGCCGGCTTCCCGTGGATGTCCGAATCTGTCAACCGAACGTCCTCATCGATCAAGCGGACAGGCTTGGCGGGACTATGATCGGGGATTCCGTGACGGTGCATGCCAGGTCGGCCGAGCCGGAACCGGACGGGGCTCATCATGAGGGACGCCTTGGCTACCCGCCGACCTCGGCCGACGGCGATGACTTCGAGACGCGATGGGGACGTCGGACCACGGCCGGGCAGCGCTTCGAGCCGCTTCGGCGAGGACCTGCGCCGGGTGCTCGAGACCGAACTGCTGAAGGGGCCCTGCACCTCGATCGAGATCGCGCGCCTGTTCTCGATGCACCACCGCACCATGAGCCGGCATTTGGCGCACGAGGGCATCACGTTCCAGCAGCTTGTCGACGAGATCCGGTTCGCGCTCGCCCGTGACCTGCTGGCCAACGCCGACATGGCCCTGGACCAGATCTCGGTCGTGTTGAGGTACTCGGAACCGAGCGCCTTCACGCGGGCCTTCCGGCGCTGGGCCGGGCAGTCCCCCTCGGCCTGGCGGGCAAGCCATGCCCGGAGCCGGAAGGTTTCCAAGAAACGAGCGGTCCCTCGGCCTCGCTGACCGGTGACTTCCCGTGTGCCGATCATCTACCCCGCAAGGCAGCATCCGAGGACAAACATCCGGGTTCCGTTCCCCGGCCGTCGATCGATGTCTTGACCTGGGCCGCAACCTCGGCTGCTATGAGCCGGCTGGCGGGGTCACGGATCAGCAATCCAAGGGGGAGCGATGCGTTACCTTTCGCACTGGTTGTCGTCAGGCGTCCTGGCTTCGCTCGGCCTCCTCAGCGGAGGTCCGAACGGTGCGCTCGCTGCGGATCTCGGGCCTCCGCCGGCTCCCGTGATCGAGCGCCCGCCATACCCGGGTGGACCTTCCGTTTCACGCCCTACGGTTGGCTCACCGCGATGGACGGCACCCAGACCGTGCGCGGACGCTCCGTCAAGGTCAATGCCAGCTTCATCGACATCGTCGAGGAGAGCGACACGCTCGTGGCCCTGATGGGCGACTTCGAGGCCCGCAACGGTTCCTTTGGTCTCTTGGCCAACGTGGTCTGGAGCAAGATCAGAGTCGAGAGCGGCAACGTCCGGACCCGCGCGCTGGCGCCGGGCGTGACGGGAACGCTCGGCACGTCCCTCAACCTCGACATCGAGATGGCCATCGCCGAGGTCGGCGCCGCCTACGAGGTCGCCCGGTCGGGCGGGCTCGCATTCGATATCCTCGCCGGTGCCCGCTACTGGTATCAGGAGGCCGACCTCTCGTTCGACATCGCAGGAACGGTTGACATCGGCGATCTCCAGATCGGCGGAACCCGGGCATTCGCCCGCTCTGGGTCCGTAGACTGGCTCGATCCCATGATCGGCGCACGGGTGCGCTACACCGTGGCGCCGGGACACGAACTCCTCCTACGCGGCGACATCGGCGGGTTCGGCGTCGGGAGCGACTTTTCCTGGCAGGCCATCGGCGCCTACGGATTCGAGTTCGGCACCTACCAGGGCATCACGTTCTCGGGCGTGATCGGCTACCGGGCGCTGTATGTCGACTATGTTCAGGGCGAGGGCCGAAGCCGCTACGAGTTCGACATGCTCCAGCATGGGCCGATTCTCGGTATCAGCGCCCGGTTCTGACGGCGGCCGATTCCGGCAACCGCAGGGTGCCCGGCACCTGTCCGTGTCCGTCCATCGATCGAGCCTGACATATGCATCGGCGTGCTCGGTCCACGAGGGACGGGTCTTGGTGAAACCGCGGAGCGCGAGCCATGGGATGCCATGAACGACCTTTGACCCTCATGTCCGTCCTGGCCATGGCCCTCGGACTCAGTGGATGTGTCTCCCTATCTCCCGATGGCGGGATGGCACCGGTCCGGAACATCGCCTTCGCCGAGCTGAACGCCGACGCCGTGAAGATCTCGACGCAAGGCGAGAGTGCCGCAGCGGCGGAACGGGTCGCGGCGTTGCTCAAGCGTCCGCTGACGGCCGGAGCGGCGGTTTAGATCGCCCTCCTGAACAATCGCGGGCTTCAGGCGGCCTACGGCGAACTCGGCATCTCGGAGGCGCAGTACGTGCAGGCGAGCCTGCCGCCTTCGCCGCGGTTCGGTTTCAACCAGTTAGTCGGCGACCTGGAGGTCGAAATCACCCGCCAGCTCGTCGGCAATGTCCTCGCGCTGGCAACCCTGCCGGCTCGGAGCGAGATCGCCCAGGCCCGGTTCCGGGCGGCCCAGCTCCGGGCGGCGGAAGCAACCCTCGTCCTCGCGGCCGAGACCCGGAAGCAGTTCCTTCGCGCCGTAGCCGCGAACGAGCAGGTCAGCCTGGTCACGCGGACCGATGGCCCCGCAGGCGATACTGAACCTACCGAGGCCCGGATGAGGCTCCGCATCGAGCGTGAGCGGCTCGCCCGCCACATGGGCCTGTGGGATGACGTCGACTACAGGCTTCCTCTCCGCGTTCCCTCGCTTCCGGCCAGGATTCGCTCGATTCGGGAGGCCAAGGAGCAGGCCCTGCAACACCGCCTGGACCTCCGGATCGCGAGGCTCGAACTGGACGCTCTGGCCAAGTCGCTGGGCCTGACGCAGGCGACGCGGTTCGTCAGCGCCCTCGATCTGGCCGCCCAGAACCGGTACAAGAGCACGGACAAGGTCACGGCGGATTCCGTCAGCAAGACCAAAACCATCACGAACGGGTTCGTGGCGACGATCGAGATCCCGCTCTTCGACTTTGGGCAGGCCCGGGTTGCCGAGGCCGAGCAGCGCTACTTGCAGGCGGCGAACAGGCTGGCCGAACTGGCCGTGAATGCCCGCTCGGAGGCCCGTCAGGCCTACCATGCCTATCGCGGGACCTACGATCTCGCCCGCATCCACCAGAAGCGGATCGCGGCGATGCGACGCTTGGCCGGGATGCGTGATCCGACGCAGGACGGTGATCGGGCCGCAGCCCTGCCCCTGCCCGAGCCGGCTCCCGACATGGAGGGATGGATGGGCCGCGGCATCAAGGCGATCGAGGCCCGTCGTGATTTCTGGATCGCCGACACGGAGCTCGCGGCATCCATGTCCGGGGCTGGGCCGAACGCAGTCCCGAGCGCCGTTGACGGCACCCGCCTCTGAAGGCATGGAGCGACAAGACCGGCGGATCAACCGTGAGGTCGAGAAGGGAATCTGCTCGGACTGCCGACGGACCGTCCCTGGGCCATCGTAATGGGATGCAGCCCCTGTCTCAACCGCCCGCCCCTCGGTCAAGGCTGTTCCCGAGCCCGTGCCGTGGTGATCTGCCGCCCGTCGCGATCCTGCGATCCGGGAGCCGGGTGGCTGGTTTGTGCTGGACCGTGTTCCAAGCGCCAGGCGGCCGGCGCCTGTCCTGACCAGCGCCGGAAAGCCCGCGTGAAGGCGCTTGCCTCGGAATACCCGAGCGCCACGGCAACCTCACTGAGCGGGATCCGGGTCTGGCCCAGCAACTGGCGCGCGACCTCGAACCGTGTCTCGTCGATGAGGCTCTGGAAGCCCGCCCCCTCGGCCCTCAGGTGCCGGCTCAAGGTGCGGCGATGGATGGCAAAGCGATCCGCAACCGTCGCGGCCGAGCATCGGTTGGTCAGGATCTCGGTTCGCAGCACGCGGCGCAGGTTCTCCTTCCAGTCGCCCGCTCCGGCGGCCTCGAGCTCCCGGATGTGAGCCTCGAACACCTGGCGGAAGATCGGGTTCGCGCCCGCGATGCGGTGGTCAAGCCAATGGGCCGGAAAAACCAAGGCGGCGGTTTCCTGATCGAACCGCACGGGCGCCCGGAAGAAGCGCCGATACGCCCCCGGATCGGTCGGTGGATGTCGGTGCAGCAGCACCTCGTCCGGCACCCAATCCGGTCCGCACAGCGTCCGCAGGACATTGGTTGCCATCGCCATGGCGCAGTCCGAGATCTGCTCGGGGCTCTCCACGCCCGGCTCGTAGATCGCATAACCCAGGGCCATCCCGTCCCCGTAGGCCGACAGCGTGGGAGCAGCGCCACGGTCGTGCAGATGCAGGTGTCGGACAAGAGCCGACAGGGCCTCGCCGACGGTCGGCGAGTGTTGCAGAAGGCCTCCGATCGGGCCGAGAGACGAGAGCGTTCCCCGTTGCCCGAGGAGAAGGCCGAAATGCGGACAGCGCGTGTGTGCGACACAGGCCGTGAGCACCCGACCCAGCGCCGCATAGGGAATGATGTTGTTCTCGTCCTCGAAGAGGTCCGGATCGAGGCCGGCCTGACGGATCACCTCGCCAGGATCCGCCCGGAATTCGCGCAGGAGGAGGCCGACCTCCTTGGCGACACCAACGCGGATCACGCCTTTCGCCATCGCCTGCCGGGAGGCTCCGTGCGCAGGCAGATCCGGGATCCGGCGGTGCAAATCTGCCTGATCCGGTGGTTGGATCAAGGCAAGTTTAGTCGGCAGTCTCATACCAGCCTCCCGCCGGCGAGGGCCATCCCTGCCCTCCCCTCGATCAGGGACCGGCGGGGTCCGCCGCAGGCTCGGAACCGCGCGATGCTGAGGGCGTCACGATCGAGGGTCATGATCAGGCCTCCACGAGTTTGTTGCGAATGGCGTAGCGGATGAGGGCCGCGGTCGTGTCGAGGTTGAGCTTGCGCAAGGCCAGGGCGCGATGCGTCTCGACCGTCTTGGTGCTGAGGCTGAGGAGGTCGGCGATCTGCTTGTTGGTCCGGCCTTCGGCGATCAGCTGCACGACGGCCTTCTCACGGGCCGTCAGCGCCGCCTCGTGGGTGCATCCCTTCGCCAGATAGGTCTCGAGCAAGGCCTCGGAGACCTTGCCGGTGAAGAACGGCTTGTGGGCCGCCAGACTCTCCACCGCCGAGACCAGGAACTGCCGGGCATCGGATTTGAGCAGGAAGCCGCGGGCGCCCGCTTCGAGCACGTCCCGGACCAGGCTGTCCGTGTCATGCATGGTGAAGATCAGCACCTCGACGCCGGGAAGGCGCGTCTTGATCTGCCGGGTCGCCTCGACGCCGTTCACCAGTGGCAAGCCGTAATCGAGAATGACGATGTCGGGCCGGGTCGCCAGGGCCTGATCGACGGCCTGCTTGCCGTCTGTCGCCTCGCCGACCACCTCCCAGCCCTCATGCGCCTCCAGGATGGTCCGGACGCCGGAGCGGACTACGTCATGATCGTCGGCGATCAGGATGCGCGTCATGGCGAGCCTTCCTTCCGCGACCCGGTGCCAGCAGCCGTTTCGATGAGCCTAGGTGCCACGGCAGGATACACTGCCAAGCAGCGTGCCTCACTGGTGCGATACCCTGAAAGTGCTGGAGGCAGACCCTGAATCTTCAGGAGGAAGCCTCGTCATCCGCCTTGGCTCGGCCCGACTGCCACGGCATGCGCAGGGGTCCGGCCCGTGGCGATGTCCGGTCGGCGCCGCGGATCGGCGCCATCGCAACGATGCAGGTGCCACCTCGGCCTGTCCGAATCCTCAGTCCACCGCCGAACTGCTCCAGGCGGGCCCGCATGCCTGCAACGCCGACACCGAGCCGGATCGGTCCATCCGGCCGGGCGGCACCTGGCATCCCGTGTCCGTTGTCACGGATTCGAACGATCAGCCGTCCGGACGAGATTCTTGCATCGACCGATACATGCGAGGCATCGGCATGGCGATGCACGTTGGTGAGAGCCTCCTGCACCACGCGCAGGATCGCCCGCTGGAGTTCCGGCGACAGGGCATCGACCTCTTCCGGAATCCGGATCCGGGCGACGAGCCCCATGCGACCGGCAAAGCCTTCGGCAAAGTCCCGCGGGGTGGCCTGGAGGCCGTCCTGCGCCAGGTTCGGCGGATGCAGAAGGTAGGTGAAAACACGCAATTCCCTCAGCGCCTCGGCGAGCAGCTCCCCGACCTCCGCCAGGGTCTTGCGACCTGCCGGGCTTTCCCGGACCTCCGCCTCAAGACCAGCCAGTCCGAGGTTTGCCGCTACGAGGTGCTGCGCCGTCGAATCGTGCAGCTCGCGGGCAATGCGTTGCCGCTCCTCCTCCTGGAGGGCGAGCAACTGGCTCGACAGCTCGCTGACCTGTTTCTTCGCCCCGGTGACCTGATCCGACAGCGTTCGGAGCGGCTGCTCGACCTGACGGGCCGTGAACAGCGCGGCGAGACCGCCAGCCAGGACGAGGAAGGCCGCCATCCCCGCCATCTGCCGCAGAACGCCCATGACCGGTGCATTGACGAGAGAGAGCGGGACCGCCACGACGGTCGTCCAGTTCGTGGCCCCGGAACTGCGGTACGCGACCAGGACCGGGACGCCGCGCTCGTCGGTGTCCACGATCAAGCCTTCGGCCGCGCTCCCATTGCCGGCGAGACGCGCGACGAGGGCATTCGGCACGGGAATCCGCGACGACGTCTCGCCCCCTCGCGTGGTCACGATCGGCTGGAGGCTGCGGTCGTAGAGGCCCCGCGTCGTTCCTTCGGGAACGGCCTGGCCACCCAGGATGGTTCCGAGGCGGTCCTGCGACAGGATGGTGGTGAGGTAGCCTTTCATCGTGCCGTCGTCGTGGTTGATCCGCAGGCTGAGCGCGATGACCGTCGTTCCGGGCTTCACGAGGCTCGCCATGCGGCCTGACACGGTCCAACCGCGCTCCCGCACCCGGTTCAGGGCATCCGTCGGGAAGTCCCGGTGCCGCGGAAGGGGCGCCCGGAATGGCCGGAGGGTGTTGGCGAGCTGGCCGTCGAGATCGCTGAGGATCAGCCAGGATCCGTCGGGGATCGGCGTCGCCTTGAGCTGGTCGTAGAAGCCCTTGGCGTCGCCGGACTTCAAAGCCGGCGATGAGGACAATCCCCTCAGCAGGGCGTTGCCGGCGGCCACCTCCTGGTCGAAGCCGAAGGACAGCGCGGTCGCCGTCCCCAGGGCATGCTCCCGGATGACCCGGCGCTCATTCCAGGCATTCGTGAGCATCAGCGCCGCCGCGACGACGCACGTGACGAGGATGACGGCCGCGAAGGTCAGGGCGACCCGGCGGCGCAGGCGGGGCGGCAGGCCCGGAAGCGAGCGCGCAACCTTCGGGACGGCGCCGTCGCTCATGACGGAGACCTTCGGCCGCAGGGGCAACGCAACGGGATCGGGGGTCGCGACGAGGACCTTCGGTCCGATACCACAGGTTAAACCCTGAACCGGCCTGCTGTCGACAGGGATCAGTCCGGATCCGGCCCTTGACTGCTAGACCCGACCCGGCAGGCCTGGGCACAAACCAATGATGCGAACCGAGGGCCCAAATCAGGGTCTGCCTCCATCAGTTTCAGGATTGACCCCAATACCGCTCGACCCCGAACGGGACGACACTATCGGTCTGCCAGGAGGGGAGCAACGGTTCTTGCGGCTGTCGTCATCGGTCAAGTGAATGTCCAACGCTGTCAAGCAAGCGCCGACAACCCGTCTATGATACGTGCCTACAGGAAGAGTCTTGGTCTTGTTCGTCAGCCCATCGCGCTGGCAGCGCACACCCCTTCGAGGACGGATGCCATGACTGATGCGGGCTTCGTGAATCCACTGGACGAGACCACCGACTGGCAGCCGGACGACAGCAGCATGATCCGGATTCCCGGCGGCACGTTCCGCATGGGCTCGGATCAACACTACCCCGAGGAAGCGCCGGTTCATCGCGTCACCGTCGACGGTTTCTGGATCGACCGCACACCGATCACCAACCGGCAGTTTCGCGAGTTCGTCCACGCCACCGGGCACGTCACCGTCGCGGAAATCGCGCCCGACCCGAAGGATTATCCCGGTGCCCTGCCGCACCTGCTCCATGCCGGCTCGCTCGTGTTCAGCCCACCGGACTATCCGGTCGATCTCCGTCACTTCAGCCAATGGTGGGCGTTCAAGTCCAGGGTGAACTGGCGCCATCCCTATGGCCCGGGCTCATCGATCAAGGGCCTCGACGATCATCCGGTCGTGCATGTCGCCTATGCGGATGCGGCGGCCTATGCCCGCTGGGCCGGCAAGGACCTGCCAACCGAAGCCGAGTGGGAATACGCCGCCCGCGGTGGGCTCGATGGGGCGGAGTTCGCCTGGGGCGACGAGTTCACGCCGCAGGGGCAGCAGATGGCGAACACCTGGCAGGGTGCCTTCCCTTTCCAGAACAAGCGCGAGGACGGCTACGAGCGCACCTCCCCCGTGACCGCCTTTCCGTCGAACGGCTACGGCCTCTACGACATGATCGGCAACGTCTGGGAATGGACCAGCGACTTCTACACACCGAAGCATCCGGCCGATGCACCCGATGCACCCAAGGCCTGCTGCATCCCCGAGAACCCGCGCGGCGGCCACGAGGACCAGAGCTACGCACCCTGCGAGCCCGGGATCAGGATCCCGCGCCGGGTGCTGAAGGGCGGCTCGCATCTGTGCGCGCCCAATTACTGCCGCCGCTACCGTCCGGCAGCGCGTCACCCGCAGCCGGTCGACACCTCGACGAGCCATGTCGGCTTCCGCTGCATCATCAGAGAGAGAGGAAGATCCCATGACCAGTGATCGTGCGTCCTCACCAACCAATGCCGATAGATCGCGCGTCCGACACATGCGCGCCAAGGCGGCCCTGATCGGGGCCACGGCCCTGATGTCCGCCGCGATGGCGGCTCCGGCCGTCGCGCAGGCGCCGCAGCGGAAGCCCAACATCCTGTTCATCATGGGCGACGACATCGGCTGGATGCAGCCGAGCATCTACCACCAGGGCCTGATGGTCGGCGAGACGCCGAACATCGACCGCATCGGCCGGGAGGGTGCGAAGTTCATGACCTATTACGCCGAGCAGAGCTGCACGGCGGGTCGCAACGCCTTCTTCACCGGCATGCATCCGCTCCGGACCGGCATGATCCCACCACAACTGCCTGGCAGCCCATCCTATCTGCGGCCCGGCACGCCCGCCATCGCGAAGTTCCTGCACGACCTCGGCTACAACACCGGCGAGTTCGGCAAGAATCACCTGGGCGACCACACCGATGCGCTGCCGACCGCGCATGGGTTCCAGGAATTCTGGGGCTATCTCTACCACCTCGACGCGATGCAGGGCGTGAGCTTCCCCGACATCAACAGGACGCCGACCGAGCAGGCGGTCGCGCCGGTCTGCCGGAACACGCCGATCCCCGGGCTGGCCCAGGATCCCGCGGCGGTCGATCCCAGGACCACCGTATGTCTGACGCCGCCGCGGCCGGTGCTCTCGTGCCGGTCGTCGGATGGAACTGCGGCGAACCAGACCTGCAAGGATGAAGGGCCGCTGACGCTCGAGCGCTCGAAGAATGTGGACGAGGAGATCTCGGCCAAGCTCATCGACTTCCTCGACCGCAACGATCCGGAGAAGACCCAGAAGCCGTTCTTCGCCTGGTACAATCCGGCGCGCATGCACATCACGACCGTGCTGAACGACAAGTACATGGGGATGGTGGGCGAGCCCGGCGGCAAGGACTGGGGCGTCAACGAAGCCGGCATGAAGCAGATGGACGACAACATCGGCTACGTGTTGAAGAAGCTCGAGGAGATGGGTGAGCTCGACAACACGATCATTGCGTTCACGACCGACAACGGCGCCGAGACGATCACCTACCCCGACGGCGGCACCACCCCCTTCAAGGGCGGCAAGCTGTCGACCTGGGAGGGCGGCATGCGGGCCCCGCTGGTCGTGCGCTGGCCGGGCCACATCGAGCCGGGAACGGTCAAGAACGACATCTTCGCGTCCCTCGACTGGCTGCCGACGCTCGTCGACATCGCCGGCGGCCCCAAGGGCAACGAATTGAAGGCGCAGATCGAGGCCGGCACGTATCCGGGGATCGTCAAGACAACCCTCGATGGCGTCAACCAGCGCGACTACCTGGAAGGCAGATCGGACAAGTCGGCGCGCGACACCTTCTTCTATTACTCGGGCAAGGATCCGTCCGCGGTGCGTTACAAGAACTGGAAGATCTACTTCGCGATGGTGTCCGATGCGCCTACAGGGTTCCTCACCGGTGTCGTTCCCTACCACTGGAGCCAGGTCGTCAACATCAAGCGCGATCCCTTCGAGACATCGATCGGGGAACAGTCGAAGACGCTCATGGGCATGGGTGGCCAACTCGCGGCCCCGGTCTCGGCCTACATCTACGACTGGAACATGCTGCCGATCGGCCAGGCGCTTTGGCTGCGGGAACTCGAAACCTACAGGCAGTTCCCGCCGATGCAGGATCCGGCGAGCTACAACCTCGAGCAGGTGATGGAGCAGCTCAAGAAGCCGCAGTCGACCCCCGGTCAGTGACCTGAGCGGAAGCAAGAATTGGCGGACACCGCTCAGACAGGTGCCCGCCGATTGCAAGCCAACAAGAAGAACCTGTGTAGGGGCGGACCTCGATCGCTGTCAAAGGAATAGAGAGGAGACCGTCATGAAGAAGTCATTGTCATTCGCAGCACTCCCGTTGGCGTTCCTGTTCGTCGGCCCGGCTTTTGCCCAGGCTCCGCAGAGCATGTGCAACATCGCCGGCAATCGGGCCATCATGGGCGCCAACGTGGAGGGCGCCTTCGAAGTCCAGGCCCGGGGCTGCATGTCCGACATCAGCCCTCAAGGCACGCTCGCCAGCTCGGAGGTCAGCCAACGGCCCCAGCACGGGACCGTGACGATGGTCGACAAGGATACGTGGACCTATGTGCCCACTTCCGGATACGTCGGGTCCGACAGCTTCGCGATCACCGCGAAGGGGCAGAGCATCGACCAGAAGCCCGGCACATCCGTGCTCAGCTACAAAGTGACCGTGAAGTAGCCATAGGCATCCGATGGGAGGCGCCGGGATCGCTGGGTCTCGGCGTCCACCGTCCTCACGCGCTCGCATCGATGACGACGGTCTGGTGCAGGGATGCCGAAGAAAGCCGACTGGACGAGAGGAGTGTCCGCCATGCTCAGCAAGTCATTCGCATGCTTTATCCTGATAACCAGTGGCCTCTGCGCGACAGGAGGTGCGGTGCTCGCGCAGGACGCAGGCGCCAGGCCGCCAATGCTCCCGACGAAAGCCATCGGCCAGACCACGCCCACGGGGCCGGTCCCGTCGCTCGCCGTGCTCAACGCGGCGGGCGCGAAGCTGGAAGGCAACAAGCTGACCCTGACCGGCGTGGCGCCGAATTCGATCGTGTTCGCCGATCGGCCCGTGCGGGCGGCCGGTCATGTGGCCACGCAGCAGTTCATCATGCAATGGGACGAGGGCAACGACAACTTCGCCAAGGATCCGCCCAATGCCACCGTGTCCGTCCTGGGCGGTGACGGCTCGAAGGTCAGCGACGCCGTGGTGACGCTGAAGACGCCGAAGCTCGACGGCGGGAACCTGACCTTCGATGTCGTGGTGCTGGAAGGCAATCTGACCGGGGCGAGTGGACCTGCGGCGCTGTTCATCGATGACTTTGGCCGCTACTGGCACGCTCCCGCCTATCATGGCGCCTGGTACGCGGGAGGAAGAGTCTCCAATGCAAGTGCCGCCTATGCGGCCGAGAATTCGGCCGTCATCCCGAATGTGTGCGGCTACTACCCGTATGAGCCCTGCGGCAACGAGTGACGGTCTTTGCGCTGACGCGGGATCCGGCAGGCCACACGCCCAGCCGGGTTCTCGATCAGATCGATAAAGCGCGACCGGCCAGGCGCGCGGAGTGAACTGCCACAAGCATGCGGGAACCCGTTTGCCCACCTGAACCCTTGAGATGCGAGGCCTGAAAACATGAAAGCCAGTGGAAAGATCCGGGTCGGCCTGGTCACCATGTTCGCCTCCGTGATGGCGCTCAGCACGCCGGCTGCCGCGCAGCCGCAAAGGCCCAACATTGTCATGATCATGGCTGACGACATCGGCTTCTGGAACATCAGCGCCTACAATCGCGGCATGATGGGCTATCGGACGCCCAACATCGATCGCATCGCCAACGAAGGCGCCGTCTTCACCGATTACTACGGCCAGCAATCCTGCACCGCCGGCCGTGCCGCGTTCATCACCGGGCAGAGCCCGTTGCGCACCGGGCTCCTGAAAGTGGGCTTGCCCGGGGCGAAGGAAGGTTTGTCGGAGAAGGATCCGACGATTGCCGACCTGCTCAAGCCGCAGGGCTACGCGACTGGGCAGTTCGGAAAGAACCATCTTGGCGATCGCAACGAATTCCTGCCGACGGTGCACGGCTTCGACGAGTTCTTCGGCAATCTCTATCACCTGAACGCCGAGGACGAGCCCGAGCATCCGGACTATCCGAAGAACCCTGCCTTCCGGGCGCAGTTCGGCCCGCGCGGCGTCCTGAAATGCACGGCTACGGCCACCGACACGCCGGGAGACGATCCGCGGTTCGGCCCGTGGGGCAAGCAGAAATGCGACGACACCGGCCCGCTCACCAAGAAGCGCATGGAAACCATCGACGAGGAGTTCCTCGGAGCTTCGCTCGACTTCATCGATCGCGCCAATCGGGATCAGAAGCCGTTCTTCCTGTGGTTCAATCCAAGCCGCATGCACATCTGGACGCGTCTCAAGCCCGAGTCGCAGGGAAAGACCGGGCTCGGAATCTATCCGGACGGCATGGTGGAACACGACGGCCAGGTTGGCCAACTCCTGAAAAAGCTCGACGATCTCGGCATCGCCAACAACACCATCGTGATCTATACCACCGACAACGGCGCCGAGACGTTCTCGTGGCCGGACGGCGGCACGACACCGTTCCGCGGCGAGAAGAACACCAATTGGGAAGGCGGCTACCGCGTTCCGGCAATGATCCGGTGGCCGGGCCAGGTGCCGGCGCGGACCGAGATCAACGACGTGTTCTCCGCCGAGGACTGGGCGACGACGCTGGTGTCAGCGGCCGGCGAGCCGGACATCAACGCCAAGCTCCTGCAAGGCTACGAGGCCGCGGGCAAGACCTTCAAGGTTCATTTGGACGGCTATGACCAGCGCGACCTGCTGAGCCGCAAGGGTCCCGACAAGCGCCGCGAGTTCTTCTACTGGACCGACGACGGCAACCTCGCGGGCCTGCGCTACGACCAGTGGAAGGCGGCCTTCCTGGAACAGAAGGCGGAGGGGTTCGACGTGTGGGCGCAGCCGATGGTGGAGCTGCGCCTGCCGCTGCTGTTCAACCTGCGCTCCGACCCGTTCGAGCGGGCGCAGCATGAGGCCGGTGATTACGTGAGGTGGTTCATCGAGCACGCCTTCGTGCTCGTGCCGGCCCAGGCACTCGTTGCGCAACATCTGATGAGCTTCCAGCAGTTCCCGCCGCGCCAGCGACCCGGCTCCTTCTCCGTCGAACAGGCAATGGAGAAGCTCAGGAGCCCGCCGTCGAGCAACTAGCTCCGATGAACAGCCCTTTCGGGCCTAGAGGAGGAAACTGTGATGAGAAGAGTACTGGCATTCCTTGCTCTCGCCCTGACTGCAACAGCAGCAACGGCACAGGTCGGGCCGCCGACATCCCAGCGGACATGCGGCGCCAACCGCCAGCTCGTCATGAGGGACGGCGCCGTCGTCCTCGACACCGGCCCGCAGACCTATGCCCGCTTCGTCAGGAGCGGCGCGGAATGCCTGGTCGACCAGTTCCCCGAGCCGGCAT
>NZ_VOSK01000163.1 GCF_009296175.1 Microvirga tunisiensis | reverse complement strand
GAACAAGAGCATCCGGGAGTGGACCGAGCTGCTGGCCGGCGACGAGGTGCTGGCCACGGCCATCCTCGACCGCCTGCTGCACCGAGCGCATGTTCTCAACATCAAGGGGCGCAGCTATCGCCTGCGGGATCTGGAGGAGGCTCTCCAGCGGGCTCACGCTTGAGCCGTCGTAAAACTGGATGTCGCCTTATCTCGTAAATCTCGGTGTCGCTTGACAATGGGCGAAGAGGAAGCCCGTGTGCCGGGGTGAATGCACGTCATGCTCGGTATCGGAGAACAGGTGATGGTGCCGGTGCTTGGCGGCCCACCACAGCACGCTTTTTTGTGCGGAGCTCTGGGCAAGACAGGCGAGAATGAACTGGAAAACGCGGCTGGTGGCATAGGAGCGGTGCGAGAAGTAACGGTGGTAGCCGGCCGTGATCCCAAACATCCGCAGCCAGTAGAGCGCAACGCCGAGCGCCACTGCTTCCCACGTGATGCCGGTCCAGATGGCGGCGAAGCACGCTGCGTGGACGAGGAGAAAAGGGATCACCTGCGGGTAGATGATATCATCATGGTCAACATGATCATGGTGCGGCGCGTTGGAAGGTGTCGGAGAACTCATTCTATGTCCGGAGTATGGTTGCGATTGCTGGGCATGCGCTGTCCCGCACGCTCATATGGACAACCGTTTAGCTATAAACTACCCGAACGAGAAGACAGGTTTGGTGCGACTTAGCGGACCTGCTGAGAAGGAGCCGATAGCACTGATTTCAGGAAGGGCAGCTTGCGCAGGCTGTCCTCGCATGGCGCATCACGACGTCAGGGCAGCTCACGGGCGGAAAAGCCTCTGCCGTGCGGCTCTCCTGACTGCCTGGACGGTGTGGCCTGTGCTACGGCCAAATCTTCAGAGCTGATTGACAGATATGTACTACTGCACGCGCCGCTTCTAATGTCGTCGTCATGAACGCTTCTGATGTCATGTAGTCCTGGCCATCTGAAATCTCGTACCATTCGAGAACGACGGTTCCGGTCCCGTTACCGTTATCCTCGACACAGTAGCAGCACCGCTCGAAACAGCTGCCGCTCGGATGGTTGTATTTCCCATCAACAAGGGTGCCCACCATGCAATCGCTCATGGCGCCTAGTCCTCAAAGTGGGCGGTCTCGATCTTGAGGCTCTTCACCGCCTCCTGGATCTTGCTGACCACCTCAGGATCATAGCCGCCATTGGACTTGGCGCGGACATCGATGACGACCTCCACGTCGCCCTTCTCCTGGAGAGGAAGCACGAGCTTCTCAAACAGGAGACGAATGTGGCGCATGCTCTGACCGGGATCGACCGGGACCGAGCTGAAGAATGACTTTGGGAGCTCGTTCTTATCGACGTCAATCTCGATGCCACCGCCTTCGCCAACATCCTCGAACCCATCGGGGACGTCCAAGCAGTCCGGGCCGCCTGTCTGTTTCGGCCGGGGAGATTACCGCCGGGAGAGGCATCTGTCGCATGGACCAAAGCCTGATGCGCTCCGGCGATATATGGTCCGGTACCGCAAGGTGCTCACGGGAGGGACAGGAGGCTACAGCGCGAGTTGCACTCAGGATGGTCGGAGGGCGGCTAATCGACCAGTCAATGGTTGGGGCGGTTCCCAACCCGAAACCACCGGTCTTCGAGCGCTGTAGATTATAGCTTCCAATCCGCGCGGGCGCGTATATCTCGACCTCTTGATTTCTGAATCGAAATCTTTTGGCTAATACCTACACACCGAAGTTCTGACTTCAGGCAAGAGCCAGTGATGATAGTGCCTCGCGATCCCGCGTGTCGTCCGGGAGACCGAGGCCAAGCCAGGGCTCAAAACTTCGTCACTTGGGTTTGTACTAACCCTCGAAAAATCCCACGACCGACACGGAGGCGGTCATCAAACCCGTCGTGCTGGAGCGTTCGATGCCGAAGCCTGCCCCCCCGCCACCAACCCACAGCAGTATCGCGTGGTTGGCGGTGAAGATGTCCTGGCCGTAGAACGTTCCCTGTCGGGTTAACACCAAGTACTGGTCTCCAACCCCTAGGCCGGGCGGACCGTTGCCCCAGAGCGTAGCCATGACATCTTGTCCGGGAGGTACTCTCACCTGAACTGAGGCACTCGTGAGTACGAGCGTCTTTCCGGGTGGAGGCGCCCTGATAGGGAAGTTATAATAAGCGCCTGGCTGCCCAGGCCAATTGTTCATTGACACCTGGAAGGGATCATCTTGGGTGATGATAGCGCGCACTGCCATTGCTCGTGTCCTCTTTGGCGGGCGACCGCGTCGTTAAAGCGCTTTTGGTTTCAGTGTAGAGCATAGCCGGCGTGCCTGATCCAGCCTCGGGCATCTTTTGCGGTGATGGTGTCGGGGGCGGGTTTGAGTTCCGCTTCCAGGGCTTCAAGAGTGCGGGGCGCTTTTGCCTTAAGCCGCTCCTTCACCTTGGCCCAGGCGGGCTCGATTGGGTTGAACTCAGGCGAATATCGCGGCAGGTACAGCAGTCCAATTCCGGCCTGGGCGAGCAGGTCCCGTACTTCCGTGGCGTGATGCGGGCGCAAGTTGTCCATGACCAAGATCGCATCCGGCTTCACCTGCTGGAGCTTGGGCACCAGCACCTGTTCGAGATAGGCCAGCAGCACCGGCGTGGAGGTGGACGCCTCGATGCTCATCGTAGCCACCAAGCCATCACACGCGAGTGCGCCCAAAACCGTCAGCCGCTGCCACGAGCCGAGCGGGATCGACCCGTACGCCCGCTGCCCGCGCGGGGCTCGCGCATGGGTACGGGCCATCTTGGTGGTCACCCCGCTCTCATCCAGGAACACCAGGCGTTCCGCGGGCATGTCGCTCATCTGCTGGCGATAAGCCTCACGCTCGGCGGCAATCTCGGGCCGCTCCTGCTCGGCCGCCCGAAGGGTCTTTTTTTCGGACGCAGCTTGAGGCGCTTGAGCGCCTCGCAGATCACCGCCAGACACACCGTCACGCCCGTTCTCTCGGCCAGGCGCTCGCGGTACTCGCGCAGCAGCGCGTCATTGTCCTCAGCCACGAGCTGACGCAGCACCGCCAGAGCTGCCGCATCCAGGCGCGAGGGTCCGCCGCCGCTGTGCGGCTTGGGAGCACGCCGGCCCTCCTCGCGCTCCTGGCGGCGCCAGTTCGACACGGTGGCGGGACAGACCTGGAAGCGGCGGGCGATCTCGACCTGAGGAAGGTCGCCGCGCGCGCAGGCGACCAGAACACGCTCACGCAGATCAGGAGAATAGGGCTGGGGCATGGCTTGCCTCCCGGACCATATCCCTGTCAACGCACAGACCACCCCAACGGATTCAAGCCTAGATCAAAAGCGCTTTAGCATAGAGGCTGTGTCACGACAGGTAGAGACCACCGCCTGAAGCAACAACAAATCGTCAGCCGCAGGGGCAGCTCCTGCGTGTGATCCAGGTGGAGCGGCAAAGGTTGCTGCAAAGAGTGCAGCGGTCGAAACGATCCGTGCCGGATACGACCGCTACATTATGACTGGACTGGGCGAACTCGATTAAGGGCAGGTCACAGGACTGTCGGGAATACCACTGCCTATCGGGCTTGGAAAAAAGATGGTCACGGGGGAGCCCGGAACTAGCCAGCTGCCTGCCGGAGGGCTTTCGGTTGCCGCCAAGCCTTGCCCGCTTGCACCGGAGGGAAAGCTTGCCTTAAAGCAAAGGCCGGCCCCGGCGAGAATGCTTTCCGCGCTGCCCCTATCTCGCCCAACAACGTCGGGCACTACAATGGTTGGTATGGCCACATAGATGTTGATGCCTGCACCGGGTGCCGTCACTCCGAGAGGAGCAGTCGCCGACGCCCAAGCGGCGAAAACGAAGTCGGCTGCACAAGCGATCCCATTGTAGTCACCGTACTTTGGACAGCCAGCACCGGTTTGACACATTTCCCCTGCCGGGCATCCCCCGGGACTAAAATCACAACGGTTTCCGCTTCCACCGCCGCCCGCCGCTCGGCAGGTTCCCGCAATCTGCGGCTGGACGCTGCACATCTCCGAATCGCCCATGCTTCGCGGTGCACAGGGCCAGCCCGAGGCACACTGAGGATCAGCATTTTTGGAGAGATTTAAAACCATATCGTTCGGCGAGGCGACAAAGTAGTCTGTAAGGTCGTTGCTGGCTCCCGCTGCCGTCGCGGCGCTACGGTCATACCAGCCAGTCCATGCCCCCGCGCGCGTTGAGCACGACCAGGGCATAAAGCGTCGCGCCGATAAGATATCACTTACAACCCTGCGGATCGGGAAGGTACGACCACCATCGATTGATTCTATCACCACGATTCGCTCACCGCTCACGCCGTCGTTTTCGGCGAAGGACACGAAGAGATGGTTAGGCTTAGCGGTATCAGGATTGGGGGCCACGGTAGGGCTGCTCAGCGTGTTGCCGTCATTGCAGCGGTCAAGCCCGGGAACCGGGCATGTGACGCCACCGCTGAGTGTAGCTACCGTGACAGGAAAACCTGCTACCGCAGTTAACCCATTGGCGCACGATGTGAAACGGTTGAGCAGGACGGAGTTGCCACTGAGGGTGACGACATAGACGTCACCCGCCGGTCCGACTGCCACGCGCGGGAAGTCGCCAGCTCCGATGATCGCAGCTACGGCCGTCCACGTAGCGCCATTGTTTTGAGAGCACGAAATAGAAGGGGTAACGTTGCCGCTACTAATAGCACGACAATCCGCGATTGACGCGACGGGCGTGAAGTTGCGCCATGTGGCGTATAGTTGATCATTACCTCCCGCAGCCGTGTTTATGGCGTCGGCCGCGATGTGCTCCTGGTCTGGGAAACATACGCCGGCACCGGTGAGTGGGCATTGTGCGCTGTAGCCCTGCAATTGGAAGTTGGCACCATTGTTGACTGAGCGGCTCACCGCATTGGTACAACCCGTCACATTGAGTTGTGGGACTGTTCCAATCGGGGTAGCGATGACGGCGAGATAAAAGGCCCCGCTTGCGGCGCGGGTCAGCGAGGGATCGTTGACATTAAAGACGCCGGGTGCGCCCGCTGCAAACGTTGATGCTCGGTTGGTTGAGAACGATAGCCCCTGATTTGTGGCGATGACTACATTGTTGGCATTCGCACTCGCGGCTATCTCGATTTCGCCTAGCCCAACTTGGGCGGCAACGGGCACCCCCACCGATGGGTTGGTAGCCTTGAACTGAGCCGTGGAACCCTCTCTTGGGACAGTGTCTTGACGCGACGAATGCCGTCGGCTCTCGGTTGCCCGCAGCCTCTGGAGCGTCTCTTGGACCTCGCTAGGGTTTCCTTGCTTGGCAAAACGCACGCTGCGCGTCAACTGCTGCGCTGATTGCAGCAGTGTTTGTGGAGCACTGGGTAAAATTGTGACATCGAACATTACCACTCTATCGTAAGCTGCAATCGCCGTAATCAAACGTTGCACGCTTATATCAGGAAACGAGGTTTCTCTTGATCCGCGCCGTGGCAAGCGCTCACTAAATTTCACTTCAACCGCCGGCCATCCCCCGACCTCGATGAACTCCGCAGGGTCGCCCCGCGAAGCAGCGATGGCTTCAAGGCGTGCCAGCGCATCCGCGTAGCTAGTACGTGGCTCAACAGTGATGAGGGCCCGTGCGACGGGGAATTGCGTCAGCTGCTCGAGGCCCTTTCCTTCGACCGGTGGCTTAGTACCGTCCAAGACCACGAGTTCCTTGGCATTCCGGTAGATCACCGCGGCCGGGGTCCACGGGTCAGAAAAGCGGACTTCGGATTGGGGATCGAGGGCAAGCGCTCTGAATTCCCGGCTTGTTTCCTGTTGCGCCAAACCTCTAGACGCGCCGCAGAGAACGAAGATCATCAGTGCGGCCACGAAAATCTTGGCAATACCGTTCGTAGAGTTCACGACGCCCTCCAAAATTTAGGGCTCTTACATCGCGGTCGTTACCGCACGACGGTGGGTGACCTAAGCAGCCATCTCTCAGTTATTGGAACCGCAACCGTCGTTCGTTGTGATTCTACGCCCTTCTTGGCCCCTGGGCTATCCGTTTGGTCGTGTGTCGGCGAGAAGTTCGGGTGAAGACTTGGTGAGCAGGCGAGCCAGATACCTCATGCGGAATGATCGCGGTCGCCAAGCGCATTTCAGGCGCAAGCGACCTCGTCCAACACGGGATTTGAAGCGGGGCGGATTCCAACAACTTAACTGACGTGGGTGGGCTAGAGATCCGCTCGTCCGTCGATGCAAGTCCGGTGTTGGCACGTCTGCGACATTGGTCGCCCCGCAATCCATGCCGGCGCATCCGCCAGCTCCGAATCAGCTTACGGCCTATGAATCACTCCGATTTCGCCTTGGGAACTTTCACTCGGACAGGCTCTCAGAACAGTTGTCTGCTCGCAGATGGTGATCCCCTCCTGCAGCAGCGCGCCAGCCCATCCGAGCACGAAATTGAGCGGGTGGATGACACCGCCGTGCGTGTTGAGCATGCCTCCCAGGAAGTCGCTCGATCCCGTCTCTTCGCGAAGCTCTTCCGCCGACAGGATGCAGCACCCGTTGTCACCAAGGGCCGAGCCGATCCATTCACATTCCTGTTTGAGAGCCTCGAACGATGCCACATTGTGAGCACAGCGCAATGATCCGCTCGGTCGATATTGCGCTTCCGTGATATTGTACTCATCGACTAGAGTTCCGATATGCTCGACGGCTTCTAGCCCGAGCTGGTGCATCCGGCTCGCCGTTTCCAGCCCGTAGCGGTTGCCGATTTCCTTGAACGATACTCTGAACTTCCCCCCGACGACGCCGCCGTTGCGCCCGCTGGCGCCCCAGCCGACGTGATTAGCTTCCAGAACGACGGGAGACAATCCCTTGCGGCCAAGATACCGGGCCGAGGACAGGCCGGTATAGCCTCCGCCGATGATCGCAACATCGAACCGATCTGCACTCCGGAGACGGCTGAATCGGGGCCTCGCCGAAGACGTTGCTTGCCAGAGAGACGGTCCGAAGGGTGCTGATTGATGAGACATCATAGTGGAGGCTCCCGGTATCAGAGGCGGCCGGCCTGCCCCTTCAACGTAGCACCCAGTTCGCCATCGATCGCATCGGCAAGCTGTGCGAGCGTAGCGAAGTGGAAATCAGGAGTCTCCACCTTTGCCGGAACGGGCGTTCCGCCGAAGCCCGCCTGCCCCTGGCGCCGCTCGATCCAGCAGGTTGTGTAACCGAGCTTCTTGGCAATGCCAATGTCGTGATACTGACTCTGGGCGACGTGCAGGATCTCCGACTGCTTGTATCCAAAGGCCGACTGACGTCCTTTGTTGAAGGCGAAGAAGTTCGGGTCCGGCTTCGCGCAGCCGGTCTCATCGCAGGTCACGCTGTCGTGGAACGGATTTCCTAATGTCTCTGAGTAGGCCGAAAAGGCTGTCCTGTCGGCATTCGTCATGGCAACGAGGCGGAAATTCTTCCGCAAGCGCCGGAGAGCTTCGACGGAATCCTCGAAGGCCGGATGCCGCAGCATGGCCAGCTGGAAGGAGTGGGCGACACGCTCGCTGGAATCGAGGCCCAGTTCCTTCGCCATATGCAGATAGACATCACCCATGGCGTAGGATGACCGTCCGTAGTAAATGTCGCGGCCGCGCAGGTATGGCCCGTAGATATCATCGTCGAACAGGTGTTTTGCCTTTTCTCCACCGAGACCCCGTGTCGCCATCAGAACGCCGGTCTCGAAATCAATCAGGGTTCCGACCACGTCAAAGGTCAGCAGTTTGAAATCAGTAATTTTCATCGTGTCACTCCATCATACCAAGATGAATTTCAAAGTACGCTGCAGATGCGGTGTGCATCGAGCATGGCCGAGTGGATGTTCCGACTGGATACGGCGTCGCCGATACGATGAAGTTCGAAGCCCTCGTCCTTCAGCTTCGGTTGTGGGTGCATCGACAGAAGGGCGTTGATGTCGGTCACGCCATCATTGGCCGATTGCGAACGCAGCCCCGCATAGACGTCTTCCATCGGCACGGTACCCTGCTCGACGACGACATGATCGACGTCGATGAGGCTTTCCTGCTGGGATACCTCGTTCACAATTCTCGCCTGCAGGCGGTTGTTCACACGGTTCACACTAACAAGTTTGGTGTCAAAGACGGGATTAATACCAAGTTCCAGGAACCGCTTTTTCCAGCGGAAGCGCTCGACATAGGTCAATTCCTCGGCGATCTGACCGTCAATCGAACAATAGGTGACATTCAGACCCTGCGATGCGAGCTTCTCGGCCGCGAGGGGAGCCGGGTGGCGTCCCGTTCCGTCGAAGACGAGCACGCTGCCGGAGGCCGAGGCGTGGCCCGTGAGGACGTCCCAGGTATTCATGCAGTGATCCCCGCCCGAGGTGAGGTCGACGTTAGGAAGACCTCCGGTCGCGACGATAACGACATCGGGATTGAGGGCCTGCACATCAGAATCCTCCATATAGGAGTTGGTATGTACCCGAACATTCAGGCGTTCGAGTTCGGAGACGCGCCAGTCGACTATGCCCATAAGGTCGCGGCGCCAGGACCCGGCCGCACCGACCAGAATCTGTCCGCCGAGTTGTGGTGCAGCCTCGTAGAGTGAAACATTGTGCCCACGTTCCGCACAGATCCGCGCGGCCTCCAAGCCGGCGGGACCACCGCCGATCACGGCAATGCGCCGCTGCGGCCCCTCCGTTTTTTCGAACTTGTGGTGGAGCTGCGCCTCGCGGCCAGTCGCCGGATTGTGAAGGCACGAGGGGCGTTGCGGGGACTGACAGTGCGTGGCGCCGACGCAAGGGCGGATCTCGTTTTCGCGCCCGGTTCGGATCTTCTCGACGATATAGGGATCGGCGATTTGGGCCCGCGTCATGGCAGCCATATCAAGCTTGCCTTCGGCGATGGCGTAGCGAGCGGAGGCGACATCGGCAATGCGCGCAGCGTGGAAGACAGGTAGGTCCACTTCCCGCTTGAATTGCCCAATGGGTTCGACCCAGGGAGCAATCGGCGAGCCCATGCCAGGCATGTTCTGCTCGGAAAGACCGCGCATCGTATCCATCGAGCCATAGACCGCGTTGATGAAATCGACGGCACCGGCATTTCTCAGGATCAGCGCGATCTCGACACAATCATCGAATGAGAGGCCTCCGGGGGTCCGCTCATCAATGGTAAAGCGCATTCCAATCACGAAATCGTCGCCGACCGCCTTACGAATTGCCTCATGAACCATCAGCGGGAACCGGACACGGTTCTCAAGGCTACCGCCGAAGTGGTCCGTTCGGCGATTTGTCAACGGCGACAGGAACTGTCCGATCAGGTGACCCGCGGCGAGGGTTTCCAAGCCGTCCAATCCCCCTTCCTTGCACCGTCTGGCAGCCTCTGCATAGGCACGGACGACACGGTCGATATCGTGCTCATCCATCTCCTTCGGAATGCTTCGGTGGAGGGTTTCCCGGATGACGGAGGGTGCAATCGTCGGAAGACGGTCTCCTGCATAGGGGTCGCCTCGCCGTCCCAGATGCGTGATCTGGCACATGAGCGCCGCCCCTTGCGCGTGCATGCGCTCGCTGAATTGCTGGAAGTACGAAATGATGCGATCGTCACCTACATTGAGCTGCCGGAAGATGTTGGGCGAGTCCCTGTCGACATTGGAGGAACCGCCGAACATGGACAGCGCGAGCCCGCCCTTCGCCTTTTCGGTGTGATAGAGCTGGTAAGCTTCCCCAGGCATACCGCCCTCTTCGAGCCCGGCGGCATGGCTGGTGCTCATGATCCGATTGCGCAAAGTGAGCTTGCGGATCGTAAGGGGCTGAAGAAGCGGATCTTTCGTGATCTGCTGATGAGTGATTGTGCCCATGGTTCGTCTGTCTCTTTTGACAATAGGGGTTCGCTCGGCCAAATCGCTGTCTGGCCGCTCGTGGTCCTGTTGCTGCTGCGGTCGCTGTTTCGGGCGTGAGCCCGGGTCTTGCTACAAGACTTGGCTTAGGAAGCGCCTAGTCCTCGGGTCCTTCGCATTGTTGAAGAGCTCCGATGGCGGGCCATGTTCGACAATGACTCCTCCATCGGTAAAATAGACGTGGTCGGCGATCTCACGGGCAAATCCCATCTCGTGTGTCACGAGAATGCAGGTCATGCCTTCGGCGGCCAGTTGCTTAATAGTGACGAGAACCTCTTTGACCGTCTCAGGGTCGAGAGCAGCCGTCACTTCGTCGAAAAGCATCACGTCCGGACACATGGCGAGGCTGCGGGCGATTGCAACGCGCTGCTGCTGCCCGCCCGATAACTCGCCGGGATAAGCATTTTCCTTGCCCTCAAGCTTCACTTTGGCGATGAGCGCGCGGGCCCGCTCCTCGACCTGCTGTTTTGGCTCATTGAGTACGAGAAGCGGAGCCAGCATGACATTCTCAAGGGCTGTCTTGTGGGGGAACAGGTTGTACTGCTGGAAGACGATGCCGACCTTGCGCCGCAGCGCGACGACATCGAGCTTGGGGCTGTTAACCTCAATTCCTTCAACCGTGATAGAGCCTGATTGAATGCTGTTCAGGCCATTGATGCATCGGACGAGAGTCGATTTGCCGGAGCCGGATGGTCCGATGATGCAGATCACCTCCCCCTTTCGCACATCCAGGCTGATGCCCTTCAGCACTTCAACGGCGCCGTAAAATTTCCGGACATCGCGCAGCGAGACGATCGGCGTATGGGATGTCCAATTTCGAGGGACATCGCCTTCTATAGTTTTAGTGAGAGACAGCATATTTCTGCTCGAGCTTTCTTGTCCAAAGAGCGATGGGGTAGATGTACGCGAAGAACAGGCACAGCAGGAAAAGGTAGAAGGGGAGCAGAAAATCGGGCCGTCCCCCACCGGCCTCCATAGCCGCCTGAGCGTTGCCGACAGCCTCATGAACTCCCAGGATCGAGGCCATGGGCGTGGCCAGCGTGAGTAGCGCGTACCAGTTCATCCATGGCGGAATGGACCGCTTGATGCATTGCGGCAGGATGATGTGGACCATCGTCTGCCGCCTGTTGAAGGCCAGTCCTTCCGCCGATTCCCATTGGCCGGTCGGAATCGAGTTGATGGCGCCGCGAACGATCTCGCTGATGTTCCCCATGACAGGCAGAGAGAAGGCGAAGGTTGCCTTGATCCAATCCGGAATAATGACCTTCTCGCCAGATAGGCTCACTTCAACCGGGAGGAGGTACATGACCGTAAACAGGATTACGAGCCACGGTGCGTTCCGGAAGAGATGCGTGACAAACTTTGCAATAGCACGCGGAACGGAGATCTGGCTGACCTGCGCGATGCCCAGTGCGACGCCCAGCACGGTCGCAATGCCCATCGCGAGAAAGCTCATCAGCAAGTTGAGACCAAATCCTTTCAGGATGAACGGCAGCCAGAGGATTAAGGTGTCAAGTTCAGACAGGTTCGTGTCGGCGGCTCCGCGGTTGTTCAGGTAAACGGCCGCGAAAACAGTTACGAACGCGACGACGAGAATGACGCCGTGGTACCAACAAATCCCAGAGACGGAGTATTGCACCGGAGTGGCGTGGCCAGTATCGGTTCGCGCCTGTGTCATCGTCCAAATCCTGGTAATGCGAGCTTCTTTTCTACGAAGCTCAATCCCGCACCGAGCAGGGAGACGACCGCTACGTAGAACGCGAACAGGATCAGCATCATCTCGGGAACGTTGATGCTGTCGGACCAGACCTGGTTCAGGACATAGGTCATTTCGGGAACGGAGATCACGTAGGCAAGCGAAGTGGTCTTCGCCAAGCTGATGAGATTGCTCGCCAGTGACGGCAAACAGATCCTGAAGGCGAGCGGCAGGGTCACATGGCGGTAGATCTGCCACTTCGACAGGCAGAGGCTGTCCGCCGCCTCCAGCGTCGTGCGAGGAACGGCCTCCAGACCGGACCTGAAGATCTCGACGTTGTATGCGCCGCCGAAAACACCAAGGGCGATGATTGCCCAAGCGAAAGCGGAGACCAGGGGTTCGGTGTAGCCGCCCATGTCGACCTGCGGTGTGAACGCTCCCAATCCGAAGTAGAAGAACAAGAGTTGGATCATGGGTGGCGTGTTCCGGAACGCCTGGATGTAGGCGTTGATGGTACCGCGCAGAACTCGCGACCCCGATCCCTGCGCCCAGGCGCCGAGAACACCAATGACGAGCGACAGGAGGATTGCTCCAAACATCAATTGCAGTGAAATGACCGCACCAGAAAGAAAGCGATCAAATTCATAGCGGTCGTAAAAGATGTTGAAGTTCAGACCCGTCTTTTCGTACAAGTCGTTGAAGAAGGGAGCGATGAGCTCGAACATTCCGTCCCCGCTTTCCATTGCTTAAAGAGCCATCCGGTCACGCATGGAATAGATGCCCGGTTACTTCGGACCCTCGAGGTAAGAAGCATCCCACTGGTGCTTCTCGTGCTGCTGAGCGAACCAATTCGAAGGCTTCAGCTTGTACTTGCCCTCAAGCTCGACGAGCTTGCCGCTCGCCTGCCAACGATAAGCCATTCCCGTCATGAACACGCCCCATGGCTTGTCGAGTTCCTCAATCGGAACAGCACTCGCCCAGGGATTGTTGTAAAGTACGGAAACGGGCATCTCGTAATCAGCCCATTCGGGCGTCTCCAGATCCGCCATGATGCTTACGTCATCGTACAGCCACGCGACGCACTTGCTCGTGCGAAGGGCTTCCTTGCCCTCCGAGTTGCCGGCGAAAGCAACGATCCGGACCTTGTAGTCCTGTTCGACCTTCTTGTTATAGGCGACGCCCTGCTTGGCGCAGACCGGTTTGCCTTCAATGTCCTTCCACTCCTTGACAATGCCCTTCTTCGCCATCAGCGTCGGGCCAGACGTCCAATAGGCCGGTTCGATGATGCCGACGGCCTTCCGGCGTTCGGCGGTGTCATACATGCCACCGATGATCAGATCGATCTTGCCCTGCTGCAGGAATTGAATACGGTTCGCGGAATTGATGATGACGGTCTCGATCTTCACGCCTAATTTGTCTGCGACATCCTTGGCCAAATCGACCTCGATGCCCTGCATCGTGCCATCCGGAGCCGGATAGGACCAAGGTTTGAATGCCCCCTGCACGCCGACGCGTACGACGCCTCTGCCAAGAATTTCACTTACGCGATTTTCAGCAGCGCCAGCGGGAAGAGCCGTAAGGATCGCACAGGCACCGACGGCCAGTGCAACGACGGACCATTTGCCAGCTGCGTTGGAATAGTATCCCATCATCTCTTCCTCTCTGTCTGTTCCCATATTGTTATAATTTGGAGTTTGTTTGTGCTTAGCGAGCCTAGTAATCCCGAAGCCGCTGCCACTCTTTTACCGGCTCACGGTATCGAGACATCCAATTAGTATCGCGGCTCTTTCTACTTTGGAACACTAAGACAATTTTGCCTGCACCAGATTACAGCGCCTCAAAGAGGCTCAAAATAGAAACTTTGCCGACTGATATGCAAATTCTGCATACTGAATCATGCGCTATCGAGAGGATGCCATTTGTGCCTGACAAAGGGCGGCCCCTCCGGTTGAATGCTGGGAAGAGCCCGAAGGGGAAGGTCTGTTCACGGTGCGCGCCGTGACAAGGCGGCGTTTTCCAGTGGGTGCAAGTCCCACCCGACAACCCTTTCGGGGAAGGCTGATACGGCTGGGTGGATTGAGCAAAGAGTACGCCCAGCCGCTGCACCGGGGTCGTGGCGGCAGCATGGACACAAGGAAAGCGCACGCAACACGGGAAGCCCCAGGACGTGGTCAGGGATGACCAACCGGACGCCCGCGAGGGACAGGCCGGGCGCCCTGGGGTGGCGGAGAGGTCCGTAGTACCGCTGAAGCCAGTCAACGCTGGTCGAGGAAAGGGACCTCAGTTCAAGACAGACGCAAGACGTGGTGAGGGACCTGGAGATTGGGCAACCTATCAACTCCAAAGAGTGTTCAGAAACTGCAGATGGCGTTGCACGCGAAAGCGAAGGCAGAAGCCGGCTATCGCTTTTACGCCCTGTACGACAAGATCAGCCGCGAGGACATCCTGGCGCATGCCTATGCCCAGTGCCGCTCCAACAAGGGCGCACCGGGGGGCGACGGTCAGGACTTTGCGGACATCGAGGCCTATGGGGTCGAGCGGTGGTTAGGCGAACTGGCGCTTGCGCTCAGGCAGGAGACTTACCGACCGGACCCGATCAGACGCGTGTTTATCCCGAAGGCCAACGGCAAACTCAGGCCGCTGGGCATCTCGACCGTGCGGGACCGGGTCTGCATGACAGCAGCGATGCTGGTGCTGGACCCGATCTTCGAGGCCGACCTTCCACCGGAACTCTACGCCTACCGGTCCGGGCGTAATGCCCAGCAGGCGGTGATCGAGGTGGAAGAGCTGCTGTTTCGAGGCCATCCGGACGTCGTGGACGCTGACCTCGCGGACTACTTGGATCCCGCTTCATAATGCCCCCTGGTTCATGAGGTCTGCTCGAAGAGCCCCCGCTGATGGTCTATCACTTTGACGCGTAGACCTTTTTGTCTCCCTTTGGTGACGTGCACTGCTTCGATCTCGCCACACTTGACACGCTGCAACACGGTTTGGCGCGAGACGCCGAGTCTGCCCATGGCCTCCCGCATGGTCACGAAGCCGTCGTCGACCTTCCCGCTAAAACGGGCGATGAGGTCATCGGTCACGCGGATCCGCCAGGGCGCGCCCGGTGTCAGCTGCTCTCCGGGAATCATGCCGGCATTGAGCCATCGATGCAGGGTCGAAGGAGCGACGGCGAGCACTTCGGCGGCCTTCTTGATCGTCATGACCTCGCCTTCGGAAGCCGGCTTCGATTCGAAGCACGGGATGTCCCAATGCCGCCGCAGATTGCCGACACGATTAGCCTCGAAGCGGTGACCACGCGCGGTCCTTCGACCC
>NZ_VOSK01000162.1 GCF_009296175.1 Microvirga tunisiensis | reverse complement strand
CGGCTTGGGTCCCATGGCAAAACACCAGGTTTGAGCGGGTCCTTCCCCAGATGCTGGCATTTTACAATGCTTCGGGGCGACGAAGAATCCTTCTGTCCCAACGAGTTGTGGGTTATTCAGGGCCGACGAAGTAGGCATGGATCGAGTTCAGCAGGGCCTCAACCGTCTCAGGTTGATCTCCAGGCTTTTGGTCGGCTGTGTCCACGAGGCGAATTCCTTGATTGGGTATGGAAAGGTCAGGCCGCAATCTGCAGGCCGATCTTGTCGATCAGGTCGTTGGCCCGCGCGATGATCCGGGTCCGGATCTCCCGCTCCGCCTCGGCGTACTGGTCCGGGTGGTAGATCAGGGTCACAGCCCGGCGCAGCTTTGTGAGCTGGTCCTTCGCCTTGATCGGCTGGGCCCGGATGAACGTCTCCGTCACCGACCAGAGGCGATCTTCCTGAAGGTCGACCGGTTTCGCTGCGGGTTCGGGTGCGACGGGGCGGGCTGTCTGCTCGGATGCCGGAATGGTGCAGGAGAGGTCCAGTGAGGACACATTGCCGACAGCGATGTCTTCCACCGGCACGGGCACGGTGAGCTTCTCCGACCCGTAGTAGACGATCAGGGTCATCGACTTGGCGAAGTTGCGCTCTTTCCCGGCGAAGGCGCTGCCGTAGTAGAATTCCCCATTCTGACCTTTTGCCCGCAGCTTGCGGTAGATGCCGCCGTTGCTTGCCTGAAAGACGGCGTCGGTCAGCACGACCTCGAGCCGATCGAACCGGACCTCGGCTCCTGAATGGGGGTCCTGCCGATTGACGGTCAGAAAACCGAGATGGAAACGGCTGTTGTCGTTCTGGGCGCGGCGCATGGTCATGGCGGAACCACCGTTCATCGGAAAAACTGGGAAGGAAGGTGTCGGCTGGGGCGCTGGTGCCTGGGCGTCAGGCGAAGAGGACGTGGCTGTGCCCGCCCTCGAAGGCCTCCAGCGCAAGGTCGCGATCGTCCTCGACGAGGTCTGCGGCAACCGAGGGCTTCTCGAGGGTTTGCCACTAAGGCCCTTCGGCCTGAGCCTCGTATCGGTCGTACCACCGCTCTACCGCAACCGGGATCGCGGAAACCTCGGAGACCCGATTGTCCCATCGGCCACCGTCACAGTCGATGCCGCCATACACGATGGCAACTTTGCCGCTTTCCTGCAGCTGCCCAATTCTCGCTTTGAGATCGGCCCGTCGGGCGAGGAAATCCACCTTGTTGCGGTACAATTCGCGGCACAGACGGCGGGTAAGGCTACGGATCTTGCGCGTGAGCTGCATCGGGATCTCCCTTCACCCTTTCGGGGATTTGACCAACTGTCGGGTTCACCCAATGCTCGACTTGAAACCTCGCAATACGAATTCTTGTGCACGTTGGGGCACCAAAATAGCGAGATCTTTGCAAGGAGCAGCGCCTACCCCTCCCCTCCTTGGCGCTGCGCCTTTGGTACAGCAGGCAAGACCAAGAGCACCGAAGTTGAACTTGGGGGCAGGATAAGAATATTGGACAATATAATTTACGAAATGGTTCAGCCTGTATTCAGGCGTGCTGTGATAAAATGAACCCATGTTGGGGTTCTACGTTAGCTCCCTCAGAACTATTCTGGAGACATCACATGCGTAAGATCGCTACTCTTGCCGCAGTGGGCGTCCTGGCTCTTGGCGCCTTGTCCACGACGGACGCCGAGGCACGTTCGGGCCGTCGCGGCGCTGCCATCGCTGCCGGTGCAGTCGGCCTTGCTGCTGGTGCCATCATCGCTGGCGCGGCGTCTCAGGCCTATGCGGCTCCCGCCTATGGCTATGGGGCACCTGCTTATGGCTATGCTGCCCCGGTGACCTCATATCGCTACGATGACGGCTATTACGCCCGGCCTGCTTATCGGGAGCGGCGTGTAGTCCGCTACTATGAGGAGCCCCGCCCGGTGTATCGCACCCGTCGCGTGGTCCGGTCCTATGACTATGGCTATGCCCCGCGCACGGTGACCCACAGCTACGGCTCGCCGTATTATGGATCCGGCTACTACGGCGGCTGGTAATCACAGCCAGACAGCGAAAAGGGCGGTCGTCATGTTATTCACCCCAACTCTCCATACATAGTTTGAAGGTTATTGCCCTCTAAATTCCTAAAAGCCCCTCATTCAGGGGCTTTTTTCTTGCCACGACGGTAGGAAGCTATACCATAGGAATACATAATATGTTCCGAGGGATGATCGGGAGTGAACGGGCAAGAGCGGTCTGAAGAGAATTTCCGAGCTTTCCGAAACTGGGTTAGCGGGAAAAGCGACAGCGAGTTTCGGGAAATGGTCGGACAGGGACGTCTGAACCGTGGAGAGATTTGTCGCGAATGCAACTTCAGCCGCTCTGTTCTTACCCAGAACCCTCGGGTCAAGGAGGCTCTGCACCAATTAGAGGAGCGGCTTCGAAACTCTGGCGTGCTTCCCACGCTGGCCGCGCCGGGAAATCTCCCACCGTTGCGGACCAAAGGTCAAATTCAGGCATCCTCCGATGCCGAACGCCTTAAGCGGCTTGAGGCTGAAAATTCAGCCCTGAGGGTCGAACTGGCCGACCTGCGTGAGCAGCTCAAGCGCTTCAAGGCCATCGAGTCTGTGCTCGCCGAAACCGGACGGCTTCCCCGTTGAGCAGCGCTCTGACACTACGCGTACAGAGGGTCCGAAGCCGATCGTCCAGGGGGGCGACCGCCTCCTGTATCGCTATCGGTCCAGAGGGGCGAGCCACGCCGGACGCCCCCCGTTATGCCGTCGCGTTCCCTTCGCGCATCACCCCTGTGGAGGTCCTGCAAGGCCAGTGGTGGCGTGTGGTGGGGGATACGAAGCAGGTTTCGTACATCATTGACGGCTACCAGGTGCAGGAAGATCGCCTGACAGCTCAAGCCGCAGAATTGCTTCGTCCTTCGGGTGAGCACATCGTGCAGCTGCTTTCGACCAGCCCCGGCTTCCCGGGAATTGGCGAGGTGAAGGCCCGGAGGCTCTGGGAGGCGTTTGGCGAAGGGCTTTATAGTTGTCTAGAGGAAGCCGACGACGCCGCTCTGAGGGCGATCGTCGGACCGGATCTGGCTACTGTGCTGATCTCGGGGTGGCAGCAGTATGGTGCCGCTGACGCGCTGCAATGGTTCCAGCAGGTGAGCCTCGAGCTACGGCTCTCGCGGAAGGTGCTGGCGGCCTATGGGCGCCGAGCGCACCTCACGATCAAGGAGGATCCCTACCGTCTGTTGGCGTTCGGCATGAGTTGGTCAGCTGCCGACACCCTGGCGCAACAGCACTTCGAGCTCCCGCCCGATGATCCACGGCGCCTGTCGGCGGCTGTGGAGGCTGTTCTCTACAAGGCGTTTGACGGAGGTGACACATTCTGCGAGCGCTCAGAGGTCGAAACGAGCCTGAGCGGCCTGATCGCTCCATCGCATGTTCCCGTAGCACTGACATTAGCCGAGTCGAATGGGATAGTCGGCGTTCGCGGGGACCGATTGCACGCGCACGGACCGTATCTCATCGAACAGAGTGTGGCGGAGGCGCTGAATCAGCGTCTCGGGGCGACCCTTCCGCTGGCTGAACGGGACGAGGTCGACGCCGTGTTGGCCTCATTCGAGAAGGAGGAGGCCGCTGCCATCGGACGGGTAGACTTTACCCTCAACGCCGCTCAGCGAGAAGCGGTGCACGCGGCCGCCCTGAACCCTCTGCTGCTCATCACTGGAGGAGCGGGCGTGGGAAAGACCACGGTTCTTAAAGCTGTGGGGGATCTGCTCGATCAATGTGATCGCACCACCTACCTCATGGCCCTCTCGGGGCGAGCCGCCAAGCGCATGGCCGAGGCGACGAAGCGCCCTGCAATGACCATTGCCGGCTTCCTGCGCAACGTCGCGCCCGAAGGTTTGCCCGAGAATAGCGTTCTGGTGGTCGATGAGGCCAGCATGCTCGACATTCTGTTGGCTTATCGGCTGCTGAAGGCGATCCCGACGTCCTGTCGCATCATTCTCATTGGCGATCCGTTCCAGTTGCCACCCGTCGGGCCGGGGCTCACGCTGCAGGCTTTGATTCCGATCGAACGAGTTCCAAGGGTCGAGCTCACCGAGGTCCGGCGCTTTGGCGGCGACATTGCCCGGGGTGCGCAGGAAATGCGTGATGGCCGGTGGCCGACATTCTCCGCGGGGCCACAACCCGCACTCGCGTTCATGCCATGCGCTGCCAACGACATACCTGAGACGGTGCTCCGACATTATCTCGCGGACCCGAAGGGCACCCAAATCCTGACCTTCACTCGCGAGAAGGGCGTGGCCTCTGCCCGGATCCTCAATGAGCTGTGCCAAGAGGCTGTGGGCGGTGATGAGCCCCGCCTGCTCGTGTGGAATGAAGATCGGTCGCGCCAAGAAGATTCTGGGCTGCGCCTGGGCGACTCTGTTCTATGCGTCCGCAATCTCTGGGATCTGGGCCTTCAGAACGGCAGCTTAGGCCACCTCGAAACAATCGAGAAAACCCCTCAGCCGCTTTTTAATGCCGAGGGAGAGCGAACTGGTGTCGTTCTGGCTTGGGTCAGGTGGGATGACGGAGAACTTCGGCCGGTGACTGAGGAGGTTCTGGATGCCCTGGAGCTGGGATACGCCGTGACGGTGCACAAAGCCCAAGGAAGCCAGTTCTCGCGCATCATTGTTCCCGTGTCTGCGACCCGGAACCTCGATCGCACCATGCTCTATACCGCAGTCACCCGGGCCACCACGCAGGTGCTCCTGATCGGAGATCCCGAAGCGGGACGCCGGGCAGTGGAAGCTCCGCGCCATGCGAGCCGACGGAAGGTCACCCTGACCGATTTGCTTGCCGGGGCTTGCTGATGTTCGTGACCGTTAAAACCCGCGTCTATACCGACGAGACCGGCGCTTATACCGAGATGCCGGGCTTGCTAACCCCTGTCGGCTTGTTGGAGCCGCTACTGGACTACTTTATGTCCCGCAGCCACGATCGCAGCCTTACCTGGATGGGCAAGGTGGCGCGCTCGGTTCGTATGTTCCTCGAATACATGCAAAGCAACCCGGGGGAACGCGACACCTATCGGCTGTTCCAGAACTTCGCCCAGCGCCTGTATACCGGCACCATTGACCGTAAGACCGGCATTGATCCTAGCGGGCTGGGCTGGTCCCCACGCTCGGCGCATGATGCCAGAAGCATTATCAATCATCTCACCGACTTCTTCGACTGGCTCGGCGAAATGAGGCCTGGTGCAGCAATTATCAACCCGCGCTATGCGGGCGGGGCCTATGACCGTTTGTGCGACGAGGCCGCCTACCAATATCGACGCGACCGCGCCTTCCTAGGTCACATTTGGGCCGAGAATGCTACGCCGGAGGCCACGGGGCACCGGGTGCGTGCTCAACGAACACCGCGCGTCAATCAGGGCGAGCCGCCGGCCTTTCCGGAAGAACGCTTCATGGATCTTCTCAGCAAGGGTTTTAAGGTCGGCTCACGACATGATTACCGCAACATTCTAATCACGCTCCTTCTGCATGGGGCTGGCTTCCGCGAGTCCGAACCCTTCCATCTGTACATCGGCGATGTGTTCCCCGACCCAGCCAACCCTAAGCAGGCCAAGGTGCTGATTCATCATCCCAGCCAAGGCAGCGCACCGGCGGACTGGCGCGATGAGGCAGGACAGCCACGCAAAGGCAATCGGGCGGCCTATTTAGCCGAAAAGTTTGGCCTCGTACCGCGAACGCAGCTGCTCGACATCAGAGGTGCCGGATGGAAGGGGGGTATGCACGACGGCCCATACTATAAGCAGGCCTACTGGTTCTTGCCCGAGTACGGCGAGATGTTCCTACAAGTGTGGCATCGTTACCTTGAGGACGTCGCACGCGTCGCTCGGCGCCACCCATTCGCCTTCATCAATTTGCGACGAGCACCGCTGGGGGAGATGTATTGCCTCAGTCAGTACAACAAAGCCCACGCAGCAGCATGCAAGCGCATCGGATTGCAGGTCGGCAAATGGCTAGGGACCACGCCTCATGGCCACCGTCATGCCTATGGTCGGCGCCTGCGCAAGGCAGGCGTGGACAGGATGCTGACCCGCCGCTTCATGCATCACACCTCGCTGGAGAGCCAGGAAGTGTACACGCAGCCCAACAGCCGCGAGATACGGGCCGAACTGATAGCCGCCGGACAACGACTGCAGCTCGCGACCCGCATCCTCATCGAGACGCGCCTCCTGAACATGGATAATTAGCAAGGAAGTACTTCTCGTGAAGAAAAAGATAGTTGGCGTTACCCGGAAAAACGACACCAATCTAGGCTGGGTCGAGCGCGACTATCCACAGTTGGCCGAATGGCGCGTCCTAGCAATAGAATGGCTCAAAGGTGAGACACATGGCATCGATAATCGGCTCGAAGCCCTTGTGCAATTCTTCGAAAACTATCTTATAGGCCAGAGTTTGCCGCTCGATCCGAAGGTGCTCCTCGCACGAAAGACAGTCTTGCCCGATTTTTACAAGACGTCCTGCCCTGACTCAGGGCGGGGAGTCCGATACAACAACGATATCCACGCCTTTCTCAACTTCGTGTTGCTGCGGGAGTACACCGAGCCTGATGACGACGGACGCGCTGTTGTCTTGGCGGTATATCACAATCCGGTTGCGCGACGCTCTAGGTCTGGTCTGCTGAGGCTCGACGAGAGCGTTTATTCTCCGTTGCCCTACGGTTATATTGACGAATTGCGGCAGATGCTCGCCCAGGGGCCCCACTTCCGGGATTGGATATGGGCCAAGTCGGCCCTTGGAGCGGAAATCGGCAAGCGCGGATTCGCCGCTCCGAGCTGGTTCAAGGTTACCCCGGACCAAATTGACAAAGATGACCCGGATTGCGTGTGGCGCGTGCGACCGCGGAGACAACAATCGGGTGGCGACGTGCTTGAAATGTGGAGCCCTGTGCGCTGGGTTGCCCTGCTCGTCAAGCTCATCCTGCCGTTACGCACCTTCCAGGTGCGCGTGCTCGATTCAGGCGAGGCTGACACTTGGCGCTATGATTCAACGGCCGAAGATCCTTCTTCAACCTGGAAGCTCAACACCCATCCGCTGACTCATCACCTTAGGCATGGATCGGAGCGCAAGCCGTTGCAGCAGGGCGTCTTTCGTCGAAGCGAGGCGCTCAATGATGGCGAGGCAGTCTCGACGGTGCTCTACATCAGTACCAACAAGACTGCTGACATTCGCCGTTCAGGGACTGAGAAGGGTTATGTCATGCCTTGGGTCGCAGGTGGTCCCGTGCATTCTGATGCCTTCTACTGGCTGGAGAAGCTGCGCAACTGGCAGAGCAAGTACAACCCAATCCGCAGCCGCACATCGTGGGCCGAACTCGACGCCCGTCACATACCCGCCAAAAGCGAGGTTCAATTGGCGCAATATCCTGACGCCTGCTTCCTCTTCCGGTTACCGGAAGCACGCTCGGGTGAACGTCACCTTCCCATGGCCGACAACACTCTCCAATACCCGTGGTTTGGACTGCTGGAAGCATTCCAGAATCGTTTGGCGGCTCGAGGTGAAACCCATGCCAATGGAGCGCCGATTCGGCTCGTACCACCTCCCGCAGAGAGCCGCGGGGGACAGGCGACCCTCTACCCTTTGCACAGCCTCCGAGTGTCGCTTGTGACGGCGCTGGCCCTCGAGGGACAAGTCCCTTTCCCAATCCTGCAGAAGCTGGTCGGGCACAGCCGATTGTTGATGACTCTGTATTATACCAAGCCCGGCACCACTCATATCAAGGTCGCCTTGAGTGACGCAGCGCGGCGGCTTGAGGCCCACAAGGAAGCCAGTATCCAGAGCTTCCTGCTCGATACGGAGCATGACCAACTGTTGCAGCAGGCCATCTGCAACAGCCCGTCGAGTCTTGCAGCCACCGTTCCCGAACACCCGGCCAGCCGCAACCCAGCGGGTTGGATGCCGATGCACCACGGCCTGTGCCTGGTCGGCGGCAACACCAGTGAGGTAGAGCGCATACGCTCCATTGGCGGGTGCTACAATGGCGGGTCGGTCATTGTGGCGTCTAGCACTACGACCCAGTCAAAATATGGTCCCGTACCCGGCGGTAACCGCAACTGCGTTCGTTGCCGTTGGTTCGTCACCGGACCGCACCATTTGCCGGCGCTGGTAGCTCACTTCAACACCATCGCCTACCACTTCGATGAGGCGCGCAACGTGTGCCTTGGGCACGAGACTAACTTGCAGGAGCTCAAGCGCCGAAGGGCTGCGGCGGAAACCGCTGGGGAGCTCTTCGGCGAGCTGGACGCCTTACGCCAAGCCGAGCGTATGTGGGAAACTTCTATGAAGCGGTTCAGCGATTTGGCCGAGGATCTCGTTGCCTGCTGGCGCCTCATTGAGCGCTGCAAGTCTGCTCCTGATAATCCGACTGGCAACGGAACAGTGCTAGTGGCGGTCGGTACGGCGTTTGACGTGAACGTCGCGTTCGAGGAAACCGAGTCGGAGCTCCTTCAGCTCTCTGTGGTGTGTCAGGATGCTGAGGTCTATCCTGATCTGGAGCCCGGCAAGGCCATCATCCGTCGCAGCCAGCTCCTCGATGCCGCCCTGGACCGGGACGACCTCCCGCCCATGTTCATGAAACTATCCGAGCAGGACCAGTTGCGCGTCGGCAACGCCTTCATGCGCCACCTTGCCGGGCAGTTGGATCCGGAGAACCCCGCCCTGGGGCAGCGCCGGGTGGTCGAGTTAATAGACGCCGGAGAGCACCTGAGCGACTACTTGGGGGTTGACCTTGATAAGTTCGTTCCTGCTGGGGCGGCCCGGCCGCTGAAGCCTGTGCCGAACACCAGCCTGATCGGAAGCCGCCGATGATGCCGTCCATCACAATCCACCCTGACGACGTTCTCGCCTCCTTGCTGGCTAAAGGCGGCCGCTCCCAGCGGCAGCGCAATCTAACGGCCGTGCATGAGATCTGCCGCCGGCAGCATCAAACCGGGTCTCGGGACTTCTCAATTCCGGCCATCGGCAGACTGTGCGAAACAGAAGGTATCCTCAAGGGTCGCGCCCTCTACAACGCCCAATCGGCCGACTACAGGAATCTCATCGAGGCATGGCAGGGATATGCAGGTCCAGCTGCTCTAAAAGCACCCAAGGTGCTTGCAAGCCATGATTACCTGATGCGGATCGAGGATCCCGCCATCCGGTCCCTGATGCAGGGTATCATCTCTGAGCGTGACCGATTGAAGGCTCAGGTCAACACACTGAAAGCGAACACCCACATAGTGGTTGACCGGCGTCCCTTAGGCGGGAACGTGGTCACTTCGCCAGGAGCCGCACCCGTGGTTCTACTTCCGATGGAGTCTCAGCTGACGGAGTCGGAAAAGCAGGCGCTGCGCCGAGCCATCTCCCGCGAGTTCCTGGAGGATCGTGGATGGCAGGAGGTCGGTCTAGGCGAGATTGTCAACGAAAAGGGGCGAACCATCTTCGACCCTGGATATTCCACAGCCATTCGCAAGGTGCTTGGAGATCTAAAGGATCGTTCCTGATCTCCTGACAGATCCCACCTGGTCTCGTATCCCGCATGCCGCTTGATATCCTTAGGAACCCCTATGGCAGATAAACTGGACGAACTGAACGCCCTTGCATTCTCGATCTACGAAAACAGAGGCGTCTATGCTCTTCTGATTGGCAGTGGTGTCTCGCGAGCGGCACAAATCCCAACGGGGTGGGAGATCATCCTTGATCTGACGAAGCGGATCGCCGCTTTGGAGCAGGCCGGCGAGCAAGAGGATTGGGCGGAGTGGTATCAAGGGCGATTTGGTAAGGAGCCGAACTATTCGGACCTGCTTGACGTCCTGTCGCATTCGCAGGATGAGCGTCGTGCGATCCTGCACCGATACATTGAGCCAACAGAAGCGGACCTCGAGGAAGGCCGGAAGCTCCCCACGAAGGCCCATCGCGCGGTAGCACGGCTTGTGCGGGATGGCTTCATTCGTGTCATCATCACCACGAACTTTGACCGCCTTCTTGAGAACGCCCTTCGCGATGAGGGTGTAGAGCCGACAGTCATCAAATCTGATGACGACCTGAAGGGCGCCGTTCCTCTCATCCATAGCCGGTGCTATGTGATCAAGATCCATGGCGACTATCTCGACACCCGCATTCGTAACACGGAGGCGGAGCTCACAGGCTACTCTGAGGCTATGAACTCCTTGCTCGACCGGATCCTGGACGAGCACGGTCTTATTGTCTGCGGATGGTCCGCGGATTGGGACCATGCCCTTCGCGCTGTGATCACGCGGGCCCCCAACCGCCGGTACCCTCTGTTCTGGGCAAGCCGTGGCGAGCCCTCAGCGACGGCTCTTGACGTCATCAATCAGCGTGCCGGGAAGGTTATCCCGATCAGTGATGCGGATGGCTTCTTCGAGAAGATCCAGCGCAAGGTTGAGGTCCAGGCAGCCCTCCAGCGGCCGAACCCGGCGAGCATGGATCTGCTTGTTGCTAGCGCCAAGAAATACCTCAGCAAGCCGGAATTTAGGATTCAGCTCCACGACTTAGTGATGGATGAGGTGCGCCGCCTGAAACAGCATATGGCGGATTCCAAGCTCGGCACAGATGGTGATTGGTCGCCGGAGGAGTTCAAGGCGCGTGTTGCGCTTTATGAAAGCCGGTCCGAGCCCCTGATCAGACTCTTTGCCGTACTCGGTCGATGGGGCGATGGAAACGAACTGGGATTGACAACCGAAATCCTGCGGGAGTTTGGGGCTCCCAGTGTTCATGGCGGTCTAATGCCTTGGATCCATTTACGGCGGTATCCTGCCGTTCTCCTCTTGTATGCCTATGGTATCGCAGCCTTGCGCACTGGACGATTGAAAACACTGTACCAGTGGCTGACAACGAAGATTCAGACAGAGAACCGCAGTGAGCAGTTGCCTGCAGTTCAAGAACTGTTCCTGTGGGCTTGGGACGGTGGAGACAACAATTATTGGGACCAGCTTTATGGAAGCAAGAAAAAGACCCCCCTAAGTGATCATCTGCACGAGCTTCTTGGTCGCTACATGGAAGACTATTTTATCTCAAAGGACGAGTTCACACGAGGTTTTGAGCGCTTCGAGGTGCTCGGATCGTTGGCGCATACGTCGACCTATACAACGATCGAGAATCTCAAGCAGGAGCTCTCAACCACAGGTCCAGGTGCGCGTGGTCATGTCTGGGCTCCCTTGGGTAGGACTAGCTGGAATAACCAAATCAAGGAAACCCTCTTCTCTGAGCTCTCTGAGATCGCTCTACGGGATCAACTCGCAAAAGCAGGATTTGGCAAAGGAAGCTCGGAGTTCTTGGACTTAGCATTCCAGAGTCTTAGAAAAGGTATGGGTCGGTTGAGCTGGTAGACCTATGATTGATGTAAAAGTGGGCTGCTGACTTTGAAGCTTGATCGGGCTTAGCGAGGTGCGTTGTGACCTTATCGCTGCGACTGTGGATGCTAATGGTGCCGCCAGATCTTTACCGCTGAAACCAGCAGGATCGCCGCCAGCGCCGGAAGCAGGACGGCATCGGGCACTACGCCGAGCAGCAGACCGCCGATGAACGCGCCGGCAATCGAGCCAGCAGCCATGACGAGCAGGAAGGCGCGGTTGCGGCCGAGGACCAAGAAGCTGCGGTCCCGGCTGTAGCGGGTGAACCCGACGAGCATGGTTGGCAGGCTGACCGCCAGGGACAGGCTCCCGGCCAGCTTGATGTCGGCCCCGAACAGTAGCACCAGGGTCGGGATCAGCAGTTCACCGCCTGCTACGCCGAGCAGGGAGGCCACGACCCCGATGACGAACCCGGCGGTAACACCAGCGACGAGCTGCACCGATCCGAACAGGAGAGGTTGGCCAGCGCTTGCGTCATGGCCGAATACCAACACGCCAGCAATGGCGACCAGGAGGACTGCAATCACCCGGTAGAGTGTCTCCGACTTCAGCCGGGTCGCCCATCCAGCCCCTAACCAAGCTCCCAAGAGGCTCCCGGCGAGCAGGTTGAGCACAATCGGCCAGTGAGACGCAATCAGCTCAAAAGGGACGGTTCCCGCCCGGAACGGCAGGGCCGAGGCGACCACCACGAGGCTCGTGGCCTTGTTCAGGATCACGGCCTCCAGGGCGGCAAAGCGGAACAGCCCGATCAGCAGCGGCAGGCGAAACTCTGCCCCGCCAAGCCCGATCAGACCACCGAGGGCGCCGATGATGGCCCCGCTGCCGAATGCTGCAGGAAGGTTCCGGTGACGGGAAAAGCCGTCCGTCGTTCCCGTCATGGCGTGTCCTCGGTCGGAAGGTCCAGGGCGTTCCGGACGCGGGCGTCAGCCGGAGCAGCCAGCACATCAGCCGGGCGTCCGGATTGCAAGATCTCTCCGCGGTCGATCACAGCCAGCCGGTCCGCCAGCGCGGCTGCCTCGTCCAGGTCGTGAGTGACCACCACAATCGGGGTCCTCACCGAGCGCCGAAGCTCCCGCAGCTCGTCCTGCAACCGGCGGCGGGTACGCCGATCGACGGCCGAGAACGGCTCGTCCAGAAGGAGCACGGCCGGGTCGCGTGCCAGCGCGCGCGCCACCGCGACGCGCTGCTGCTGGCCGCCGGACAGGGTCGTGGGCTTACGGGCCTCCAATCCGTCGAGATGGACGAGACGCAGCAGCTCCCGGGCACGGGCCTCGCGCTTCGACTTCGAGGCATACGGCACGGCGGCCGCCACGTTGGCGAGCGCGGTCATGTGCGGGAACAGAGCGTAGGACTGGAACACCATCCCGACCCGGCGCCGGTGCGGGGGAACGTCGACACCGGAGCCTGTGTCGACCCAGGTCATCCCGGCGCACGTCACCAAGGCTTCCTGTGGCCAGTACAACCCGGCGATGGTCCGTAGGATGGTGGTCTTGCCGCTACCCGAGGGGCCAACCAGCGCCATCAGCTCGCCCGGCCCGCACGACAGGGAGACGTCGAGCGGAATCGCGCCGGACTGGCGCAGGCGAACTTCGAGGCCGACGGGATCAGGCACGGCGTCCCACCTGGCCGGAGAGCGTATAGGTGATGGCGAGTGCCACCAGCGAGAGCGCCAGCAGGAACGCCGCCATTGTGCCGGCCGTCCCCATATCGAAAGCCTGTACGCGGTCGTAGATGGCGATGGCCATGGTCCTCGTCTCGCCGGGAATGGATCCGCCGACCATTAGGACGACGCCGAACTCGCCCAGCGTGTGCGCGAAGGCGAGCACGAGACCCGTGACGATGCCCGGCCAGGCGAGCGGCAGGTCGATGGCCCAGAGGATCCGCCACGGCGAAAAGCCCGACACCGCCGCCGCCTCGCGCACGTCGCCCGGAATGGCTTCGAAGCCCCGCTGCATCGGCTGGATGGCAAAGGGCAGGTTGGCCACTACGGAGGCCAGGAGAAGCCCTTCGAAGCTGAACGCCAGCGGTTGCCCGAAGATGGCCTGCCAAACCTGCCCGACGGGGGAATTGCCGCCGAACAGGACGAGCAGGTAGTAGCCGAGCACCGTCGGTGGCAGGACCAGAGGCAACGCGATCAGCGCCTCCACGACCGGGCGTCCCTTGAAGCGGCGGAAGGCTAGCCACCGCCCGACCAAGATGCCCACGGGCAACAGGATGAGGACCGTCAGGGCTCCGAGCCGGAGCGACAGCGCGAGGGCGGACCAGTCCACAGTATTACGAGGCCTCGCCCGGCAGGACGAACCCGAACCGCCGCAGGATCTCGCGGGCAGGACGATCTTGCATGTACGCGTAGAAGGCCTTGGCCGTCTCGCTGGCGTTCCGCGTCAGCACCATGCGCTGCCGGAGCGGCTGGTGCCATTCGGCAGGCACGAGGATGAAGGTGCCAAGCTTGCCGACCTCGGGCGAGAGCGCCAGCGAGTAGGCGAAGATGCCGCCCTGTGTCGACCCGGAGGCGGCGAACTGCGCCGCCTGGGACACGTTCTCGCCAAGGACGAGCCTGGATTGAACGGAATCCCACAGCCCCTGTGAGCGCAGTGCCTGCTCGGCCGCCCGGCCGTAGGGAGCGTGCTCGGGATTGGCGATGGCGAACCGCCGCACCCGTCCGTCGGTCAGCGCCGCCCTCAGGTCGGCGAACGCCGCGTCGAGCTTCAGCTCTGAGCCGTGCGGTGCAAACAGGACCAGCCTGCCCACGGCGTAGAGCGTGCCGCGGTCCACGGTCCTGCCCGCGTCGGCAAGCCGGAACACGAGGTCCTCGTCGGCCGACAGGAACATCTCGAACGGGGCCGACTGCTCGATCTGGCGGGCGAAGTTGCCGGAGGAGCCGTAGACGAGCGTCAGGTCCCGCCCCGTGTCGGCCTTGAACCGGGCGGCGACCGAGTCGAGCGCGAACTTGAGGTCGGAGGCCGCTGCAATGGCGGGACCGGGCTGGGCCGCCGCTGGAGCGGCCATGCCCCAGGCCAGCCCGCAGACGACGAGAAGCGACAGCAGGATGCGAATGCCACTCATGGGAACCTCCGATATAGCCGGACCGCTATATCGCACAGATTGCCAATCCCGGCCATCAAGCTTGCGTGGGTTTGGCCATCTTCGTGAGGTGTTCGAGGTCGGCGGTGACGACGGCCCGCGCGGCGGTCTCCATGCGGCGGTAGCGGTCCAGAACCTCTTGCCCGGTCTGAGTGAGTTGAGCGCCTCCACCGCGCGGGCCGCCCTTCACGGCTGAGACCAGCGGCTCTCGGAAGTAGCCGTTCAGGGTGTCGATCAGGTACCAGGCACGCTTGTAGCTCATCCCCATCCGACGCCCGGCTGCCGCGATGGATCCGGTGTCGCGGATGCCCTCAAGCAACTCGGCCTTGCCGGGCCCTAGCCCATCTTATGCACGATGCGGCTGAAGAGGGTTGGCGAGTGTAGCCTAAGTGACTGACGTGTCGTAGGATTTGGTTGCTGACACCAACCCCTGCCACGATTGCACCGTGCCACACCCGCCATGACGG